>NZ_CP009286.1:5065000-5365000 GCF_000758685.1 Paenibacillus stellifer
ATGACGAGCATATGCTCTCGATGTACGCTTTCCTGCAGAAAGCTTGTACTCCATAGAAAGGAGGTGATCCAGCCGCACCTTCCGATACGGCTACCTTGTTACGACTTCACCCCAATCATCTACCCCACCTTCGGCGGCTGGCTCCCTTACGGGTTACCCCACCGACTTCGGGTGTTGTAAACTCTCGTGGTGTGACGGGCGGTGTGTACAAGACCCGGGAACGTATTCACCGCGGCATGCTGATCCGCGATTACTAGCAATTCCGACTTCATGCAGGCGAGTTGCAGCCTGCAATCCGAACTGAGACCGGCTTTATAAGATTGGCTCCACCTCGCGGTTTCGCTTCCCGTTGTACCGGCCATTGTAGTACGTGTGTAGCCCAGGTCATAAGGGGCATGATGATTTGACGTCATCCCCACCTTCCTCCGGTTTGTCACCGGCAGTCACTCTAGAGTGCCCAGCCTGACCTGCTGGCAACTAAAGTCAAGGGTTGCGCTCGTTGCGGGACTTAACCCAACATCTCACGACACGAGCTGACGACAACCATGCACCACCTGTCTCCCCTGTCCCGAAGGCCGCGCCTATCTCTAGGCGATTCAGGGGGATGTCAAGACCTGGTAAGGTTCTTCGCGTTGCTTCGAATTAAACCACATACTCCACTGCTTGTGCGGGTCCCCGTCAATTCCTTTGAGTTTCAGTCTTGCGACCGTACTCCCCAGGCGGAGTGCTTACTGTGTTAACTTCGGCACCAAGGGTATCGAAACCCCTAACACCTAGCACTCATCGTTTACGGCGTGGACTACCAGGGTATCTAATCCTGTTTGCTCCCCACGCTTTCGCGCCTCAGCGTCAGTTACAGCCCAGAAAGTCGCCTTCGCCACTGGTGTTCCTCCACATCTCTACGCATTTCACCGCTACACGTGGAATTCCACTTTCCTCTTCTGCACTCAAGCCATCCAGTTTCCGATGCGACCACAGGTTGAGCCCATGGTTTAAACACCAGACTTAAATCGCCGCCTGCGCGCGCTTTACGCCCAATAATTCCGGACAACGCTTGCCCCCTACGTATTACCGCGGCTGCTGGCACGTAGTTAGCCGGGGCTTTCTTCTCAGGTACCGTCACTTCTCTAGCAGTTACTCTAGAGAACGTTCTTCCCTGGCAACAGAGCTTTACGATCCGAAAACCTTCATCACTCACGCGGCGTTGCTCCGTCAGGCTTTCGCCCATTGCGGAAGATTCCCTACTGCTGCCTCCCGTAGGAGTCTGGGCCGTGTCTCAGTCCCAGTGTGGCCGTTCACCCTCTCAGGTCGGCTACGCATCGTCGCCTTGGTGAGCCGTTACCCCACCAACTAGCTAATGCGCCGCAGGCCCATCCCTCAGTAACAGATTGCTCCGTCTTTCATCCTTCCTTCAGGCGAAGAAAGGAATTATCCGGTATTAGCTACCGTTTCCGGTAGTTATCCCAGTCTGAAGGGCAGGTTGCCTACGTGTTACTCACCCGTCCGCCGCTAAGTGGATCGGGAGCAAGCTCCCTCACCACTCCGCTCGACTTGCATGTATTAGGCACGCCGCCAGCGTTCGTCCTGAGCCAGGATCAAACTCTCCATTAATGAAAAGCTGATTTGCTCATTTTGAATCTGACGATTCATTTGCATGAATCTATTCTTAACGCGTTCATTTGTTCAGTTTTCAAAGAACTTGCCCCTGCACTCGACATCATTACAACATCGCACACAGGAATTTTATGATAACATATTAGTTATTCATTTGCAACTCTTTTTTCAGTCATGCGCTTTATTTCAACATAACCTTTCGAGCCGCAAGAAATAATATACCACGCCTGTATGATGAGCGCAACCCTTTTTTTATTAATCATATAAACTCACGCCTGTTGATTACCCAAAATAAGGAATACCAAAATTGAAAAAAGGCCGCTCTTTCGGTAAAATCGATTCCACCACAGAACTCGATTCGAAAGAGGCGACCTCATGAAAAAGTCTACCACGTTCACCACCTTAGTTCAAACGTTATTGACGGAAGAAGATGTACATGAAATTCTGCAAGAATTGAAGTATAAGGACACAGCGACCAAGTTTACAGCAAGCCAACTGCTCCTTTTCTTTATGCACTCGGCCTTAGGCCAGTGGGATAGCTACCGCTCGGGCGTAGGAAAAGCGGTGACATGCGGCTTGATGCCCGTTTGTTACTCTACCTTCTCTTCTAAAGCCAGTGAAGTGCCGTATGAGCTGTTCAAGCAATTATTTCATCGACTTCTCTCAAAATGTAATCGGGCCACGAAACGTCATCTGGGTATTCCCAAGAACCTGTTGCTGGTGGACTCTACGACCCTCACGGTAGGAAAAACCAGACTGCCCTGGGCCTTATTTCATGGAGAACGCGCAGGAATTAAACTGCATGTGGCATTTGCGGCAAGCACGGAGCAGCCGGTTCAGGTGATTGAAACCATCGGCTCTGCTCACGACGGACCTATTGGAGAACGGCTTGCCCACAAAGACTACATTCTGGTCAATGATCGCGCGTACGGAAAAATCAAGCGCTTTGATCAGTATGTGCGAGAACAACAATTTTTCGTCACTCGGATCAAAGAGAATGTGACCTTAGTGCAATCTCGTTCCTTAAAACGAGAAAGGAAAGCAACCTCAAATGTCGTCAAGGACGTCACTTGTTATTTGGGGACGCCGCAATGTCAATCGAAGCTTCGACATCGCGTGGTCATTTTCACGGATGATTATGGTCATGAAATAAGAGTCGCTACCAATCTTAAGCATCGGTCTGCGGAACAAATCGCTGACATGTACAAGGCCAGATGGGGCATCGAAGTGTTCTTTCGGTGGATCAAGCAAAACTTAAATGTACCCATTCTCTTTGGAACCACCAAGAATGCCGTATTTAATCAGTTGTTCGCTGCTCTCATGACCTATGTGGTCTTGAAGTGGCTCTATGTTCGTTCCAAATCTCATATTATTGCGTGCAAATCCATTCCCCTGATTCGTTTTAAGGAATGTATGCAGACCAACCAATGGCAAGTGGAGTGGCTCATCGCAATCGCTAAGATTTTGGATAGGTATGTCTATTTGTCGTGTCTTAAAATTCCAGAAACTTGATAATCAACAGGCGTGATATAAACTCTATAAAAGTCATTGCCCCTTAATATTCTAGCGGGTATGTTTAGTGTTATTAAAAGGAAGGAGCCCTTATGAGAAATCATTCTGCCCCCGCTCTCTCCACTGCCAAGGCGGCGGATGAGGCACAGCCTAATTTGCAGCAGGCCACAATATACCGCATCTTGCTGGCCGTCAGCTTCGTTCATCTGTTTAACGACTCGATCCAGGCGGTGATTCCGGCGATCTTCCCGATCCTAAAAAACAATATGCTGCTGTCATTCGCTCAAGTTGGATGGATCGCGTTCGCGCTCAATGTCACCTCGTCGCTCATTCAGCCGGTTATCGGCTATGCAGCGGACCGTCATCCGCGGCCGATCCTTCTCCCGCTTGGGATGGGAAGCACGCTTCTGGGCGTTCTTTTGCTGGCATATGCTCATAACTACGTCCTGGTTCTGCTCTCCGTGGTGCTGATCGGATTCGGCTCCGCCGCTTTTCATCCCGAGGGGATGCGGGTAGCCCATATGGCGGCCGGTCTGAAAAAGGGCCTGTCGCAATCCATCTTTCAGGTTGGAGGAAATGCCGGTCAATCGCTAGGCCCACTCCTCACCAAATGGATCTTCATTCCCTTCGGGCAAATAGGCGCACTGGGCTTTACCGCTATCGCCGCTGCCGGCGTTGCCGTTCAGGTCTATGTAGCCCGCTGGTACCGGGAAATGCTGAACGCCGGCTATACCTTCCGCAAAAAAGCCGCTTCGCGTGCTATCGACCCTGCCAGGAGCAAAAGCATTTTTCGCGCAACAGTTATTCTGGTTCTGCTCGTCTTTGTGCGTTCCTGGTATGGCCAAGCTATAGGCAGCTACTACACGTTTTATTTAATGGATAAATACGGGCTTGCGCTGAACAGCGCACAGAATTACATCTTTATGTATCTCGCGGCGGGGGCTGTCGGCACCCTGTTCGGCGGGCCGCTGGCAGACCGCTTCGGACGGAGAAACCTGATCCTTCTCTCTATGGTAGGAACCGTTCCGTTCGCATTGGCTCTGCCCTTTGTTAGTCAATTCTGGGCCGGCGTGCTGCTGCTCATTGGCGGATTCATTCTGCTGTCCAGCTTCTCGGTTACGGTCATTTACGCGCAAATGCTGTATCCCGGCAATATCGGCACCGTGTCCGGATTAGTAACAGGCCTGGCCTTCGGTCTCGGCGGAATCGGCTCCCTGTTAATCGGCCATATGATCGATGAAATCGGAATCACCCGGGTATTCATCGCCTGCGGCTTCCTGCCGCTTCTCGGCCTTCTGGCGCTGCTGCTTCCCGGAGACAGCCAATTGGAGGAGTGGGCAGAAGCTTAAGAGAAGGGACTTACCCTCAATTGGATGTGGTCAAAATACTGGACCGCCTGCATCATTGCTTCTTTGGAACGCAAGAGGCGAACGTGAACGCAGACCTTCCGTTGGTAAGCTACCTCATTATGTATATAACAAGGCTCAGGATTCTCGAAGAGAGATCTTGAGCCTTGTTGCGCTGCTTCCTCGCGGAAATGCGAAGTTATTTTTAAAGCGCCGCCACTTGCGGTACAATTAAATCAATTAATTAAAATTTAAAACACCGCTGTTTTCCAAACCGGGAAGGAGGCTTAAGTGATGATCAAAGAGGCGCTGGCTCGCATCCGGAAAGGCTATGGCAAAAAACTGGTGTCCATTCATGCGTGGAATGCCTGGCTGGTGCTGTTCCTGTCGGTAAGCGGCCTTATGCTGATCGGGGCTTTCTGGAGAGAGTGGCTGGGCGAAGGGCGGGTCTGGCTGAAGTGGGCGCATACTTATATCGGACTGCTGCTGCTCATTCAGGTGATCTATTATCTGTTCCTGGCCGCCAAGCATTGGAAGAGACTCAAGGGTAAAACGGCGCAAAAGGCGAACGTCCTGTTCGTTCTGCTGCTGCTGGCCGGATGGATTCTGTCGGGCATCGTGCTGTGGCAGTACAGAGCAGCCGGCCCTCGCGCCGCCAATGCAGCGCTCCTGATCCATGATCTGTTCACCTGGATCGGCCTTCCGGTCATTATTTATCATTCCATCACCAGAACCCGCTGGCTGAAGGAACCAAGCAAGCGGTCCATCCGGCCGGAAGAGGATCAGCAGACGGAAGCGGCCGCAGGAGGAGGGACACAGGCACACAGACAGAGACCCGAGCCTGTCTACACCCGGCGCAGCTTCATCAAGGTTGCCGTAGGAGCCGGGCTTGCTCTGACGATTGGTCCGACATTCGTGCGCTGGATGGGCCGCTCGCTTCAGCTGTCCCCCGGGGACACTTCGGCAGACAACGCCAACAAGATGATTCCCGATCCCGCACCGCTGGCCCAGTCCTCTCCTCCGATCGGAGGCGGCGCTCAGGGCAATTTCCGCGTCTACACGGTGACGGATATCCCCGCATTCGACAATTCCAACTGGTCGTTCACAATCGACGGTCTGGTCGACCAGACCTTCACCTGGAACTGGGAGCAGTTCCTCAAGCTTCAGCGGGAGGTGCAGGTGAGCGATTTTCACTGCATTACCGGCTGGTCGGTCTATAAGAACACCTGGGAAGGCATCCCTCTCGCCCGTCTGCTGGATATGGCCGGTGTGAAGAGCACGGCGACCACCGTCAAGTTCTACTCGGGGGACGGCGTATACACCGACGCGCTTACTCTGGATCAGGCGAAAATGGAAGATGTGCTCGTCGCCGTCCTGCATGACGGCAAGCCGATCTCCAATCAGCTCGGCGGCCCAGTCCGGCTCGTCGTGCCTCAGATGTACGCATATAAGTCCGTGAAATGGCTAAACCGGATTGAGCTGATTGACAGCGACCATATCGGCTATTGGGAGCAGCGGGGATATGACATCGACGCCTGGCTGCCGGGGAAGAAGCAGACGCTGTAACCGCGATCGGATTGAGAAGTCTTGCACGAAAAGAGGCAGTCCCTGACGATCAGGGGCTGCCTTTGCTTTTTATATGCGATAGGACACAAGTCTCATACTTCATTGCCGCCTGTTCAGAAATAGGACAAGCTGTTGGAAATACCCAAAAAGGAGAAGTTAGATTTGTTAAAAAGGATTGCTAAATACATCCAGTCAAGAAGAGAAAGACTACTGGGCATATAAGCGGCAGTTCGAGAAAGTGGAGCAATATGACGATGTCGCCCAGACGTATTATGCCAAGTATCAGCTCGCTACAACTTCGACCCGGAAGCAGGCTTATTACGCCTACGATAAGGTCATTGTGCCGAACGTGACGCAAGCCCTTGCCCAATCCAAGAAAATCAAAACCGATAATCCGGAATTGGCCGTCCTTCACCAAGATTACATTAAAGGAATGAAAGCTAAACTGGAAGCCGTTATTCTGTTCAAGAAGGCGCTGGCCCCGTCATCGCCCGCCAAATTCAGCTTTGTTTCTGCCAACAATAAGATAAAAGAAAGCAACAAATACTTTACCGTGCATCTGCAAGAGGTCAAGGCTTATCTCAAAAAATATGGAATACAGGATGATGCGCTTAGCGATTGAACGACTGGAGACAGGTTGAATTGGGGTTCCCCGATCCGCCAGGTTCGCCAGGTTCGCTCAAACTAAGCCAGCACCGTATCCATTACCAGCCGGAGGAAGCGCCGGTAATCGGCCTCATAGGCCACTGCTACTTCCGGCAAATCTCCCCATACATGATGATGACGCGAATCCATGATCGTCATGCCGAGGGTAAGCTCGCCTTTAGTTTCAACGCCTACTTTGGCCTTCAAATACTGAGTGAGCGAAGGATCGATAACAGCCGCGACCGCCATAGAATCAATCAGGACACAATATGACTCGAAGCCGCGGCCGAGCACGAATTGAATCATTTGATACAGCACGGCCGCCTCGGGCTTGGGCGAACTCTTGAGCTCCGCCAGCTCCGCCTCGGTGAAATTGACATCAAAATGGGTGGACACATCCAGCCCGATGGCCTGCAGCGGAATTCCCGATTTAAACACCATGTCTGCGGCTTCGGGATCGACATACACATTCCATTCGCTCTGGGGATTGTCCCCCGTGGCGTTCGCCGTGGAATAGCGATTCAGTCCGTACTGGCCGGCAATTGCGGTAATCCCGCTGATCATCGGAATAATCTCCGGCGCCTTCATGATAGCCATCGCAATGTTGGTCAAAGGGGCCAGCGCCACAATATAAATCTCCCCGGCGTTCCGCTTCACCGTCTCGATGATAACGTCGACCGCGTGACTGTCGTGAAGCGGAGTTGTGGGGGCAGGCAGATGGACCTCCGCCTGCCCGTCCGAGCCGTGCGAGAAGGGATCGTTGGGCAGGTCACGCACAAGCGGCTTGCCCATCCCTTTTGCTACGGGAATATCGGTACGCTCCAGCAACTCCAGTACCTTCAACGCGTTAACGCTCGTTATATCAACCGGATAATTACCGGCAACCGCCGTAATGGCTTCCACCTGAAGCTCCGGCGATTTAATTGCAAGAATTAGCGCCAGGGAGTCGTCCATTCCCGGGTCGCAATCAATGATGACTTTCTTCAAACCATTCACCCTTTCTTCGAGTTCTATTCCACAAGCTTACTTCACGCTGCCCTGCGTAAGCCCGCTCACGAGATACCGCTGGAAAAATACGGTCAGCAGAATGACAGGCAGGCTGGATATGATGCCGCTCGCGGACATCAACCCCCGGTCCAGCCCTTTCTGGCTGACAAAGGTGCTCGTCAAAACCGGCATCGTCTTCGTATGCGCCCCCGTCAGTGTGACCGCGAACAGAAATTCATTCCAGCAGAAAATAAAACAGATCAGCGCGGTTGCCGCGATTCCGGGCATGATCACAGGCAATACGATCCGGATGAACGCCTTCAGCCGGGAACAGCCGTCGATCAGCGCAGCCTCCTCCATATCAACCGCCAGTGAGGCGAAAAAGGCGCGCAGCAGCCAGATCACAAGCGCCATGTTCAGCGCAGAGTACGTCAGGATCAGCAGGATGTGCGTATCCAGCAGATGTACCCGAAAGGCGAACAGAAAGACGGGCACGATGACGACCACTGGCGGAATCATCCGCGTGAGCAGCAGTACATTCGGCAGAAGGCTTCCGCCTGTGCTGAAGCGTTCGATTGAATAAGCTGCCAAAGCGCCCAGCACGGTCGTAATCAGCGTCGCCGCGCCTGCGATCAGCAGGCTGTTGATCAGACTGGTCATGAAATCCGGATGCTGAAACAGCTGCACGTAATTCGAGAATGCCGGATGCTCCGGAATCCAGACAGGCGGAATCGCCAGCTGGTCCACCGGGAGCTTGATCGAGGTGAGAACGACCCATAGAATCGGCAGCATGAAGAAAATCAGGAACAGACACAAGACGGCTGTCTTGAGGCTTTTAAACAGGTTCCGTCGCACTCGTCTTGCACTCATCTTCGCTTCCCTCCCCGATTCACGTAAGCCAGCAGACCGAAAATGCAGACGCCCAACACCAGCATGACACCGACGGATACAGCCGAAGCGTATCCCATATCGTACCGGCCGAAGGCGATTTTATAATTGTAGATGGACAGCAGTTCGGTAGCCGTTCCCGGACCGCCGCTGGTCAGGATATACACAAGGTCAAAGGTCCGCATGGCGTCCATGGCCCGCAGAATGCCGACCGACAGCAGCGATGGAAAGACGAGCGGAAGCGTTATCCTCCAGAATTCCCTCCACTTCGAAGCTCCGTCCATTTGGGCAGCCTCATAGATTTCAGGGGAAATCCCCTGGAGATTCGCCAAAATCAGGAGCATGACAAACGGCGTCCACTGCCACACATCGGCAAGAATGACCGAGAACATCGCCCACCCCGGCTCGGTCAGCAGCTTGGACGGGTTGAACGGAATGTGCAGGAACCCGAAAATGGTCTGGAGCGGAGTGAAATCGGGCAGCAGGAACAGACGCCAGGCAACGCCGACTACAACAGGCACCATCATCATCGGGATCATAAAAGCGACCTTGAACAGCGTCTTCCCCCAGACCTCTCCTTTTAACAGGAGCGCAAGGATCATTCCAAGCACAAGCTCGGCCGCCACCGCCCCCAGCGTGAACAGCACGCTTCTCCACAGCGAGGTGAAGAAGTTTTTGTCCGACAGCAATCTGGAGAAGTTATCCAGCCCTGTGAACCTGATGCCCAAATCGGGCCGCTGCAGCGGATAGGAAAAGAAACTTAGGCCAAGAGCAGCCACAATCGGGATGAGCAGCACGACCACGATAATCAACACGCCCGGAAGGGCAAACCACCATTTCTCTCGCAAATCGGAAGACATATAGACTAACCGCCTTACCTGAAAAATTGGAGAAGGGGCGAGAGCGCCCCTCCATGCATCACACTTTTTCGCTTATGCTGTGCCCGGCCTTGTCTCAATATCCGCGCGAGCTCATCAATTCGTCATACTCCGACGCGGCCTGGTCCAGCGCTTCCTGCGCCGTCTGCTCGCCGTTCAGGAACCGGGATACCGCGCTTGGCAAAATATCGCCGGTAATGGTCGCTCCTTCGGGAATCAGCGGCAGCGGCTTAAGCTTGAAGGAATTCATAATTTCAGCATGCGGAGCGTAGAAGCTGTACTCGGAGGACAGTGTGCCGGTCAACGCCGATGTGCGAGCCGGGATGTTGCCGACCGGAGCGGCTTTTTCCATCATTTCCTGACTGGTGGCGAACTCGATCCATTCCAGCGCCTCTTGCTTCAGCTTGGAATCCTTGGTCATGACAAATCCGTAAGGCAGATAGAAGCGCTTGATGTCCTTCGTATTCTCGTCATTGGCCGGAATGGCGCTGAAGCCGACCTTGCCGACAACCTTGGACTGCGCCGGGTCCTGTGCGACCTGGGCGATCGTCGTCGCCATTTCCGCCATCGCGCTGCGGCCCTGCAGGAACTCGCCAGACGCATCGGACCAGCCGTACTGCTTCGCGGCAGCAGAGGTGTACTGGAACAAGTCCTTCAAATCGTTCAGCGCCTTCACGCCCGCTTCATTGTCGAACTGCTGCTTGTACTGGTCGTCGTAGAGATCGCCCCCGTAGTTGAACAGCCGATTGTAAAAAGCGAAGCCGAGCAGGATGCTCTTCTCACCCATCAGCGTCACGCCGCTGAGATTCTGGTCGGGGCGATTGAAGAACTCGGCGATCTCCTTGTACTGCTGCATCGTCTTCGGAGGAGCGAGATCATACCCGTACTTGGCTTTGAAAGCGGCCTTCTCCTTCTCATCGTTGAACAGGTCGGTCCGGTACAGAATCCCCTGCGTTTCATTCATATAGGGGACAAAATACAGTTCCTTCTTGTCGCCAAAGTAGGCGTTCCCGATTCCCGGGAAGTCGTCCAGCTTCAGCTTGTCCAGCTCCGCCTGATCGGTCGAGATCGGAACGATGTAGTTCGGAACCTGAAGCTCCGGAACCCAGCCGATTGGCACATAGGCCAGATCAAAGTCGGCGGAGCCGGAGGTGAATTTGAGCGTCAACTGCTGGTGATACTGATCGTAAGGAAGCTCCACGACCTTTACCTTCACCCCATACTTTGCTTCGAAATCCGGAATGATGCTCTTGAACGCATCGGCATGAGAGCTGGTCTCCGCCATAATCGTCAGCGTTCCTCCCCCTGCCGCCGGAGAAGAAGAGGCTGCGGACTCGGCCGCGCCTTGTTCCGTCTGCTTCGAACAGGCCCCCAGAATGGCTGCAACACTAAGGACGAGCGACAACAACAATGCTTTTCTCTTTGTACTCACCGTATGGTTCACTCCTTCAGTATGAATAAAAATACCTTTCTCCACTTACCGCCCCATGTCCGTCATTCCGTCAGTTAACCTCACATAAGAACCTCTTTCCATTGCGGTCCCATGTATTTGTTGTTAGGATAATATCAATAATTAGTGATGAAGATCACCCTTATTCGGTCAGTTTTTTCTATGATTCGGCTAACTATCCCAGAATGGAGGGTAAAAAGTGGGTCGTCTGTTGTTTCTTTTCCATACTGATCATCCGAAGGACACCTATATCCAGCTTCATCAGCATGAATGCTACGAGCTGGTCTATTATCTGAACGGAAACGGAACGACCATGATCGGCTCCACACAGTACAGCTTCAAACCGAACACTTTCGCTTTCATTGCGCCGCGGACGCTGCATGACGAGAGGCACTTAATTGGCTCCGAGCTGCTGTTCATCGGCTTCCACTGCGGGCAGGACGGAGCGATCCGCCATCTGAACCAGGTGTTTGAGGATGATGAGAAGCATACGATCCGGCAGCTGATGTTCCGCATGGAGCATGAATTTACCGAGCAGCAGGAGAATTTCTTCGAAATGCTGAACCTTCTGGTCACCGAACTGACCACCCAGATCCACCGTCTGGTCGGACTGAACAAGCATATCCGGCCGGGCGGAGGCCGCCTCAAATATGCGATGAACTTCATGGACGAGCATTTCCGGCAGCGTGTTTCCATCGAGACTCTCGCCCGGATGTCCGGGTACAGCTATGACCGCTTCAGGCATTTATTCAAAGAGACGGCCGGCGTCTCTCCCCAGCAGTATTTGCAAAATAAGCGGCTCGAATATGCCAAATCGCTGCTGCTTCATTCCCAGCTTCCGATCTCCGTCATCTCGCAAAAATCCGGGTTCTCGAAGGATTCCCAGTTCTGCACTATTTTTAAACGGGAGACGGGGCTTACTCCGCTGAAATTTCGGAAAACCCCGGCGGGGTAGCCTCATGCATATTGCATACCGGCAGCCATTTCAGGCTGCACGGAAAGCGGGCTGTCTCCCGCGCAGAATGGCGGGGCGCTGAAGAATGAAACTTCTGAGATGTTTCGTTCCACAACAAAGAGCCGTTCCCGGCGAAATTCGGAAACGGCTCTTGCATTTGATTTTTTGTTTAGGGAAGGGCGTTCAAGGCCGGTCCCATGATCGCGGCAAAAAGAGCCGCCGCCGTCCCGCCGCCATCCGTCATGTAATGATTCCGGTCTGTCCGATCAAATCCGATCCAGACCGCCGCCGACCACCCCTTCGTATAACCAGCGAACCAGGCGTCCCGATTGGCCGCACTTGGTACACCCTGGATATCCAACTGGGTGGTGCCGGTTTTGCCGGCAACCATTCTTCCGCTGAGCCGCGCCTTGCGGCCGGTTCCCTCATTCACGGCGCCAACCAGCATGGCAGTCATCATTTCGGCGGTCCGCGCCGAGATGACCTGCTGACTCTCCGGTGTACATTGGTATAGCAGATGACCGGACCCATCCCGCACCTCGCGTACGAGGTGGCCAGTGCTAAAGCGGCCGCCTGAAGCGAACACGCCGTACGCCTGCGCCATTTGAAGCGGCGACACTCCACCGTGCGTGCCACCCAGCGCGATGGCGAGCTGCCGGTCTTCCGCAGGCAGTTCAATCCCGAGCTTGGCCGCAAAAGCAAGGGCCGGCGTCACCCCCACCTCATTCAACAGCCAGACCGCCGGCGCATTGATCGAACGCTCGACCGCGGTGTTCATCGTCACTGTTCCGCGATAGACGCCTTTGATATTCCCTGGCGAATATCCACCGTAGGAAGCCGGCCGGTCGGGCAGCAGGCTATCCGGCGTGAACCTGCCGCTCTCCAAAGCCGGTCCGTAGACGAGGATCGGCTTAATCGCGGAGCCGGGCTGCCGGGCGGCGGAAACGGCCCGATTCAGGCCGCCGCCGGTCTCGTCACGGCCGCCGACCATAGCCTTGACCTCACCGGTGCGGGAATCGAGGATGACGACCGCCCCCTGCACCCGCTCGCCGCCCGCATCCGGCGGGAAGTTGGCCGGGTTCCGAAAGGCCGCTTCCGCAGCGCGCTGCGCCGAGGGGTTCAATCCGGTCGTCACGGTGTAGCCGCCCTCTCGAAGCTTCGCGAGCGGGATTCCGGTCCGCGCGGAAGCCTCTTGGAGCGCCGCGTCCACATAACCCGCCGCGCTGTACTCCGCGGCACTTCCGGGGGAGAGTGCAGCACCGTGCAGGCCGATCTGAAGCGCCCGCCGTTCCTCGGCGGCGGTGATGAGGCCGTTGCTCTTCATAATGCCCAGCACCTCCTGCATTCGCTTCACGGCCAACTCCGGGCGATCCACCGGATTATAAATGGAGGGTCCCTTCGGGATACCCGCCAGAAGGGCAACCTGTGCGGGTGTCAGTTCCTTTAAATCCCGGACGCCGAAATAATAAAACGCCGCCCTTTTGACTCCATATTGACCCCGCCCCAGATACGTCTCGTTGAGATAGAGACGGAGAATTTCGGCTTTGGACAAATGGCGTTCGAGCGCCATAGCGATTGCCGCCTCCTTCAGCTTTCTGGCAACGGTCTGCTTCCTGCTGAGGAACAGGCTCCGCGCCAATTGCTGCGTGATTCCGCTGCCTCCCTGCTCGACCCGCATCGCGGACACGTTGCTGGCCAGCGCCCGGGCGAGGCCGCGATAATCCAGGCCCTTATGCTCATAGAACCGCCGGTCCTCCACCGCCATCACCGTCTCCAGCAGCAGAGGCGGGAGCTCGCCAGACTCGGCATTCTCCCGGTAGCCCCCGCCCGGGATCGGGATACGTGACATTACGGAGCCGTCCGCCGCCAACAGGACGGTCGATTGGGGCAGCAGCAGCTTGTCGGCTTGCTGCGCGAGCGTCTGCTCGCCATACAGGCGCAGCCCGAATAAGAGCAACACGCATGCGCCTGTAAGCACTACGGCGAGATCGAAGGCCGCGTACGGCAGCCGGCGCAGCGGCCCGGCAGCCGTTCCGGAGGCCTTCGGAAGACGATGGGCGCGCGGAGAATAGCCCTGGCGCCTAAAGCGCCGGCGAAGGAGAAGCTGGCGCATGGACATCATGGCTGCTCCTCCCTGTGGAGCAGAGCCGCTGATGCGTCGTCCAAGGGTGCCGCGTCCGCCGCGCCGTTCCTTGCGGCTGTGCGGCTGGCGGCAGGGTCGGCGCCCCTTTCAGATGAATAGGCAATCCCGCCGTTCGGATCGGGACCGCCTCCCGTGCCGCCCCTTCGAGAGAGACCGAGGCGCTCTGCCATAGCGGGCGGCAGACTTCGGTCCGCCAGATCCTCGAGGATGCGTTCCAATATCCGAGCTTCCTCTATAAGCTCAGGGAATCGTCCGGGCCTTACCATGGCATCCGTTTCGAGCTCCGCCTCTTCCAGCCCGCGCCGAAGGGCGCGGCTGCGAAGACCCAGCGCCAGCCAGTCGCCGCTTGCGGGCAGCGGAGCAGCCGATGGGGCCGACCCTGGCCGGTTACGCTCGCCCATACCCGGCTCAATCGCAGCAGTCCGGGCGAACGCTCCGGCCCCTGCTGACCCGCTTGCCGCCGGTTCGGACAGCGGAGCGGCAGCGGCGTCATCGTCGGTCTCCCCGTGCCCATCACCGGGCTTCTCGGACCGGCCATCCTGGCCATCCCGCGTCATCGCACGGTTCAGACTAACGGCGATGTCGCGCAGCTCGCCGCCGGACATCACCCTTACCTTGCCGGTCACATTCCCCCCGGCCAGTTCCCGCGCGCCCCGGGCAATCTCGCGCAGATCGGCGGCATACTGCCTGGAGCGAAGCGCAAAGCAGAGGGTGAACAGCAGGGTAAATGCAGCAGCAGCCACCGGCGTCCTGCCCAGGTGATTGATCGTCCACTTCGCCAGATGAAACCAAGCCGCGGACGAATCGGCGCTCTGGGTACGGAACAGGAACCCCAGCACCTGCCGGGCTGCAACAAGAAAAGCGCCGCTTAGCAGGGCGCTTCCCAGACAAATATAAAGATAGCCATAAGATACGGTTCTGAAGCGATGCATACTGCCACCTCCGGGTAAGGGGGACGGCGGCATGTCTGGCTCGCGTCCCCTTTGCACCAGTATAGCGGCAAGTTTTTAAGATTCCCCTTCCATCTTTCTTAACTCTTTCTTAAGATGGTTCAGTCGGAGAGCAACGGAAGCGTAACGATGAAATCCGTCCGCTCCGGATTGCTGACAGCGGAAATGGTGCCGCCGTGCATTTCGGTGATACTCTTGGCAATCGCAAGTCCAAGACCGGAGCCGCCCTCCTGCCGGGAACGGGATTTGTCCGCGCGGTAGAACCGCTCAAATACATGCGGCAGGTCGGCGGCGGCAATCATCTCGCCGAAATTGCTGACCCTCACCGACACGTTGGCGGGCTCTCGGATGATTCCAATTTCCAGCCGCCCTCCGGCGCTGCCGTATTTGGCCGCATTGGCGATCAAGTTCTCAAACGTCCGAACCAAATCCAGCGGCGCCGCTTTGATCCAACAGGGGCCTTCGTCACCGGCCAGCACCATTTTCATCCCGGCGCGCTCCAGAAGCGGCCCGGATTCGACGGCCAACTGTCGTACTAGCGCAGATAGGTCGATTCGCTCCATAATCCGCTGCGGCCCGCCGCCGCTGACCCGCGTATATTCGAACAAATCGTCGATGAGCTTTTGAAGGACGAGCGATTTCTCATAAGCAATCCCGGTGTAATAACGCATCTCGACCTCATCCTGGCAGCGGTCCTGTTCAATGTACTCCAAAAAACCGAGAATCGACGTCAGCGGAGTCCGCAGGTCATGCGACACTCCGGTGATCAGATCGTTCTTCGCCCGCACGGCGCTTCGCTCCTCTTCCCAGGAACGCTCCAGCCGCTCGGCTAGCGAATTGATCGTTAGGGCGACCACGCCCAGTTCATCCCCGGTCCGGACCTCGATCCGGCGGGACATGCCTTCCGAAGCAAGCTCGGTGATGCCTCTTGTGATCTCCTCCAGATAAAGAATGATTTTTCGGGAGTAGATAAAGAAGAACAGCAGAAAGCTAAAAATACCCACCGCCGTCATCACGGACGTCGAACCGAAATGATTGATTATCCAGCGAAGCGCTCTAGTATAAGGCGAGTTGGAAGGCCACGGATTCGTATAGAGAAGGGATTGAACCATCCGGTAACCGGCATAGAGCAGCAATCCGCCCGAGAGCACACTCAGCGCAAATGCGTAAATAAACTTCCAGCGCACGGTATATATGAATTTGGTCCCGCCCATTTTAAAGTTCACCGGCTCTCTCTCCTTACCGTCAGTTCATCCGGTCAAGCTTGTACCCGACTCCCCATACCGTATGAAGATAGCGGGGCTTTCTGGAATCGACTTCGATTTTCTCCCGAATATTGCGGATATGCACCATAACGGTGTTCCCGTTGTCCATCGGCGGCTCTCCCCAGACCCGGGTGTAAATCTGCTCGACGTTGAACACCTGTCCCGGATGGCGAGCCAGCAGCTCGACAATCGCGAATTCGCGTGGAGTTAGCTTGACCGGCCGTCCCTGAACGGTCACTTCATGATTGACCGGAGACACGATCAGATCATCACACACCAATTCGCCCTCCGCAACCTTCTCCCGCAGCTCCCCGCCCAGCACATGATAGCGGCGAAGCTGCGACTTCACCCGCGCCAGCACCTCCAGTGGATTGAACGGCTTGGCCACATAATCGTCCGCTCCGATGCTTAGTCCGCCAATTTTGTCGAGGTCTCCGCCTTTGGCCGACAGCATGATGATCGGCATGCGCCGTTCCTCCCGGATCTTCATACAAGCTTCCAGTCCGTCCATGCGCGGCATCATCACATCCAGAATGATTAGATCGACCTTCTCCCGGCGCAGCAGATCCAGCGCCTCCCGGCCATCGAACGCCTTAAGCAGACGGTATCCTTCATTCCGGAAGTAGATTTCCAGCAGCTCCACAATTTCCTTCTCATCATCCACCAGCAGAATTGTATCCCGTTCCATGTCACATTCGGTTCCTTTCCTTATGTGCCATCCGATTTTCCGGAGGGAGCATTCGTTATTCGAAAAAAAATGCACAGCCTGTTCCCAACACGCCGTTGATTCGTTCCTGTGCATCCCCCGAATGAGCGCTTCTTATTCAGCCGCTCCGCCGTTCAGCAGCCGCAGCAGCTCCTCTTCATCCTCGATCACGGGAATGCCGAGCGACTGCGCTTTGGCCAGCTTGCTGCCCGCCTTCTCGCCAGCAATGACGAGATCGGTCTTCTTCGAGACGCTGCCGGTTACCTTGGCTCCAAGCGCCTCCAGCCGCTCGGCCGCTTCGTCACGGGTAAGCAGCTGCAGCGAGCCGGTCAGCACGACCGTCTTGCCGCTGAAGAAGGAATTCTCCACCGGCGCGGACGGGGCCTCCGGCGCTGTCGGATTCACGCCTAGCTCCAGCAGCCGACTTATCCCTGTCACGATGAATGGATCGGCAAAATAGCCGACGATGCTCTCCGCCACAATGCCGCCGATATCCGGCAGCTCGGCCAATTCCTCCGCGTTCGCCTGCATTACCGCGTCCAGACTGCGGAAATGGTCCGCCAGCATACGGGTTGTCGCCTTCCCGGTATTCGGAATGCCGAGCGCGAACAGGAAGGACGCCAAGTCTCTGCCTTTGCTGTCTTCAAGCGCCTGAAGCAGATTGGCCGCCTTCTTCTCGCCGAACCGCTCCAGCTTCACCAGCTGCTCCAGGGTAAGCTCGTAGAGATCGGCCGGCTCCCGGACGCTCAGCTCATCGTATAGCTGCGAAGCCGTCTTCTCGCTGAATGTCTCAATGTCCATGGCATCTCTGGATGCAAAATGGGAAATTCGGGCCACAATCTGCGGCTTGCAGTTCAGCTTGTTGTTGCAGAACAGATGCGCGCCCCGCATCTCCAGCGGGAAGCCGCAGGCCGGGCAATGATCCGGGAACACAATTTCACCGCCGTCGCTCTCCTCGGTCACCTTGCCCAGTATTTCCGGGATGACATCGTTGGAGCGGCGGATAAAGACGCGGGTGCCGAGCGCATGCTTCAGATTTTTGCGTTCGATGTCGCCGACATTGTTCAGCGTGCAGTTCTGCACGGTTACGCCCGCCAGCTCAACAGGCTCCACCTTCGCGAGCGGCGTGATCTTGCCGGTGCGGCCCACATTCCATACGACCGCTTCCAGCACCGTCGTCGTCTCTTCGGCCTCGAACTTGTAGGCGACCGCCCAGCGCGGGAATTTGTCCGTATAGCCCAGCACTTCGCGGGTGCGGAAATCAGTGACCTTGATAACCGCGCCGTCGATCAAATAATCGAGCTTCGAGCGCCCGTCCTCAATCTCCGCCAACTGCTCCGTCACGTCATCGAAGTTCTCGAAATAGGTCAGGTATGGATTGACCTTGAACCGGTTGTCCCGCAGAAACTGCATCATCTCCTGATGAGTTTGGAACTGGACCCCTTCGCTGTATCCCACGTTATAGAAAAAAGCGCTCAGCTTCCGCCCGGCCGTCACCTTCGGATTCAGGTTGCGCAGCGCCCCTGCCGCTCCGTTCCGGGCGTTCTTCAGCGGCTCGGCCGCCGTCTTGTTGTACTCGGCAAGCGCGGACAGGTTCATAATGCCTTCGCCCTGAACCTCAATCACCCCATCCGTGAAGGGAATCGTCAGCGGGATCGACTTGATCGTCTTGACCTGGGCCAGGATGCCTTCGCCCGTCACCCCGTTGCCCCGGGTTGATGCCTGAACGAGCCGTCCGTCCCGGTAGGTCAGATTCAAGGTGAGCCCGTCGAACTTCAGCTCTACGGCATAACAAGGCTCCGGAAGAGGCTGATCCGGATTCTTGGCGTTATAGTCGTTCACCAGCTTCAGCACGCGCGTGTTCCAGCTGCGGAGCTGTTCAATGTTCTGGGCCTTGTCAAGGCTCCAGAGCGGCGCAAGATGTCTGTGGGGCACGAAGCCCTTCAGCAGCTCCCCGCCCACGCGCTGGGTTGGGGAATCGGGCAGCACAACTCCGCTCTCCGCTTCCAGAGCCGTCAGCTTGTCGTACAAGGCGTCATATTCCTTGTCGCTGACCAGCGGCGCGTCCAGCGTATAGTAATGATAGTTGTAGTTGTTCAGCTCCGCTACCAGTTCTTTCATTCGTTCAGTTGCATCCATGCTGGGAACATCCCTCCGTGGGTGACTTAATTTATCTTGCTACTTACTTGTATTGTTCCATATGCAGCCAGAAGAGCCCCGGCAATGAACAATGTCCGGGCATCAAGCTGACGGCTGCATAGAAAAGGCGCGGCATTCCAACGGAACCCGCGCCTTCCGCTCACTCCGCCTTCGTAATCGGGGCGAAGCTCGCGAGCAGCTTCTTCACACCCGTCGGGGCCGGGAAGGCAATCTGCAGTTCCATGTCATTGCCTGTTCCCTTCACGGCTACGATGGTGCCAATGCCCCATTTGCCGTGCGAGACCTTGTCGCCCGCCTTGTAATCGGCGTGCGCTCCCCCGGCCGGCCGCGGCTGCGCCTTAGCGCCGGACGTCACGGTCACGCCGCTGCTGCGTCCCGCAGCGGGCGAGCCCGCGCCGCCCCTGGAGCCCGGGGCGGCTGACGGGGCCGGAGACGCTGTGCTCCGGCCGCCGAAGTTGCTGCGCCCGCCGGCGGCGAAGCCGCGGGCGCCATAAGCGCCGCCGGAATCTCCGCCGCGGCGGAACCGGTCGGGACCCGCCCCGGCCGTGTCCTCCTTCAGCTCCTCGGGGATCTCCTCGAGGAAGCGGGACGGCGGATTCTGCGTCGTCCGGCCGAACAGCGTGCGCATGCGCGCGCAGGAGAGGAAGAGCTGCTTCTCCGCGCGGGTAATGCCTACATACGCCAGCCGGCGCTCCTCTTCCAGCTCGTCATTGTCCTGGAAGGCGCGGCTGTGCGGGAAGACGCCTTCCTCCATGCCGACGATGAATACGGTCGGGAACTCCAGCCCCTTGGCGCTGTGCATCGTCATCAGCACGACGGCGTCGGAGCGGTCTTCCTCGCTGTCGTTCATGCTGTCGATGTCGGCAATCAGCGCCAGATCGGTCAGGAAGGAGACGAGCGATTTGTCTTCATTATTCTTCTCAAATTCCATCGTTACCGACAGGAACTCTTCGATATTCTCAAGCCGGGACCGGGACTCGATCGTATTCTCCTTCTGGAGCTCCAGCTTGTACTGCGACATTTCCAGCACCTTCTCCGTCAGCTCCGTCACCGACAGGAACTCCACCATCCGGTGAAGCGCCAGAATCATGTCGTAGAACTCCACCAGCGCATTGCGCGTCCGTCCGGCGAAGCCGAGATCGTCCACCGTCTCCAGCACCTGGAAGATCGAAACGCCGCGGGCCGCAGCCGCATCGGACAGCTTGGACACCGTGGTGTCGCCCAGCCCTCTCTTAGGCACGTTAATGATTCGGGTTAAGCTGATATCGTCGTCCGGATTGGACAACAGCCGCAGGTAGGCGAGCAAGTCCTTGATTTCTTTGCGGTCGTAGAACTTGATGCCGCCGACGATCTGGTACGGAATATCCGATTTGATCAGAATTTCTTCTATTACCCGGGACTGGGCGTTCGTGCGGTACAGGATGGCGTGATCCTGATAGGACTTGCCCTGCTTCACATTCTTGCTGATCTCGCCGGTGACGAAATAGCCTTCGTCATGTTCGGAGTCGGCACGGTAAACCTTGATCTTCGGTCCCTCGTCGGAGTCCGTCCACAGCTTCTTCGGCTTCCGCCCGCTGTTCAGCGCAATGACCCCGTTCGCGGCGTTCAGGATGTTCTTCGTCGAGCGGTAATTCTGCTCCAGCATAATGACCTTGGCTTCGGGGTAATCCTCTTCAAAGTTCAAAATATTCGTAATATCCGCGCCGCGCCAGCGGTAGATCGACTGGTCGCTGTCGCCTACAACGCAAATGTTGTGATGGCTGTCAGCCAGCATGCGGCAGAGCATATACTGCGCCCGGTTCGTATCCTGGTATTCATCGACATGGATATAGCGGAACTTGCGCTGGTAGAAATCCAGCACCTCCGGCACTTCCTTGAAGAGCTGAATCGTCGTCATGATCAGGTCATCGAAATCAAGCGAGTTGTTGCTCTTGAGCTTCTTCTGATACAGCTTATAGATCTTGGAGACAAGCCCTTCGAGATAGTCCCCGATCTTCATCTCGTACTGCTGCGGCGTAACGAGCTCGTTCTTGGCCGTGCTGATCATAGACTGAACCGCCTTCGGCTCGAATTTCTTCGTATCGATGTTCAGCTCCTTCATGCAGGCGCGGATGACGGACAGCTGGTCCGTGGAATCGAGGATCGAGAAGTTGGAGGTAAATCCGATCCGTTCGATATCCTTGCGCAGAATGCGGACGCACATGGAGTGGAACGTGGACACCCAAATATCCCGTCCATCCGGTCCGACAAGCCGGGATACACGCTCCTGCATCTCGCGGGCGGCCTTATTGGTAAAAGTAATAGCCAGAATCGCCCATGGCGGGGCCTTCCGGTTCGAGATGAGCCAGGCGATCCGGTGCGTCAGCACCCGGGTCTTGCCGCTCCCGGCCCCGGCCATGATGAGCAGCGGTCCCTCGGTCGCCTCGACCGCCTGCCGCTGCGGCGGATTCAACCGGCTTACAGCATCAATTATGTTAACGGATTGCATGAATAGCATGCCCCTTTCTGCAATGCCTGAAAAGGCTTCGTTCAAATACAAGCACTATACGCTTCGCGCCTTAACTGCGCCAACCGTGGATAGCGCGCGATCTAAGTCTTGATAGACAATATTTCCTACTATAATGGTATCGGCCAATCCTGCCGCCCGGGCAGCATCCTCCGCTCCGGCGATCCCGCCTCCGTAGAACAGACGGGCATGTCCCACCGCTTCGCGTACGGCAGCCATCGTCTCCAGGTCGCCGAACCGGCCGCTGTACTCCAGATAGACAACCGGAAGCGACATCAGCTTGTCGGCGATATGGCCGCAGGCCGCGGCCGCTTCCGGAGTCAAAGACGTCTCCGCATGTGTTACGCGCGCGACGGTCGAATGCTCATTCAGCACAATGTATCCCTCGGCAATCAGACTCTCCCAGGGAATAAAGTCGGCATAACGTTCGATGGCTGCCCGGTGCTGCCCCACAATCCATGCTGGATCGGGCGTGTTCAGCACCATCGGAATCAGATACAGATCGAAACCGGGAACAACGGCTGCCAGATCGGACACTTCCAGGGCGCATGTTATCTTATAGCGGGAAATTCGCTCCAGCAGTTCCGCCGTATTGTCATACGTCAGGCCGGATGAGCCTCCGACAAGGATGGCATTGGTTCCGGATTGGCATACCGCCTCCAGCTCCCGTTCTCCGATCGTCCGGTCGGGATCGAGCTTGAAGACATGCTGCCACGTTTCTATCATTTGACGCGCCGTATTCATGGAATACCAACCTTCTTTAAGTGAGCTTATACAAAATGCTGAAGCCCTAACAGGGCGTCTGCCACCCGTCTTGTACAGTCTATGTTAAAATAGCAGGATAGGCCTGTCAATTTAATTCAGCCCAAAAAGGCGAACATTTTTTCGCCTTTTGAATCAGCAGGTTCTGCGTCCACGAAGGCGGATAAGACCGCCGCGTCACATCAATGCCCCTATAGATCAGGTTATCCGCCAAATCCCCAGGAGATACGGCGCAGCGCGCCCGATTTCTCAAGCTCGTCCTCCGATATGAAATCCGAGTAGAACCCGTCCGCGCCCAACCGGTACAGCTTCCCGATGTCGTCCGGCTCGTTGAGAGTATGCACGTAGACGCGTGCCCCGGCATCCTTCAGCTTCGAGATAAAGTTCTTATTCGCCCGGCTGACGGGCATCGTAATGTTCACGCCGGTCTGCTCCACGAAATCGATCACCTGTTCATCGCTGTCCGGCGACTCATACAGCGTATAAATGACCTCCGGGAAAGCATAGATCTGATTCAATTGCTCCAGCATTGGCCGATTGTAGATTTGGGGGATAATCCGGTTCAGCAGGGCCGGATCACGCTTTTGCGTGGCGTCGACCAGCATTTCAAACTCATCCATTATGGATTTAGAGCCTGATTTCTTGATATCCGTCACTATATAGGCATCCGGATAATGCTCAAGCAGATCAAGGACCGTGTCCCAATCCATGGCGGAATAAATATCGAGGATCGGCGTGTCCATGAAGTCCGCATATGCCGGAACTCCCTCCCGCTTGTCGGCAGGCAGCGTATCCCACTGGTTCAGCAGCTTGCTCATATTTTGCGTCCATTCATGCCTCGCCACCAGCCTTTCGTCGCTGGTCAGCAGCAGATCCGTCTCGAACAGCCGGGTGCCCTTCTCATAGTTAGCGACGAATGCTTCAAAAGCGTTCGTATACGGGTGACCGTCAATCCCGCCCATCGCATGGGCGACAATACGGTATGCGGCGTAACCGGTGCCGGCCTGCTTCTTGGAGCCGTGCGGCCATATCGCCACCGGAAGGATGATCAATGAGAGAAAAATCGCAAATGTCAGGACTGCTTTGTTCTTCATATACAGGATTCCTTTGCCTAATGTCTTGTAAAAAAACAATTCCCCGCTCCGCCGTTGCCCGGCGAGACGGGGAAGATCAAGTATGATAGCTCACTCAATAGGCGTTCTTGTTCACAAAGCCGTTGCGGATCGTCTTGAAGATAATCCGGATATCGAACAGCAGCGACCAGTTCTCGATGTAGAAAATATCATGCTTGATGCGGTCCTCGATGGAGGTGTCCCCGCGCAATCCGTTGCTCTGCGCCCAGCCCGTAATGCCGGGCCGCACATGATGCTTGACCATATACTTCGGGATTTCGCCCTTGAACTGCTCGACATAATACGGCCGCTCCGGCCGGGGACCAACGACGCTCATATGGCCCATCAGCACATTGAAGAATTGGGGCAGCTCATCCAGGCTCGTTCTCCGGATAAAGGTTCCGAACCGGGTCCGGCGGGGGTCCACCGGTGTGCTCCAGCCGGTATCCTCTTCCTCGTCCTGCTGCATGCGCATGGAACGGAATTTGTACATGGTGAAGTTTCTGCGGTTCAGCCCCACCCGCTCCTGGCAAAAAATCACCGGACCTGGTGATGTGAGCTTCACACCTACCGCAACAGCCAGCATCACTGGGCTTGTCACCAGAATGGCGAACAGCGAGAATATGATGTCGAATGCCCGCTTGGCCATCCGGTTCCCGGTCAGATCCAGCGGGATGTCGCGGACGTTGATCATCGGCATGCCTGCAAAGTTATCGAAGTACGGACGCGCCGGCAAATAATCGAAGAAGTCGGGGATGATCAGGGTGCGGACGCCAGCTTTTTCACAGGTTGCGATAATGGTAGGGAACTTGTGGTGCACATCCAGAGGAAGCGCAAGCACCACCTCGTCGATCAGCATCGTATCCAGCAGACCCGGCAGCTCGTCAATTTTTCCGAGAATCGGCTTATATCTCTTCGCTTCAAGAGGGTCCCAGGTCTGGTAATCATCCAGAAAGCCGATAATCTCATAGCCGAGTTCAGGGTAATTGGCGAGATTATCATAAATTCGTCTACCCAGCGTACCCGCCCCGAGAATGAGGACGAACTGGCGGTTGAAGCCTTTTTCCCGGAACGATTTCAGCATCTTCTTCAGCACGTAGCGGTAGAGCATGGTGGAGAGCATAATGGTGCTGATATATACGGTCAGATACTGACGTGAAATATCGATCTCGCGCAGAAAGTACATCAGGCCGAGCAGAATCAGAAGGCTCAGTCCATTCACCTGGAAGATCTTCAGAAATTCATCCGCGAAGCGCTTCTTGCGCTTGGGAAGATACAGGGACAATAGAATCCCCATCAATACGGCAATCGCCCCGTACACCATGCTCCAGTAGGCATACGATTCTACCGGCATATGGTTCTCGTAAGGCATCCAGCCGCTCTTGAATTTCAGCCACCAGGAGAACAGGAACGCGATCTGGATGACGATAAAGTCGGCCACCATATACAGTTGGGTCAAAAACCGCTGGTTGCGGCGGATCATAATCTCACCTCGGAATTGTTGTCGGACGGGTTCGCTGTCTGCCCCAGAGCAGTAAGATCGGGGGCCGGTGCGGGCTTCCCTCTGCCAGCCGTCAAGGCATTGCGCAGCAGCGCTGTGGCAAACTTGACGCCCACCCCCGCATATACGGCGCCATTAACCGCGAAGAAATACTTCCTACGGTAATGTTTATGATGGAAGAGGATCATAGCGCGATGGAATTCATAAATAATTTTGAGCGGTCTGCGGCGCGCGCTTCCGCCTTTCAAATGGATGATCAGCGTTCTCGGGTAGTAGTAAATCTTCCAGCCGGCTTCCTTGATGCGGTAGCACCAGTCCAAATCCTCGCCATACATGAAGAAAGTCTCGTCCAGCCCGCCGACCTGCCGGATCGTCTCCTGGCGGACCAGCATGAAGGCGCCGACCAGGCAGTCCACCTCATACTCATCATTCGGATCAAGATACCCGAGCTGATAGCCGTTGAACCGGGGATTGTCAGGGAACAGCTTGCTGAAGCCGAACGCATAGTAGAAAGACGCCGAAGGCGTCGGAAACCCGCGCTTGCAGGCCTTGTCGAGACTTCCATCCGGCAAAATCACCTTACAGCCCGATGCCCCGATATCCGGCCGGCTGTCCATGAAGGCGATCATCGTCTCCAGCGTATCCCGGCGGACTACCGTATCCGAGTTCAGCAACAGCACATAGCGCCCGTCTGCGATCTCCATCGCCTGGTTATTTCCTTTGGCAAATCCGACATTCTCCGAATTGGCAATCAGCTTCGCTTCCGGGAACCGCTCCCGGACCGCTTCCACCGACCCGTCGGAGGAATGATTGTCGACCACAATAATCTCGTAGGAGTAGTTCGTCTCCGAGTCATATACCGACTGTATACAGTCCAAAGTCAGACGCTGCGTTTTGTAATTAAGGATCAGAATACTGACATCAGGTTTCACAGGTTGTTACGCTCCATACAAAATTAGTAATCTATCGACAATATTATAGCATAGATTGACATAGATTAACGGTGCGGTTTTCGCAAGTTTCATCTGTTTTGCAAGTTTCCTTCTGATGGCGCGATTCTTGTAAAAGGTGATACCAAGGACAATCGTCTGGAATCATCTTCAAGATAACGAGCGCTTACCTGGAAATAAAAAAACCTGTTCTCCCGCTCAGGCGGAAAAACAGGCGATTGCGCAATCGCAATGATAGAAGAGCATCACAGCTTATCCAGCTCGAGCAGGGATTCCGCCGTAATGGCGCCCTCCACTCCCCCATATACGGTACCATCCCGCAGAATGACAATGGTCGTGGGGTATGCCCTTAGACCGAATGCTTTGAACAGTGTGGAATCAGGGTCCAGCAGAACCGGCAGCGTATAGGCATTGTCCTTCATATACTGCTTCACCGTCTCCGGGTCTTCTCCGGTATTGACGGCGAGCAGCACTACATCGTCGCGCTTCTGCAGAATAGACGAAGCCTGATCCAGCTCCGGCATCTCTTTCTTGCAGATAGTGCACCAGGTTGTCCAGAAATTAAGCACAACAATCTTGCCCTTGTAATCCGCAAGCGATACTTGCCTGCCGTTCAGATTCTTCAGACTGAAATCCGGCGCCCGGAGCTTCCCGGACTCCGCCGGTTCCTTCGCGCCCGATGCAGCCTTAAGCAATTCGATGGGAGCCTTGCCCGACAGCGGAGTCTGCGGACCCGCCTGGGCGCGGCTGTAGATGAAGGCGCTGCTCGCGAGCAGGAAGACCAGCAGGGCGAGCCAGAGCCACAGCAGCTTTTTCATATGGCACATTCTCCTCTCTGTTTACCAGTTCGTCGGCACCCGGCCCGTCAAAGTCATCACCCCGGCCGCAATCATCACGATTCCGGAGAGGATGCCGATCAGCCTGTTATGCCGCTGCAGAAAGCGGAACGTCTCCTTAAGCTCATGGTAGATGAGCGATGAGAACAGGAACGGCAGGCCGAGGCCGAGCGAGTACAGCAATAGCATGGCCATCCCCTGCGGCACGGAGCCGGAGGTGCTCGCCATGAGCAGCGACGATGACAGCAAATAGCCGACGCATGGCGTCCAGCCGAACGCGAAGACCGCACCGAAAGCCAGGGAGCGAAGAACCGTCAGCTTGCCCGGCTGAAAGGGCAGACGCCGCTCTTTCTGGAGGAAGCCCAGCCTGAACACCCCGGCGAAGCTCAGTCCGAACAGAATCATCAGCATTCCGCCAAGAAGACGGAAGAGAGCCAGATGCCCGTTCAGAAAAGCGCCGACTGCGGTTGCCGCCGCACCCATGGAGATGAACACCAGCGTGAACCCGGCGACAAAGGCCGCGGCGTTGCGAAAGAGCCTCCCGCCTCTTCGGCGGGGCTGCGGGGAACCGGATATCCCGGTTCGCACACGGGATTCCGCCTGCTGCGGCTCCGGGGCGCCGGCCCCGGGGGTGGCAGCTCGAAAATCGGCGATCCGGGAGGCGGCGTACTCTTCCCGATCCTCCTCCTGACCAGCCACACCCGCCAGATAGAACAGGTAAACCGGCAGCATCGGCAGCATGCAAGGCGAGATGAAGGTCAGCACGCCCTCCAGAAAGCTGAGTCCGTAATTGACGGTCATGCCCCGCCCTTATGCCTCGCCAGAGGCAATGCCCGTTACGGTGAATTTCCCGTCGTTCAGACTTTCGATCCGGCTGCGTATGGCTTGGGCAAGCCCGCTCTCGTCCAGATGCGTAACCGTCACACGCTTGCCTTCCCGGTCAACGCTGACATGCAGGGCGCCGGGCACCTGCAAGGCAGCTTCCGTGATTTTCGCTTCGCATTTGGGACAATGCATGCCTTCCACAATAAACCTCGTCGCAACCGTATTCTGTGATTGTTCCATTTGAATACCCTCCTCCGGTTCCCGCTAGTCTTGCAAGACGATCAGGGGTTCTCCCTGTTCAGGATTTTGTCCGCTTGCTCTTGCGTGAGCTCGTAATGATAGAACTTCGAGTAGAATTCCCGCAGCTCTGCGTTCATGTCCAGATCGGCGAATGCGTCGGGATGAAGTATTTTGGCCATCTCCATGACCAGCAAAATTTTCTGCAGACCCATATCCCAGTAAAAAGCGCCGCTTGGCGTCAAATAGACCTGCTTGTCCGCCACAGCCTTGATCAGTCCGTACCGGCCGTCGCTGTAGGCGTTCGAACGGATTTTCTCCGCCGTCTCCAGGTCATTGATTCCGCCATGGTCGATAAAAATATAGGCCGGGTTGTATTGCACCAGTTGCTCGAACGTAATCTGCGAATGATTGCCCGCCTCGAAATCGGCGGTAACGGACCGGCCTCCGGCAGCAGAGATTACCTCTGTCAGATCGGAATATTTGCCGTAGGTGGACAGCAGATCGATAGCTGAATAATACACGGCAGGGCGATCGGCGTCCGGCAGCTTGCTTGTAACATCCGTCACCCGCTTCAGCTTCGCGCGGAAATAGTCCTCGTATTCCCGCACCCGCTCCGGTGCTTCGCCTCCAACGGCGTTGGCGTACACCTCCAGCTGCTTCAGCGAGCTTTCCAGATTGGCGGTCACCACTCCCGGCACATTGTCTATCTTCAACTCGTCCAGCTTGTTGCTCTCGTTCGGCCGAGGAAATCCGAGCACCAGATCGGGCTTGTACGACAGCAGCGCTTCGATGTTCACGGCGGTGTGCACGTTCTTCAGCTTGGGCAGAGTATTCATCCTTTTGAAAATGAGCTGTGCCCACGGGAAATTGTCCACCTGCACGTCGGAGCAAGCCACAATCCGGTCCTCCGCGCCAAGCATAACCAATATTTCATAGGAAGGTCCGTATACGGCGGTGATTCGCTTGGCCTCTACCGGAACCTTCAGCTCCTGGCCCTTGATGTTCGTAATGGTCCGCTGCTCCGCTCGGGAGCCGCCGCAACCGGCGCTTACCGCGAGCAAGAGACAGGCTGCGAGCATTAGCATTATGCGGCGGTGTCTGATCATAGGGTCCCTCCCTCTTCGCCGCCCGCTTCCAGCGGGACCTTTCCCACGCTCCGAACGGGCGGCCGTTATTTTTCCTTCATTAATAGTAGATATAAAAAAGCAGGTGCCCCCACGATGGAAGTCAATATCCCGAGGGGGATTTCCTGGTCGAACAGCCCCCGGGCCAGATCGTCGGCGATCAGCAGAAAGCTCGCGCCAAGAAGCGCCGAGGCCGGCAGAAGCAGCCGGTGGTTCATCCCGGTCAGCATCCGGGTCAGATGCGGAATGAGCAGGCCCACCCAGCCGATCATTCCCGCAACAGCGACCGCCGTCGAGGTCAGCAGCGTGGCGCCAACGATGAAGATCATCCGCAGCCGTCCCACATTGACGCCAAGCGAGGACGCCTCCTCATCTCCGAAAGACAGAACGTTCAGCCGCCAGGAGAGCAGCAGCAGCGGAACTGCGCCCAATGCCATCGGCATCAGCTGAAGCAGCAGGTCGGTTGCCGTGACATAGCTGAGCCCTCCCATCAGCCAGAACGTAATCGCCGGGAGTGTGTTGTACGGATCAGCGGTGAACTTGATCACGGAAATCCCGGCGCTGAACAGCGCGCCGACGATCATGCCGGTCAGGATCAGCGGCATGGGGCCGCTGGCCGCGCTTCCCGCCACGGCTCTGCTGACGGCGAACGTCAGCAGCACCGCCGTAAGTCCAGCGGCAAAAGCAACCGCCTGAACGGCCAGGCCGTCCAGGCCCAGAAGAATCGCCAGGGCCGCGCCGCAGCTTGCCCCTGCCGCCGCGCCAAGAATATCCGGCGAGACGAGCGGATTGCGCAGCATCCCCTGATAGGCCGACCCGGATATGGACAGGGCGCCGCCCGTCAGCACCGCCGCACCGATCCGCGTCAGCCGGACCTGCAGCAGCACCTGGGCCGCCGCCGCATCGCCGCTTCCCAGGATCAATCCCGGCAAGTCGGAGAGGGAGATGCTGTACCTTCCCACAAGCAGGGAACCTAAAACCGTCAGCACAAGCAATGCTCCCAATGCCGCAAGACAGCGGGATGGCTCGGAGAAGACAGCCCGAAGGCTTGCCTTCACCGATTGGCCATTGCGGATTCCGCGTTTGCCGGACAGTGCCGGAAGATTCCTGTTCATCTCTCTAATGCTGATGCTCCCCGGCATCCGCCAGATAGGCTGGGGCATCTGCCGCCGGGAGGAACTTGTAGACATACAGATTTTTGTTCTTCAGCTTCACGCAGGCCAGATAGCCGCCCCCGCTCATGTAGTAGTCATTCTTCAGCAGCGGAGCCAACTCGTCCATTTTGGACGGATCGCTGACGATGGGATTGGCGCCGAAATCCTTCGTCTGGATGAATTCCCGGTCGTTGTCGGCGATGTATCCGAGGAAGAACGGCGACTTCGGATCTTTGCTCTTGTTCATGCCAACATAGGGATCATACGCCTGGAGGGTGATGCTCTCGATTTCCTCTGTATTTTCCAGATAAGGATACAAGCCTGTGTCCTGTAAATATTTCAGCGTATCCTTAAAAGACGGTGTCAGATAGATGATGCTGTTCTCCAGCCGGTAGCCGAATTTCAGGCTCTCCTGACCGCCGTCCTGGGTGAACATGATAATGCCGAGCGCCTGATCCTTCGGGAAATAGCGGTCTTCCAGGCTCTGCGCCTCAACATCGTCGGCAATATGTCCAAGCAGCTCCTTGCGCTGGCTGTCCGACAGGATGACCTGTCTCGGGTTCGTATAATTGCTGTTCGCCAAATATACGAGACCGTTCCGGAACGCGCCCGCCGCCCAATACTGTGATTCGGTCGTTCCGGTAATGGTGCGCCGCGTCTGCTTCTCCACAGCCTCCGTCTTGTCCAGCGCCAGGAAGTCCGAGAGGACGCTGAACTTGGTCCGGTCATAGTAACGGGTAAGATGGGAGCCATTCGTCAGCGTATAGTTCACGATAATATCGTAGGGAACTGTCGTGTCGGTAAAATTCTCCCGGTCCAGCGCCAGCTTGCCCTTTCCGCCGTCGATCAGCTTCTGATGGAGCTCCGTGATGGTCTTGAGATCGCTCTGCGTTGTAAAAGTGTAGTTGCTCATGACGTAATAGCTTCCGCCCGTGCTGACGCCGCCGACCTGGCCGTCCAGGTAGTTCGGCGAACCGGCATAGGACATCTGGACGCTGGCGATCCGGTCAATCTTCGGAATCCGGGTTGAGTAGCCGAAGCCCCCGGTAACGAGAATCACGACAGCGACCAGAACGACGCCAAGTCCGAAGGGCAGCTTCAGAATGCCCCGGCTGAGTCCGCGCGAGCCGTTCTTCTGAATCAGTTCGGTAATGAGGAAGAAGACGATAAAGGTCAGCGATGCCGCCAGAATGGAATAGCCCGTTCCCATATCGGTTCCGTATTCCAGCACGACGGCGAAGCCGAAGAGCGGCAGCAGAAAGGTCGATGCTGTGCCCAGAATCCGGTTCGTCCCTGAGACACCGGCGATCTCGGCCTTGCGCTTCGACAGGGCCCATATCCCCAGCGCGGCTATGGCCGCGCTTGCGGCCACCCAGGCCAGTAGAAGCGGGATATGCATCGGCGGCTGGACGAAACCGTCAAAGCGGGTGTATTGGGCGCAGTAATCCTTAGCTGCCTGATAGAAGAACAGCACCGGATTGAAGCCGGACAGCTTGTCCAGCAGGCTCGCGCCTACTTCTACTGTCCCCGTACTGGCCGAGAAGCCGAAGGAATTGCCGAAGAGCAGCTGCTTCATCAGCGAGTTGGCGCCGTACAGCACAATGGAAGGCGCGCCCAGCGCAAGAAGGGAGAAGAATACGGCCTCCGTGATCGTGCCGACCATGCAGCAGATCAACGCCGTTATACAGAAAGCGGCAATGCCCATAATCAGGAATCCGGAATACATGTACCCAGCTCCCGAAATGGCGATGTTCGCATAGCCGAGGCCGCTGAAAGCCGAGACATTCATCATGAGCGAGACCATGATCGGGATAAACAAGACAATCGCCAGCATGAGAACGCCGATCAGCAGGCGCAAGCCGAACTGCTTGACCCGCGTGATGCCCTGGGCAAAATACGTATCCGACGAGCGCTTCACCAGCATGAACCGGAACAGAACGACCGCCAGAGCGGCCCCGAAGGCGATGACGGCGGCAAGAATAACCCCGGTCAGGCTCTCGTAGTAGAACCGGTACTGCATCTGGTTATGCGTATAGTTCTCGTCGAAGATCGACTTTCCGGGTATGAAGGCGGTAGATACCGGTATCAGGAGCAGCAGCACCGCCAGACCGAGAGCGGAGACGCCGAGGCTCTTGGTCAGCGCGCGGGTGAAGGCGTGAAGATAGACCGGAAAGGCGCGTCCCCGCGAAGAATCGTCCGCCTTCGCAGGCGGAGTAGGCGAAGATTCCGGCTGCAGCTCTGTCTCGATACGCTCAAAAGAAGGTTGCGATGTCATATTCCTTATCCTCCATCTCATCCAAGAAGATTTCTTCGAGCGTCATCGGCTCGCTGGCGATCCAGAGCGGGGAGGAAGATTCCAGCATCTTGCGCAGCTCACCCTCTCCGCCGTCCCAGGTGAAAATAAAGCCGTCCCCGTCGCGCGTAATATTCCGGGCCGCGATGGCCTCAAGCCGCTCCGCCCCGTCATTGCGCGGAAAGGCGATCCGGTATTTGGTCCGCCGCTTCCGCATCTCATCTACCGTCTCCGCGAAGGAGAGGCGTTTGTCGCGGATAATCGCGATGAAGTCGCACAGCCCTTCCAATTCCCGCAGATTATGGGACGAGATCACGATGTTCGTCCCGTGCTTTTTCATATATTCGAACATGATGCTCTTCAATTGATTGCGCTTGGACAAGTCCAGGCCATCGAAGGATTCATCCATCAGCAGGTATTTGGGCATCGTCGCGAACGCAAGAATAAGCGCCGCCTGCCGCTGCATCCCCTTGGAGAAGCCACTGATCCGGGCATCCGGGTCCAGCTCGAAGAAATCAACGAGATCCTTGAACGTCTTCTGGCTCCAATTCGGATAAAATCCACTGAAGAACAGGGCCATCGAACGCAGCGAGCCCTGCGGGAGGAAGAACGGATCATCCTGCGCCATGAACAGTCTGCGCTTGATCCCCTCATTCTCGTATACCGGAATGCCGTCAATTGTAATTCTGCCGCTCTCGGGCCGGTAAATTCCCGCGATCATCTTGAGCAGCGTCGTCTTTCCCGCTCCGTTGTATCCGACCAGTCCGCAGATCCGCCCATCCGCAATCTCAAACGTGATGTCTTCCAGCGCCGTGAACCGGCCGAAGGTTTTGCCTACTCCTTCTATGGATATCAAGTTCTCCACCATCCTTTGCATCTGTCTCTGTGGACAGCGGCCCGCCCCTCGGCTAGCGAATGAATCCGCTTAGGAGAAACGGAACCTGTCCCATAGCATTGTCTGCTGTCAGGCCGCATCGCGGAACTGACGCCGCCGTCTCACACCGCTCAGAATCAGCGCCGACGCCCCGGCTGCTATGACCAGCAGCACCGCGACTGCTACAACGATAATTCTGCCGCCGGAAGAGTAGGAAGGCGCTCCTACGGCCAGAACATAATCGGAATTATGGCTGATCGTGAACGAGACATAGCCCGCACTCACGCTTAAATTCGTTGCCGCCGGCACGAGCCGCCCCTTCTGCGTATCGAGCAGATACAGGGTCAGATTGTCCGATTCGCTGAACCGGCTGCCGGTATTGACATAGATCTCGGCCGGACCCGGGAGGTCCCCGTCATGGACGAAAGAAATATAGAACGGCTTGACAAGCGAGGACGCCGCCTTCTTGAGAACGGGGGCCTGCTCCGGGAAATCGATCTGGAAGCTGATGTCCTCAGGCGTTCCCAGCGTATCGCCGTCGAAGTTCCAGGAGTACAGCACATTCCCGCTGTCATTCAGCTTCTGGAAGGTGAGCCGTTCCTTCTTCTCCTTGGCTTCCTCCATCGCCGCCTTGCCGGTCAGAATACCGGTATCGGTCAAGGTAATCATCTTCATGGCGCCGCGCATCGTCTGCATTTCCTTCGTCTCGGGCGTATCCGCTCCGGGCGAAGCACTCGGCTCCGACGACAGCGCCTCCGGCTGAAGCTGCTCCCCGCCTTCACCGGCAAGCGTCTTCGGCGTGACGGGCGCCAGCGCCTGCATTTTGGCGATGACCTCCTGCTGCTCCTTCTCGCTAATGTTCGTTCCCTGCGCCGCCACGAGCGGCACATAGGGCGCGATTACCGCAACATACGGCTTCGCCGCGCTTACGTAGGGCTTGCCGCCCGCTCCGGCGGAGCCTGTGAGGCTGCCAAGCGTGCCGGAAGAAATGCCTTTGCCGGAAGCTCCGGTCCCGCCGCCGGAAGCCGCAGTGTTTCCGGAGCCGCCGGAGGAAGAGACTGTTCCTCCTCCCGCCGATGAGCCTCCGCCGCCCGTCGTTCCCGATCCTCCGCTGCCGCTGCCGGTTCTTCCCGGGAACGCCGCGCTCATATCGGCCGAGGGAAGCGGAATCGCCGATACCGGCGACGGCTGCGGCACATTCTGCACATATTCAGGCCGATATGGGGTCGGCTGAGCCTTGTCCGGAATGCCCGAATTGCCCGCGGCGGCCGAAGCTAGCGGAGCAGGATTCTGCGAATACTGCGGAACATAGGGCGTCGTTCCGCTGTTCACCACCGGCGCGGGAGACGGCCCGGAGGCATTTTGCTGTGAGGAGTCCTGTCCCGATGAAGCGGAATATTCCGGCTGCGGTGCGGATGATACTTTAGGCGACGTTGCATTAGGCACCGGCACATACGGTGTCGCCACCGGAACAGGACTTGGGACGACGGCCGGCGGATTATTCGTGATCGGCGAAGGCTGATTGGTCACGGGACTCGCGGCCGGCGGATTCTCTGTTCCCGGATTTCCACCGCCAGAGCCACCTCCACTGCCTCCACCGCTGGTGCCTCCTCCTTCCGAATCACCGCCGCCCGAATTCGGATTCTCCACCGTCACCGAAATGGTCTCCGGTGACGATTCGCTATGCTGCCACAGTGTTCCGACCACCGTGACGGTGGTGCTGCCGGCTTTCTTGCCCTTGATCGTAATCGTTCCGTTCGAATAGGATGCCGACGCGACGAACGGATCGGCTACGCTGACCGAAGCGCGGGCATTCTCCGTCTTGCGGTCGGGCCCAGCGCAAGCGCAGGCGCCGGTAACCTCATCGCCGCATTTGCCGTTGCATTGCTGCGGACATATAGCTTGTCCACAGCCGATAACTCCCGAGTACGATGCCGGACTCATGGTCGCCGAGATCGTAGTGGTCTCTCCGACATTAAGCGTCGCCGAGCTGCCTCCCAGGGACAACTGGACGGTCCCCCGATTATAGTAGCCATACACGGTCTGGCTGCCTGCTGCGGCCGTGACGATGACCAGAGCGAACAGAGTCAGCAGGGCCTGACGAATCACTCTACCTTTCACTCTTTTGTCCCTCCTTTTGTTTGGATAGTTGGATTTCAATGGAAAAGACAAGACAAGCGGAGATCCCCTCCGCCTGCCTATGCAATTAATTCAACTCAAGTGCTTTGGCGATCAATGTGACTGCTTCAGCCCGGGTAGCCGTAACTGCCGGAGCGAACCGGTTGCCTGTCTGTCCGGAGACGATGCCCGCCTGTACCGCGGCACCCACCGAGGATTTTGCCCAGACCGCAATGTCTCCGCTGTCGGCAAAGCTCGGAGCGGAGCCGCCGGCAAGTCCGAACGCCCGCACGGCCATAGCAACCATTTCTTGCCGGGTCACCTGCTGGTTCGGACGGAAGGTTCCGTCCTCGTAGCCGGTGACAATGCCGTGATCGGCTGCGATTGCCACAGTATTCTTGGCCCAATGGCTGTCCATATCGGAGAACGCGGATTGTCCCGTTGCCTGCAGATTCAGAGCTTTAACGAGCATTGACGCGAATTCCGCACGGGTCACCGCTTTGCCAGGCTGAAAAGTGCCGTCCGGATAGCCTTGAACGACTCCATTTCCAAGAAGCTTCACGATATAAGCCTCGGCCCAGTGGCCGGAAATATCGCTCGGTGTTGACCCTTGAGCGGTTGACCCCTCGGCGAACACAGAGTATTTCGTGAAATGGGTTGTCTCCGCCGTAATCGTCCCGCCGTCTGCCGTGCCGCCAATGCGTTTCCATTCACCGGCAGTTTCATCGTAATAGTAGATACTCGGTGTTGCCCCTGCTGGAATCAATGCCGGATCGAACTTCAGCGTAATCTTGACCGAGCGGGTGAATGTATAGCCGGCACCGCCGACAGTGAATTCATAAGTCTTGGCAATCGGCGTCAAATCTCCGGAAGCGGCCGGAGGCGCCGCAACCTCATCTACCCTCACTTCAACCGCTCGGCTGCCTGCGAGCGCGCCGGCCGGAATGTCCACCGCTGCCAAATCGCCCTGACTGACTCTGGCGCCTGATTGCGGATTTACCGACGCCGATCCGGTTGTGGAGACTGTCGGCTGCGGAGTCGGAGAAGCTGAAGGCGCTGGAGAGGCCGTTGCTGCTGTAGCGCCTCCTCCGCCACCGCCCGATCCGCCGCTGCCTGATCCTCCGGATGTGTCCGCTGTGTTCCATTTGGCATACAGGGTCAGATCACCAATAACCGGCGATTGGAAGCTGTACGCTACAGTCAGCTCTTCATCCAGATACCAGCCGCCGAACGCATAGCCGGTCTTGGCCGGAGCAGTTGGCAGTGCCGCAGTCTGACCGTAAGCAATCGTCTGTATGCTCACAGCTGTACCCCCGTTCGGTTCAAAGGTGATGGTATAGCTGTTCACTGTCCATTTGGCATACAGCGTGACATTTCCCTGGACCGGAGCACCGAAGTCGTAGACGGTTGTCAGTGCGCTGTCGCTGTACCAGCCGCCGAACGTATAGCCGGTCTTCACCGGAGCAGCCGGCTGCTGGGCAGGAGCTCCATACGCCACCGCCTGGCTGCTGACAGCCGTGCCACCATTCGAGTTGAAGCTAACCGTGTAGCTGTTCGCCTTCCATTTGGCATAGAGCGTAAGGTCATCCGTCACAGGCGCGCTGAAGTCGTATGGCATTATCAACGCTTCATCGGTGTACCAGCCATCGAAGCCATAGCCTTCCTTCGTCGGCGCTCTCGGCAGTGTCGCGGTTCCACCATCATTCACTTTCTGCACTGCTACCGACGAACCTCCTCCTGTGTTAAATGAGATGGTGTGGACAATTGGCGTCCACTTCGCATACAGCGTCAAGTCGTCCTCAACGGCAGCGCTGAAAATATATTTCGTTGTCAGAGCTGCATTCACATACCAGCCGCCGAAGGTATAGCCGGCTTTCGTCGGCGCTTCCGGCTGAGCTACAGGTGTTCCGTATGGCACTGCCACAGCGCTTATCGCCGTGCCTCCGTTGGAGTTGAAGCTGACCGTGTAGCTGTCCTTGACCCATTTGGCGTACAGCGTCACATTTTTCGTAACCGGTGCATTGAAGTTGTAGGCCGTGGTCAACGCTGCGTTGCTGTACCAGCCGCCGAATCCGTATCCGTCCTTCACCGGAGCTTCCGGCTGCGCCACCTTCTCGTTGTAGGTGATGCTCTGCGCCTGAACCGCCGTTCCCCCGTTCGTGTTAAAGCTGACCGTATAGGTGCGCGGCACCCACTTCGCGTAGATCGTCAGATCGCTGCTCACTGTGCTGGCGAAGTTATATTCATGCGTCAGTTCGCTGTCGGAGTACCAGCCGGCGAATGCGTACCCGTACTTGCCGGGATCGTCGTCTGGACGAACCGCAGTACTGCCATTATCGACCTTTTGGGACTCAACAGTCGTACCACCGTCGGTGTTAAAGGTGACGTTAAATGCGACAGATTCCCATTTTGCTTCCAACTGGATATTCGCGGTAATCGGAGTATTGAAATCAAATATCACATTCGTTCCGCCATAGTACCAGCCAAGAATTCTTTGTCCTTCTCGTACCGGATCTGCCGGTCTTGTCGCTTTTCCGTTATATTCGACATATTGAGTCGAACCGCCTAAAAAAAGCACAGTATATTTAATCGCCGTCCACTTGGCATACAAAGTAACATCACCTATAACCGGGGTCCCAAATGCATATGCCTTCGTTAACCCGGGGTCTGTGTACCAACCGTCGAACTGATAGCCGGTGCGGACCGGATCGGCCGGACGTGTGAAGAGCGTGTTATAGACCGCCGTCTGGCTGTTAGTTACGCCGCCTCCGTTCGTTTCAAAGGTCAGCCGGTACGTATCAATGCTCCATACGGCATACAACAGCAAATTGCTGCCGCCGATTGTAACGGGGTCGCCCGGATGATAAGTAGCCGAGGTGGCAGTCTGAGCGGTTCCCCACCCGTTAAATGAATAACCGGTGCGAATCAGGCTGCCCGGTTCGGCAATAGCCGTCTCGGTGCCGGGTAAATCAGTCACGCTTGCCGGTGCAACGCCGCCAGTATTGCCGTTCCCGTTATAGACAATCGAGTATTTCGGATTCTCCGCCCATTGAGCGTGCAGTGTCACATCTCCCGCACTCAGGGTCAATGTTGAACCAGCGGGATAGCTGATGCCCGAGCCGTCAGGCAGAGTATTCCAACCTGTGAAGGCATAGCCCTGCCGGATTAAGCCGGAACCATCCGCTACAGTAAGCTGGATGCCAGACGGGAACGCATTAGAGGCCGGGGCTGTCCCTCCATCGTTGCCGTTGCCATTATAGCTTAGGGTATATAACGTACCCGGCACCCATTTCGCATAGAGCGTGAGGTTCCCATACGTCATTGTGAACGACTCGCCGGAAGCATAGGTCACTCCCGCTCCATCGGCCTGCGTATTCCATCCCGCAAAGGTATATCCCGTCTTCGTAAGACTTCCGCTATTCTCTGCAGATGCAACTGCCGAATCGCCGGTGGCGATTACCGGAGCAGGAACACTGCCCGTATCACTGCCATTTCCGTTGTAGGACACGGTGTAATTAAGGGCGAGCTTGGAAATATAGTACTTCGCATTGTATCCTACATAGAGATTCCCAAGACTGTCAGCGACAATCGCTTTAGGTGCGACAACTTCGTCAGTCGCAGAAGAGGAACCATTTCCGGCAATCGTCGTGATAATACCAGTCCCTGCAGTAATCTTGCGGATCTTATTGTTGCTACTGTCCGCAATATACACATTACCGCTATTATCGACGGTGACCGCTGATGGCCCATATAAATAAGCCTCCGTTGCCGGACCGCCGTCGCCGTTGGTAGCAGTCGGAACGATTCCCACTTGAAGGCCAGCTCCCGCAACAGTATGAACCGTATGGTCACCGGCAAGTATTTTTCGGACCTTATTACCTAAAGGTGAATTAGCGCTTGCCGTAGACTCCGTATAGTACAGATTATTGGCAGCATCCACAGCCAGTCCGGCTGGAGATGAGAGAATTGCTTCTGTTGCGGGAATATTCTCCTTGGCCAATTCACTATCCGCTGAATAAAAAGCCTGGGAAATCCCTGCAAATCTGCTTATTTGCCTATCTGGTGATATTTTATAAATAAAGCCATATCCATTCGATTCGGATAAATAGAGATTATTATCCCGGTCACATACCATCCCAGTAATAGCTCCAAATGTAACTCCAGATGCATCCCCATCAGGAATAGGAGGGGTGTTGGAGCTTCTCTGTATCCCGGAACCTGCGATAACCGAAATTCTTTGGGTGGCAGCATTCAGTTTTAAAAGGTAGAAGCCGCTAAGAAAATATATATTATTATTCCTGTCGATCGCCAAATAGGTGAGAGCTCCAATCCCGACCTCTGTTGCCGGAGCTTCGCCAATCGTCGAGATTTGCAAAGCGGTGCCATTACCCGCGACCGTAGTGACAATCCCGGTGTCTACATCGACCTTGCGGATTCTTTTATTGGAAGTATCAATAAAAAAGAGGTTGCCGTCGCTGTCCAGACTTAATGACTTTGCCGCCCTTATCTTCGCGGATGTCGCCGGACCGTTGTCCCCGGCATTGCTGAAATCCAAGGCTGCTGCCACGGGGTTCCCTGAACCCACCTCCCCCGTACCGACATACCGGCTGATCGTATAACTCTCCTCATTCTCTGCGGCGGCCACGCCAGACCGGCCGCCATACATTTCCGGCAGCAAGCTCGTCAGCAGCAGCATAAAGGCTAACAGCATTCTGGTCATTGTCTTCCATAGCGTACGCTTCCCTTTGGCAATCGTTGCTGGTTTACTGCATCTCATTGAGCACTAATCCTCCTTCGATGAATACGGATAGTTATATGACAATTATCTTAGTTGCATTGCCTTAGCCAGCAGCGTCACTGCTTCCGCCCGGGTTGCCGCCGATTTGGGGGCAAATTTATTCCCTTGCTGACCGGAGACAATACCGGCCTTGACGGCCGCTCCGACCGCCGACTTCGCCCAATCCGATATTTCTGCGTTATCTGCAAATTGAAGCTCATTGCCGCCGGTCAATTGGAACGCATACACCGCCATAGCTACCATTTCCTCCCGGCTTACAGGCTGGTCGGGCAAGAACCGTCCGTCCGGGTAGCCGTTGACAATCTGATAATTCGCCGCAGTCCGGATCATTTCGCGCGCCCAATGCTGCCCGATATCATTGAAATCTGCTGTGCCTGTACCGGCAAGACTAAGCGATTTGACCACCAGCGCGGCGAATTCCGCCCGCGATATGCTCTTGTTCGGCTTGAATGTACCGTCCGGATAACCGCTGATCGTGCCGCGCTGACGCAGCTCCTGAATGTAGCGGTTCGCCCAGTGTCCTTCAATATCGTTCAGCGGCGCCAGTTCTCCCGTACCCAGCAGGTCTGCGGAAATTTCAGCAAATACGGCAAACTTGGTGAAGTGATACACGGATGCCGTGATTTGATTGCCGTTCACCGTTCCTCCTACCCGTACCCATTTGGATGTGCTGGTATCATAGTAGTAAATCGCCGCTTCTCTGCCTTTGGCAACCTTGGAAGAATCGAAAGGCAGCGTGATCATCACCGGCTTGGCGAATGTATAGGAAGACCCGCTGCCAACGGTGAATTCGAACGTAGCACTGACTGCGGTCAGCGTAAAAGGAGCCATCGGCGGACTCGCAACCTCGGATATGCCTACCTTCACCTTCGCGCTTCCGTTCAGAGCTCCGGGCGGAATCTCCACCGCCGCCCCTGAACCAAGCGAGATTGAGCCTCCAAGCGCGGGAGTAACCGAAGCCGAACCGCTGGTAGATGCGGCCGGGCCACCGGAAGCAATCAGGTCCCTGTTGCGATTCATTACCTGAACGAGAGAAGACGTCAGATCGTTCACCTGGGATTTCAACGCGGAATTCTGTGTCAGCTGTATGTTGATCTGTGCCTCTGCCGATTGCAGCTTCACATAATTCGTTACCAGCGTCTGCTGCGATGGAGTAAGAGCATCGTACTGTGCGCGAACAGCTGCGACGGCGTTCTGGTCCGCCAGAGATACCAGAGAAGGCAGCGCCGCAATCGCCGATACCACTACATTCGCGATTTCAGTATCGTGTTCCAGCTGCAGCTCCTGCAGCGCAGCTTCCGCTTCCAGAAGACGGTTATACATGGCAAGATTATCTCCCGACTGCACCAGTTCCTTCTGCCGGTCGGTCAATGCTTCATACGCTGCGCGCGCTTCTTCGATCATCGCTTGATCATCCAGCGTAACCGCACCTGCATCCGGCAGGTTAGAGAACTTGGCGATCACCGGATTGATTGCGATCAATTGCTCCCGCAGATCAGCCATATCCGCAAGCTGCTGCTCCGCATTTACCAGCAGCGGGTAATTCGTGACCAGCGACTGTTGCGACGGGGCAAGCCCCTCATAGGCCGCGCGGGCGTTCGTTACCAACTCAGTCTGGGCAATCGACACCTGTGATGGAAGCGCCGCGATCTGCGCAATTACAGAATCGGCAGCCAACTGATCGGCGTTTGGTCCCGTTATAAGGTACACACCTGGCTTGGCCGTCAGAAACGCAACCCCGGAAGTCCCGGAGAAATCCGCTGTGGAAATCCGCGACAAGGCCGTACTGCTTGAACCATCCGAATTGTAGGAATATACCCTTAGCCGGGAATAATCCCCGGGAAGGTATACAGACAAGGTTACCCTAGCTTCCGTTCCAAAATCCCGGATCGCCGCTCCGTCCAGATTGGCGCTGACATCAACTGCCGCTTCAATCTGCTGTCCGGCTGGCAGAAGTGAGGAGAGTCCGTTCCAGGGAGAGTCCAGATAAGTGCTGTCTATCACAACCGTTCTTCCCCTGCTTCCCAGAATGCGGTCAAGCGCAGCGACTGGCATAGTTATGTTGGCGCGATCAGTGTATACATCAACATTGACCGTCGGCGGCAAATCCTCAAGATCCGATTGAGTGATGCCCTCCGCCCTGAATTCTCTTGCAGGCGCTGCATTCAAATTCAGCTTGTTCGCATCGGCTCCGAAGGGAATGCTGTAATCGGTGTCGTCAGGGTACAAGTCCCGGGAATTGATAACACCGTCGTTGTCCCAATCGAAGGTGAAGCGGGCAATTACAGAGTAGGTTCCGCCGCTAAGCAATTGCCCAGTGTCATTATAAAAAGGCTTTGATATCCCCGCGGGAGCTGCTCCAGCCTGAGCGAAGTCCCCGTCCAACTGCTCTCCGGGTGCAGTAATGCTGTATCCGGCCAGCACGAACCCGTCCGGTGTTGCGGCCAGCGTGTGAAGGAAGCTAAAGGTGCCGCCCCAGTTTCTGATTTCTTCATGCCCAGTTCCCCCGTAGAAACCAAGCCACTCCATATTCAGCTGATCATCGGTCTTAATGACAACGAAGTCGAGCGGTTCGCCGCCCTTGGGGTCCGCAGCTCCTGTCGGACTATCCGCAACCTTTCCTGCGAAATCACCAGTCAAACCAAGAGCTTGCCCCATAAACAGGTAGCCGCCGCCCGGTGCAGGTACAACCGCAGACAGCGTATCCTGCCATTGTTCGCTGCTGCCGGCGAACACGCTATCCTCCGGTCTCGAATAAGTTTTGACTCTTAGCAGTTCCCCTGTGCCCAGATCGTACTGAAGAGCGGTTGATGTATATCTTGGATATAAGGCTACTCCCGCCACCGTCATTACACTTCCATCCTCAGATATCGCCGCGTCGTTAAGTACCGTAGAATAAATGACTGGAATATAGCTCTTCCCCCAAATCAATTTCCCTTCGGCATCCAGACGAGCGGTAAGCCCTCTTTCCACAATGGTTGCATTTGCTGGTGCCAGTGAGGCTGGCCCATAATCGGAAGCCTCCGGCTTCGTATTGAGCGAAGCAGAGGATGAGCTGCCGACAACTGCATAACCTCCTCCGTTAGGTAGTTCAACAATGCTGTTCAGGCTGTCGTCTTGGGAGCCTCCAAGATTTTGCAACCATTCCCGGGTTCCATCAGCTGTGTATTTGACCACAATTCCGTCTGTCTTCCCCCTGCTATTCACCTCGAAATCCCCATCCTGCGAGCTGCTTGTACCGACAGCTATAAAGCCCCCGTCAGCGGTCGCCTTAACGCTCCGCAATATTTCGTCTCCGCTGCCGCCTAAGGCTGTAACCCCGAGAACATGACCCGAAGCATCCATGCGCATGATCAGAGCATCGCCTATCTCTGACAATCCGCTTGTGCCAGGATATACATTCACATTCCACGAGCCACCTATGTAATCTTTCAAAACGACCGGATGTGGATCAGCAGCGCCGCTATTTTTCGTGAGGATTTCGCCGACCGCTACAAACGTTCCGTCTTTCAGTTCGGCAACGTTCTGAAAATCTATCGTGCAAGAGCTGCTGCCCGATACCGCATATAACCCGTTAGCCCATACCTTCTTCATTACACCATCCGCGTCGGAAGTCTTGACCACCAACCCGGTAATTTCAGCTGCGGCATCGCCTGACAGCTCGTCGGGGTTCAGTCCCAGTTCGTCTGTATCCTGGAGCGACAACGATAACGTGGACACATAGTCTCCGGCGGAATCGACAATTACACTGGTATTGTCATATTCTGTGATCCCACTGACCATAGTTGTCTGGTATTTGGCTGCTGCCCACGAGCTTCTGGCCATCGGAAAATCCATGCTGTCGTCATACTCGGCCGCTGCAGCCTTCTCCGTCAGTCCAGCTTGCCCCAAGATCGGCATAAGCAAGGTCAACGCCAGCATAGCTCGCAGCATCACGCGGCTCTTGCACGGTTTGGTGTTCATTTCTCTCAATTCTCTCCCCCCGACATACAGTTTCAGTAAATTTACAGAATATATAATCATACCGCTTTTCATTAATCAATATCAAATATAACTAAATATACACATATCGATATCCTTTTCAAAAAAGTTCATCGAATTTTGTCATTTTTTCACGTTTTTAATTATATTCAATTATATTTGATGATATTTATTGATATTTAGTTGCCATTTTGCTATTCTTCTGGTGAATCTTAAATGTCATCCCTTCCAGTTGCATCAGGTTCGGACATAAGGGCGAAGACTGCACCAGTATTTCAAATTTCTGATGAAAAGGAGACTTTTACCACAATGACAACGTATTCAAGACAACCGCTGGCCATGCGTTGGCTTGCCCTTCTTGCCGTCGCTATCCTCTCGCTGAGCGCACTGCTCCTTTCTCCGCTTACGGCTCACGCTAATGCAACTAACCCGGAGAAATCCAGCATCAGCATCGTGTCTTCCCATACAGGAGCGACCCAGGCTGCCGCGAACCCGCTTCAGGTCGTTACTGCTACCATCACCTTTGACCAGAACATTACGGTCAGCTCCGCTTCAGCTCTGCGGGCCGAACTGGATGTCAGCCTCAACGGCACCAACATTCCTGCCGTCGGTGAAGTGTCACCTGACCCTTACATGATCTTCGATGTCGGCACGATCGGCACCAATTACTTCACTGTGAAGATCTATACTCCCAATCCTCCACCTGCCAGCGGAATGTTCGCCATTATGGGCGCTGCACTCTCCATCACCTCCTCTTCGACCGACGCTACTCTGGGCAAGGTGCTGAATAGCGTGACGAAGACCGGCACCTCCGATGTTGCCCTGTGGCCCAACACGGCCTTCTCGAATCAGATCATCGCAACTGGACTTGGATTTGGATCGGCTACCTCGACTCCGGGAGACAATGCAACTAGCACTGCACCATCTCTGTCAATTCCGATCAGTTCCCTGCCACAGGTTCGCGGAGTAAGCTACGTGGAACTTGGCTATACGGACGATACAGGGTTCCACAAGGTTAACGCAACCTACGACAGCTCCGGGTTGCCCTTCTCCTGGCCATCGGCAGTATCATCCCTGACAGGTACGATTCCGCTGCACTCGCATATGTTCGTCACGCTGACCGCCAACGACTACGCCAACACCATCGCATCGGCGATCAACTATCCAGGTAACACTACCGGTTACACTGCAACTGTCTCCGGCGGTACGCTGACGATCACCAAGAATACCGGGGTTTATGACGACGGCGAAACCATCTCGCTGCGTGTCATCAACTACACGAACCAGTAAGATGATCTGTTGAACTTCTGACTTGTATCGACTGTCTTCCCGTAATTGCACCGACTGCCGTACAAGCATTCGCTTGATCGGCCGGACTTCCACCATTCGCCCTGGTCCAATGTCCAGCCTGTTAGGTATACATCTTCAAGAATAAGCTTCATGCAATAAGACAAGCCCTGTTCAGCACATAACTGAACAGGGCCTGTCTGCATTTCTTTATCTTTTTCGTCCTAACCTGCCGATACGCACCTTGCCTTTGCTTAACCTCTCCCCTTAACCAGCAAATACAGGAAGAACGGCGCGCCGATCACCGCAGTCAGAATACCGAGCGGGATTTCCTGGGCGAACATGCTGCGCGCCAGATCGTCGACGGCCAGCAAATAGACGGCCCCCAGCCCCATCGACACCGGCAGCAGCGTCTTGTGATCCGGTCCGACCAAGAGGCGGGCCATATGGGGAACGACCAGGCCGACCCAGCCGATCATGCCGCCCACAGCCACCGCCGAGGCCGTGAGCAGCGTGGAGCAGAGAATGACCACCATACGAATTCTGCGCACATTGACACCAAGCGCCTCCGCTTCCTCCTCCCCGAAGCACATCACATTCATCTGCCAGCGAATGCACAGAAGCGGCACACTCCCCAGCAGGCCAGGAATCAGCAGTATAAGCAGATCCCGGCCCGTGACGGCGGACAAGCCGCCCATCATCCAGAATGTGATCGCCGGCAGCTTGCTGTACGGATCAGCCGCATATTTGATCAGAGAGGTCAGAGAGCCGAAGAGCGCCGATACGACCATGCCGGTAAGCAGGAGTCCCAGAACCGTCACCATGCCTCCCCTGCGTCCAATTAAGGCTCCTATGACATAAGTGATTAGAACAGCCGCCAGTCCGAAGACAAAAGCCAGGGCTTGCACCCCGAATGTCCCCGCAGACAGCAAAATGCCCACTGCCGCTCCGAAGCCCGCCCCCGCCGACGCCCCCAAAATATCCGAGGACACCATAGGATTCCGGAACAATCCCTGATAAGCGACACCCGATACCGCAAGTGCCGAACCGATCAGCATCGCTGCAAAAATACGGGGAACCCGCACCTTAAGCAGCACTGTCTCCACCGGATTCGACCAATCCGCCGCCTGTCCCCGCAATCGGCCTGCCAGGATTTCTGCCATCTGCTCCAGCGAAATCCCGTATCTGCCCCAGGTGAACGAGCCCAGGAACACCGCGCAGGCGCAAAGAATCAGAACAACGGCCATCGTCCTGCCGCGAATAACAGTTCTACTGCCAATCCCCCCGCCCTCCGCAGAGCCATGACCCATAGAATGATACTGCAATTTTTGTCCCCCCGAACATTTTTCATTATAACCAAATATATCTGAATACAATTAAATATAATATAATCACCCGACACAAACATCAATGGTCAATTCGGGGAACTTTATATCAAGCTCTCAAATCCTCTGCAGTTCATTTCCAGGCTCACCTCTCCCGTCAGGACTCTTCCGAAACACAGCGCGCATCCGCCAAGCCCAAAAAAGCCGATACCCAATCGGGCATCGGCCTGCATACTTGTTCTTTTTTAACCAGTAGCCGTCAAAATGGCTGTCTTCGCCGGCCTCCGGCTTCCGTTAAATCCCCGTTCTATCGGCCAGTTCGGAACTATGATCTCTACAGAGTAATCCCGAGGTGACCCGACGCAAATCTCCATATAGCCCGCTCCTGGTGAATTAATGGTTCGTGACCGACGAGCGAAGCGGCATCAAGGATGACAGCAAAGAGTGGTACTCTGCTGCCTCTTTACAGTTTTGACCTGATCATCTCCTGAATGGCCTTCCGTTTCCGCTTCAGCGTCTTCCATTCCGCCCCCCAGCTTCCCCATGCCCGAAGCACGCCAGGCTCTTTCAGCAACATGTATCCGTGAACGGCGATCTCATACGGCAGGGCGAAGATCAGGGTCTTCAGCAGTGTGCGGGCCGGCTCGTTATTCACGAGCATTTTGTAGCGGTTGAGATAGGATTTTCTCCGGATGAACAGGGGTTTGCTGCCGCGCCCCGACGTCTTCCAGCCCCGCTCATGATAACCGATCGCTTCCGCGTCATACCAGGCCTTCCACCCGAGCAGCTGTGCCCGCCAGGCAACATCGACATCTTCCTTATATGCAAAAAAACTGCCGTCAAAAAACTCCCCGTCCACACTAATATCCTCGATCATTCTCCGCGAGTACATCGCCGCCGCCCCGGACACGCCGAACACCTCGCCCGACTTCTTCCAGTTCTCCGCCGGCTCCCCCATCCCCCTGTCGAATGCCCGGCGTATGCGGTTCATCCGCAGGCCCGTACTGTCCACAATCGTCGGATCGCCCTTGAACAGCAGCTTCCCCGTAGCGCTCCCGATCTGCGGATCGGCCTCCATCCGTGCCACCAGCCGGGACACATAATCAGGCGCAAGGACGACATCCGGATTCAGCACGAGCATATAATCGGCATCGCTGGCGGCAATGGCCTGATTATGGGCGGGGGCGAAGCCGGTGTTGAGGGGGTTAGAGATCAGGGTTACAGAATTCTTATATTTGCTCATTATTCTCGAAACAGTTTCATCTGAAGAGGCGTTATCGACGACCACAATACCATTCACTTCATAGGTCTGGGCATGTACAGCATCCAGGCAGTCTAATATGTCAGTTTCGCTATTAAAGGTGACAATATGTATACTAACAGTTTTGTGTGTTTTCATATTTAGTCCTTTATATGTGATTTTACAGTATAATTATTGTTTTACTGAAAACAAAACAATGTTAGAATATAATCATTATGTTAAGTTAGAGGGAGTCGATTAGGTTTTGACCAGCAACATAGTAAACAATCCTGTCTTGTCACTTGTAATCCCCTGTTATAATGAAGAAGCAGTTTTACCAGAAACGATCAAGCGCCTTACTATTATAATCAATGATTTAATAGATGAACATAAGATATCCGCCCACAGTAAAATGCTTCTTGTTGATGATGGCAGCCGTGACCGTACTTGGGAGATTATCGAAAGCCACAATGAAACAAACAAGTATGTGCATGGCTTGAAGTTGGCTAAAAATGCTGGACATCAAAATGCTCTCTTGGCAGGGTTAAATCATGCAAAAGAATACTCCGATTGTGTAATTTCAGTGGATGCAGACCTCCAGGATGATCTAAACGTTCTCGAGGAATTTATATCCAAATTTAATGAAGGCTACGATGTCGTTTACGGTGTTAGAAAAAGCAGGGCAACAGATACCTTCTTCAAGCGCTCAACGGCACAGGGTTTTTATCGGCTTATGAATACAATGGGTGTTAAGGTGATCTATAATCATGCGGATTATCGTCTGATGAGCAAACGTGTGCTTGATCATTTAAGCGAGTTTAAAGAGGTTAATTTGTTCCTTCGTGGTCTTGTCCCGTTAATCGGCTACAAATCAACGGAAGTTTATTATGACCGAAACGAACGATTTGCCGGGGAATCTAAATATCCTTTGAAGAAAATGCTGGCTTTTGCTTTTGACGGAATAACCTCTTTTAGTGTTACACCAATCCGCTTAATATCAGCAGTTGGGTTTTTAATGTTTGCCTTCAGCTTGTTGATTGCTGTTTATATTGTTATTAACAAATTTATGGGTAATACTACTTCCGGCTGGTCCTCCCTTATGATCTCTATTTGGTTTATCGGCGGAATTCAATTGGTTGCGCTAGGACTAATCGGTGAATATATCGGAAAAATTTATAAAGAAGTAAAAGCTCGGCCAAAATATATTATTGAAAAAAGTACTGTTAAGCTAGGTGAAAATAAAGAAACTCAGCATAGAGAACTTGTGGGCACATACTAAAAATTAAAATCTCCCTTTCTAATTTGATTAGATCGGGAGATTTTTTTATTCAAACGGAATTTGCTTTAAAAATTCTCTTAACCCTTCCCGCCAAGACCGGATATCCTGAAATCCATTGGTGCGGATGGACAGATGCTCCAGTACCGAGTTGTGCGGACGCGGAGCCGGACGGACAAACTGCTCTGTCGTGCAGGGCTCCAGCTTGGCTGTAAATTTAAGACCCAGTAGCTGTTCAGCTTCTTCAAAAATAGCTTGAGTGAACTCATACCATGTGCAGGACTCCGTGTTGGAGGCATGGTAGATGCCGTATTTCTCGGTCTGGATCAATTCCAGGAGAAAACGGGCCAAATCTACGGTGTAGGTCGGGCATCCCTTCTGATCGTCCACCACCTGAATCAGCGGCTTCTCTTGACCCAGCTTCAGCATCGTCTTGACGAAGTTATTGCCGTACTTGCCATAGACCCAGGACGTTCGCACAATGAAATACTTGGACGACAGCGTCTGGACAAGAACCTCACCTGCCCGCTTGGACTTGCCGTAAATGCTCTGAGGATCTGTATTATCATATTCATGATAAGGCTGTTCGCCCCGTCCATTAAAAACATAATCCGTGCTAATGTAGACAATCTTCGCTCCAGCCTTCTCTGCCGCAAGCGCTACATTCCGCGTTCCTACCGCATTGAGGAGGTACGCAGCATCGACATCCGTCTCCGCAGCATCAACAGCTGTATGGGCGGCGCAATGGATAACCGCATCGGGAGCGAATTTTCCGATTACCTCGACGCATTGATCCGGGTTGGTAATATCCATCTCCTGACGATCGCTCGCCAGCACCTCATATCCACCCTTGTGAAGAAGCTTTACCACATCCTGGCCCAGCTGTCCCGCTGCACCGGTAACCAACACTTTCATCGCCATTAGAGAGCATCTCCCAGACGGGAGCCATATTGCAGCTCGGCATATTTCTGGTACTCTCCGGACTGGATGCGGGTCCACCATTCCTTGTTGTTCAGATACCATTGAATCGTTTCCTTGATACCCGTCTCAAACGTATGCTTCGGCTTCCAGCCGAGCTCCGTCATGATTTTGGTCGGATCGATACCGTAGCGTCTGTCATGACCGGGACGGTCCTGGACATACGTAATCAGCGATTCCGGCTTGCCCAGCTCCTGCAGAATCGTTTTGACGATATGCACATTCGTCCGCTCATTGTTGCCGCCGATGTTGTACACTTCTCCCAACACGCCCTCGTGAATGACCAGATCAATCGCGCTGCAGTGGTCTTCGACATAGAGCCAGTCACGAATATTCATCCCGTCACCGTACACTGGAAGCGCTCCATCCGCAAGTGCGCGGGAGATCATCAGCGGGATCAGCTTCTCCGGGAATTGATACGGACCGTAGTTATTCGAGCAACGGGTAATATTGACCGGCAGGCCGAAGGTCTCGTGGTACGCACGCACCAACAAGTCACCGCCTGCTTTACTTGCGGAGTACGGGCTGTTTGGCGTAAGCGGAGTTTCTTCCGTGAAAAGCCCGGTTGCTCCCAGCGTTCCATATACCTCATCAGTTGATACTTGCACGAATTTCGTGACCTTATGCTTCTTGGCCGCATCCAGCAGCACTTGAGTGCCAAGCACATTCGTCTTCACAAACACATCCGGCTCCAAAATACTCCGGTCCACATGCGACTCCGCCGCAAAGTTGACAACCACATCCACACCATCGCCAATCAAAGCATCCATCGCCTGAACATCCGTAATATCCGCTTTAACAAAACTGTAGTTCGGATGGTTTTCCACCAATTTCAGGTTTTCCAGGTTCCCTGCATACGTCAGGGCATCTACGTTAACGATCTTGTAGTTCGGATGCTGCTCCAGCATATAGATTACAAAGTTGCTGCCGATGAATCCGGCTCCGCCGGTTATGAGGAGTTTCATGAGAGACCACCTTTATCTTTTTTAGCCTATTACCAAAAATAAACTTTAGAACGCTTATAATGAATGCTTTCTATGCAATGCAATCCAACTAAAGACAATCAAACAACGCATTGACTCATAAATTTTAGGACAAAAATAAATAAAGTATTCAATATGATAATATTATTCATCCGCAGCTAATAATGGAACAAAAAACTCAGTTATTCAAAATTATATAAAAAGCGAACTCAAAAGTAAGAAGGTTTGAACAAGAGCGATCTTGCTTAAGCTTACATCGATTACATTAAATATAACCTATTAAAACTAAAAATCTCATGAAACAATCATTTAGAAATGACTGTCTAAACACCTTGCATTTAGTCAAATACAAAAATCGTGAACGCAAGCTAGTTCTCGAAGCAAGGAAAAGCTCAAGTTCTTCCTTATGCTCTACCTCTAAATCTCCTCCATAGCATTTATTAAACTCTAGGGCCTGATTATAGAGCACTTTCTTCACTCGATTTATTTTATAACTTGCAATTTTTTTTTGTATCAATTCAACACGAGTTTTGTCCCCTCCAATCAGATTATCATTATGCTGTCGATATAAAATTTGGGCATTATCACCAAAAACTACATTACCAAAAGCCGAAATGCATAAATATGCCCACCAATCATGCATAATTATATTTCGCAAATCAGGAGTATGTAGAAGCAGAAGATCTTTAGCCCTTTTATTAAATGTCGCGGTAGCTCCAACAACAATGTTTTCAACAAGTGCATTATTGAAAGAAGGTTTCACATTTGAAAGATGTGGCCACTTTTTTAGGGGAGCCAAATCCGAATCGGCCAGAATGGTCGGGGTGAAGTACAGAAGTGGCCTATCCCCATCACTCACACCTTTCAGAGCATGGATTGAGTTCTTCACCTTATCCTCCAGCCACCAGTCATCCTGATCACAAAAAGCAAAGAAAGCACACTCTGGATCAGCATTCTGTAATAATTCAAAGAAGCTCGCCTTGGCTCCAATGTTCGTTCCACGAATAATATGGATTATATGAGGGTGCTTCCTTTGATAAAGCTCCAGTTTTTGAACTGTCCCATCGTTTGAACCGTCATCGCGAATCAATATGCTAGAAATCGAACAGGATTGCAATAACAGACTTTCAATTTGAGCTGAAATGTAGCGTTCACCATTATAAGTGGATAAAAGAACTTGTAAACTCACCTTCCACTTACTCCTTAGCGTAAAGCATCTTGCCTACTATTTGTTGAATACCATCTTCAAGCGTGATCGAGGGTGAAAAACCTGTAATAGATTTCAATTTACTGTTATCGATAAGATTGTTTTTTACAACAGTATTTGCCGAGGTTTTGTACACGATATCAATCTTACAGTCTACTCGATGCTGTACCACATCAATAACTTCTCCAATCGTACTGCAAGTTCCACTCGCAACATTAATCACTTCATTAATCGCACATTTGGAGGCAAGATAAGTTGCCTTAAGGAAATCATCGATATAAATAAAGTCCCTAGTAGCATTTATATCGCCCCAGAATTCAAATTTCTCTCCATTTAGCGCCTTATTTATCAAGACAGGTATTATTCCTTGGTTTTTTAGCGGGTTTTGGATTCCTCCATACGGATTAGAAACTCTGAGTATGACATGCGGCAATTGTTTGGATTCATTATGTTTAATTTGAATCAATTGCTCAAAAAAAGCCTTCTGAACACCATAAATATTCAAGGGATTCAGCCGATCATCTTCTTTCGCGAAATTGGAAGCATTTCCATAGACAGTTCCCGCTGATGACAGGAATATGAACTTTCCAATATTTTTGGATGCACACTCATTCAACAGATTTATATATGGCAGATAGTAATCTGTGATATCCCGAGATATATCATTAAAGGGATTGGTTGCATTTATAGATCCTGTTGCGCATAAGACAAAATCCCCTGGAATTATAAAATGTTTTACACTTTCAATATCATTAACATCAAGTTCCACAAATTTAATACTCTCACTTAAATAATCAGTGTGCATTGATCGCATGCCCAAAACCTTCACCGACCAGCCTTGCTGATTAAAATAATTGGCTAGATGTGATCCTAAATAACCACAGCCAAGAATGAGTATACTATTCATCTTATCCCCCGTAATTCAAATTCATAGTCAGCAATTCCATTGTATCATTAAATAGAATACATGGCATTACAATAAAGCGACCATGAAGAATTACTTCTCCGCTTGGCTCCGATGGAGTGACCGGGTTTCATCATTCGCATCTGCTCGGCAAGGTCTCGTGGGGCTATCAGATTCAAGCTACCGTCGTGGGATACGCCTTCTCATGCCGTAGTGTTCAAGGCTACGGTTGCCGCTTATTTACTCAAGCCTATTTTCGCCTGGCTCAAAATCCGAATTTATTCATAACGAAAAAATTAATCCAAGCAGAATACGTCTAAATATTGACGAGGATTCGTAAGCTCCTAAGAGTTCTAGAACTTTTTTATTGTCCAGCTATTAAATTACACCATACAAATATATATTCAAATTCATTTGCAGTTTGGCAAAGAAACAATTTTAATTTCGATATAGGTAATGTAAAATTAGATAAATTAACTAATGAGGAGAGATAGTTGTTTGAACAATCCAATTACTGCACCAAATACGAGGATAGTTATACCTTGTTATAATGAAGAAATGGTCTTACCTGAAACTATCAGGCGCCTTACTATTATACTGATAATCTAATAGAGGCTAATAAAAGATACTTTCTCATATTCCAAGTCCCAGTGTGACACGATTAAAGAAATCGCAATTACCTATAATTAATATGTTAATTTGTAATAAAACTAATGTTAATAAACGTTACCCAATAAATTTCAAAGAGGTTATTTAGATGCTAAAGCGTACATTAACTAGGTCTTTAGATAGTAAATGGTTGATTTCTTGTATTTTTTTTGTTCTTATATTCATGTCTGGTGTTTTTATATTCAACAATACCCCTAAAATATCTGGTCTCTTGATATGCTCTTCTATCTTATTTTTCTATTTCAGCATAATATGCTGGTCATTGGAAGTGAACGGATTTTTCGCTTTCTTAAAAAGACTTAACAAACTAGATATCATTTGTTCTTTTTTTGTTTTTATACTAATCACAGCTTTTGTTTTTGCTGAAGTCAGTAGAGATCGATTCGTATACTTTTGGGATTTTGGAGGATACTGGGGAGTAACAATTGAGCATAGTCGGAACTTTTTTTTATTTCCAAGTCAAATGCTCCATTCTCTGTACATAAGTATTAATGAATCAGAATATAACAACATTATTCCCACCTTGTTAGCCCTTCCTATGAAAATCATGGGGGAAAGCTTTGTCAGCTATGTTCTATTAATTCTAATAATGTTCGTTTTCCCAATGGCACTCATCCTTTCCTACTGTTTCTGCAAACTCGCAAAAATTGACGAAACAATTAAGCTTCCTTTCTCTGTGATTTTGTTAATTATTCTTAGTCTCCCCATGCTATATTTGCCTTTATTCTTCGGATATTTGGATGGTGTTTGTTTATTAGCTATTGCAATTCTTTGGTTAACAACACTTGAAATAAACTGGTATAAGCTTGATTTTAAAAAATACTTTGTTATTGCTGTAATGTTAATGTTGCTGATTTTGCAAAGAAGATACTTTGCATTTTTCGCAGTTGGTTTTGTAGCAGCAATGATAATTTTCATTCTATTCAAAATGATTCAGGAAAAAGATCGAAGATTCCAAATATTAAAATATTTCATAATCAACATCTCATTACCCGCAATAGTATCCCTTGGAGTTTTATTAGTATTCTTCAAAGGTTTTTTAAAACAAAGCTTATTTGGTAATTTTTCTATTGCCTACTCAGCTTATAGTATTGGTAATTATACCGACAACTTTGTAATCACCGGAAAATCAATGGGCTTATTTATTTGTTTGTTGCTAGCATTAGGAGTTATCATCGGTGCTACAAAAAAAGAATTACGCCCATATGCAGCAATGTTCTTTTCTTCATTTGGAATAACTCAAATTTTATTTTTCAGAATACAAAACATGGGGATCCATCATAGGTATTTATTATTTTCACAAATACTCCTCTTAGTATTAATTTGCACTGGTTGGTTTTATAACCGCTTTTTCCCGAAAAGAAGAAACCTATATATAGGCGCTATTGTTTTATTGTTTTTAATTAACTCTTCGTATTCTTTCGGATTTGTTCCGATATCTAAAATAGGTTCTATATTGTACTCCAATGAATCATATCGACCAAAAATCAGAAATGATATTGCCCAGCTTCAACTGCTGGATAATGATCTAAAGGCCATGTCCGATTCAAGTGGTGCTCACATTTACGTAGTAGCTAGTTCTTCTCTGCTTAATGATGATATCCTTAGAAAGCTGTATCTACCTGACACCTTAAACTATATTTTGACATTGGATGCATCTTCGAACGTAGACCTAAGAGATGGGTTTCCAAGTGATTTTTTAACAGCTGATATTGTGGTTGTAGCTGACCCTATCCAGTATCATCTTACGCCCTCCGATCAACAGGTAGTCGGTATTTTGGCAAACGAGTTCCTGAACAATGGGATTATTGGAGATAACTTCGATTTTGTAAAAGATTACACAATAGAGCAGAACATTAAGGTTAAAATCTTTCAAAAAAAGACTCCGTTCACCAAAGATGAATTGCAATATTTAAGCGACAAATTCGATTATTACTACTCTGATTTCCCCGATTTATTTAAAAATAGAATCCTATCTTCACCCCCATCTTGATAGTTTATGAAACAAAAAAATATTGAATTATTACATAGGAGCGAAAAACACAGTGATAAATGAAAAAAAAGAACGATTATTTTATTTGGATTTTATTAGAGCTCTTTCTGTATTGTCGATAGTCATTTTCCATTTCAATGCTTCTTTAGGAACGCGCACTATTGGTATTATCAAAATATTCTTTGATACTTATCCTAATGGAAACTTGGGGAGAATCGGTGTATCATTATTTTTCATAATCTCTGGTGCGGCATTGATGTACACCTATAAAAATGACTTTGCAATTAAAAAGTATATTAAAAAGAGATTCCTTTCCATTTATCCAATATTCTGGACTGCTTATGCCCTTGTATTATTGTATTACTTTTATAAGTATTACGCCCTCAATCCTTTCAGTCCGCAAGTCCCTAAATGGACTTTTGTATTAAGCATCCTTGGAATGGATGGATATTTAGTTGCTTTAATACCGAATTATTATATGATCGGTGAATGGTTTTTAGGCTGCATAATTCTCTTGTACATCTGTTTTCCTTTTCTAAGAATTCTTTTAATGAAGTTTCCCAAAACACTAATATTCTGTAGTGTTTCCATTTACTTTGTAGTTGTGCAATTTTACTTTTTCAACATTCAAATCGACTATAATATCTTAACAAGATTGCCAGAATTCATCTTTGGAATGTGCTTCGTGCAATATATAAAAAAAGTTAATATATACCAATTCATTATAAGTACTTTGATTGTTGTACTTTTGTTTACTAAAGAGATTAACATTCCGTACATGTATATAATCACCATTACTGGAATCTCTCTCTTCTTCCTGTTAGCCTATATTGGACAACTTATTAAAATAGAAAAAATTAAGAAGCCATTTATAATCATTAGTAACTCAACTTTCGCACCTGGAAAAATGGCTTAAACCCTTGAGCGCGTAAGGAGAATTCAATAGATTTACTCGTATTGACAAAAAACACCTCGCTTGTTTGGTATCATGGAAGTGTCGAGCTTACCATGCCAACAAGAAAGGTGCGTAACCCTATGTTACAACAACATTCCCTGTCTGAACAGTCTCGCTTTTCCAAACTTTTTGCCACTCTTCACATTGGAAAAACCTTACGGCAAGCGGGCATTTCTAAATCTTTCGGTCTTTCCAGTCTAGCCATTTTTCAAATCATATTCTCTTTGGTTTTCGAAGGGAAGAACTGGTTTCGGCTTTTGGAAAGTGACCGAGGAGCAGATCTTCCTGGCAAAGATGTTGTTTATCGGTTCTTAAATCAAGCTTCTTTTGCGTGGCGACGCTTTTTGCAGGCTTTAAGTCTTCGCATCGTGCGCCATTTTGAATCGCTTATTTCGTCACATCGAATACGTGTGTTCATTATCGACGATTCTGTTTTGAGTCGAAACCGGAGCAAAAAAGCAGAGTTATTGGCACGAGTTTTTGACCACTCTACGGGCAAATTCACCAAAGGCTACACCATGCTGACTCTAGGTTGGTCTGACGGTTTTAGCTTTGCTCCGATTGACTTTGTCATGCTGTCTTCAGCCAAATTAGCCAACCGTCTGTGCGAAATGGCTTCGACTCTCTCCAAACGCAGTAACGGCTACAAGCGCCGGATGGAGGCCTTATTTCGGAAGCCGGATGCTGTCGTAGCCTTGTTGGAACGAGCTTTACGTGCCGGATTGGCCGCCGACTACGTGCTTATGGATAGCTGGTTTACTCAAGCTCCACTGCTCCGTGAGCTCGCCGCCAAAGGGCTTCCCGTGATTGGTATGGTGAAGGAAATGAAACAACGCTACCTGGTTCAAGGTAAGCGAATGACACTCGGCGAGGTGTTTCAAAGCCTTCCCGCATCGAACGCGAAAGACATTAAAGGCTCGGTCATCGTGCACACCGCCTGCGGTTTGCCTGTGAAGCTTGTGTTTGTCCGCAACCGGAATAAAAAACGGGAGTGGCTGGCCATTTTAAGTACCGATGTGACGCTGGATGCAGCTGAAATCGTACGAATCTATGGCATGCGCTGGAGCATAGAGACCTTTTTCAAAGTCACCAAAAGCTATTTGAAACTGGGAACTGAATTTCAGGGCCGTTCCTTTGACGGGCTGATTAGCCATACGACGATTGTATTCAGCCGATATTTGGCAATGGAATACGAACGGCGTCAATCGAGTGATGACCGAACCTTGGGAGGGCTCTTCTTTCTCTTTGCCGACGAGGTCCGCGATCTGGACTACCAGACCGCGCTCCAGCAGCTCATGAGTTTATTTCTCGAAATGTCCCAGGCGAAAACCAAGAAGAACAAAATAGCTGTTTTTTGTCAACTACAGGAATGGATCTCCGGTTTACCCAGCTATATCAAGGGTTTGTTTGGAGATTTGAGCTGCGAAAGTTGAGTTAGTAAGTATTCATTTGCTATATTCTTAGTACATCATGTAATTATTGAACAGGTACTTGAACGATTCACAGGACGAATAATAACTCCTATAGAAACCTACTCTCTTTTTTTGATCAACTGCATCATACTGGCGTTTTTTTCATTCAACTTGTATAAGTACTCAAATAAATTAAGTAACTCTGTAAAAAAATTCTTATTAAGCGACCCACAATAAATTAGGTATATGACCGAACGTCGTCATTGGGGAATGTATTCCGCTAGGTTTACCACCTTGCGGCGAAATCCTTTCGCGGATGCCATATACGTCGCACTATATTTTTCAAAACCGGTTTTAAAAAAATATAGCGACAGCCGATACTGCAACAAATAGTTGCGAAAGGTCGCATGATCAGGTGCGAAAACGGTAAGAGACATAGCGAGTTCTCCTGGTGTGAATGGGGTTGTGGTGACTTTTTTCACCACAAGGAGCACGCTTTGTCTCTATTCTTTTTGATTCTACAGTTTACTGGGAGTAAATTTGTTCATTTATAGGTAATGTCTGTTGTATTGCTCTATTCGGCCACAGGCTTGTTGCTTGCTAGAACACGGCCTTAATGATAACATTGTTCTAGTTTAGCTGCGAAGTAAATTCCAGGTTAACACGAGCATTTTTGGGAGGCATTGGAAAACAAAATGGAGTACACAGGAGAACGCTTTATACCAGACAATGATGGATTAGAAATTGAGGCTGAGCATGTTCATAGGTATAGTGCCGTTGCGCCCTGCCTTAAAAATATGAAGGTTCTAGATGCAGGGTGTGGAACCGGATATGGTTCCTTGTCTTTATCACAGTTTGCCTCAGAAGTTACTGGTATTGATATATCTCATGAAACCATAGAGTGGTGTAAGGAGCATTATGCGAATCAACAAAACCTCAATTTTATCCAATCCTCGCTGGAAAGTCTTCCGTTCGAAGATTCCTCGTTTGATTGTATCGTTATTTTTGAAGTCATAGAACATGTTGAAAAGGATATACAAAACAAATTTCTTCTCGAGGCAAAACGTGTCCTTAAACCAGACGGCATACTCGTGATGTCGACTCCAAACAAGACAGTCTACACTGACAAAAGTGGATACCATAACCCTTACCATGTTTCAGAGTTTTACCTTGATGGATTTCAAACATACTTAGAACAGGCGTTTTCCACTGTGAAAATATACAATCAATCCTTATACGCGGTTTCCAGCATTACTGATCTTGCTTTAAAAGAACGTAGAGTGAAAAATTTACAGAACTCAAGCATCGACTTAGAGGGGAAATATCTTATAGCCATATGCTCCAATGAATCAGGATCAATTTCTGTTTTTGATATTGCTTCAATTTATAAATATGATTCCCAGATCAGTCTTCATATCTCAACCTTATATCCTTCAAATGAAGGAATCTACCAGCAAGATAAGAAGCAAAGTACGACTATTTATACAAATGAAAACAACGAATTTTCGATAACGTTCGACCTCTCCACTTATGCTGGAGGCACCAGATTCAGATTTGATCCCATCGAGAATCAATTCTGCATTTGTAATATTGAAAAAGTAATTACTGACGGGGCTGTAACTTCACATGTTCCCCTCAATGCTCTAAATTTCCACAAATGGGGTTTCCTTTTTATGAATATCGATCCTCAATTTGAGATTGTTGGGGATTTTACGAGTGCTACCTTCCTAACAATTAAAGGATACCTCAAAATTTTGACACAGGTCGAAATAAGCGAGATTGTTGATCAGATTTATAAACAAATGATTGAAGCACTTGAGCACAAAGGTTCCAACTCAAAATCAACTTAAAATTTATGGTGGTGTACAAATGCAAATTAGTGTAATTATTGCCGTATACAATAGGTCCTCACTATTAAGAGATTTATTAGACCATTGGAGAATTGTTGATAAATATACCAAATATGAATATGAACTTATCTTCTCAGATGATGAATCTTCTGATCAATCCGTTGCTATTCTGAAGGAATGTACAGATCTTCCTATAAGAGTGCTGACAAATAAGCATGGAGGTGCCGCACAAGCCAGAAATCATGCATATCAATATGCAACCGGAGAAATCGTTCTCTTTACAGGGGATGATATTTTCCCGACTCCCAATTTCCTAAATGAACACTACGAATCTTACTTAAAAAATGGAGAAAATTATGCGACATTAGGCTGTATTGAATGGCGAGAAGGAATCGAGATGAACCATTTGATGAAGCACATTACCGATATTGGCTGTGAACAATTCGGATTTGTCGGAATGAGGCCTTTTGAAGTCATTGATTTTCGTCATTTTTATACCTCTAACGTTAGTGTTGCACGGTCCAAATTGCTGCAACTAGACGTATTGTTTAGCCCTGCTTTTAAAAAATATGGATTTGAAGATGTAGATCTAGGATATCGTTTGCATCAGTTGGGAGTATCAATTATCTATGTTCCTAACGCACTTGGATATCATGATCATATATATAACAGTGTTGAAAAATTTTGCAATCGTCAGCTATCAGCAGGTGAAGAATTAAATACGCTAAAACGATTACATCCCGAAATTGGAAATGAAGAAATTAAATTTGATATCGATGAGTTTTATGAACTTTATCAGTCCTCGTACTCTGTCAAAAAGAGAATTGACTTTGTCGGTGATTTGGGTAGAGTTACTATACGTCTTCTAACCCTAATGACCAAGTTGTTGGAAAAGGGCTTGAGAAAAAAAGACTCTTCCAAAATAAGGAAATTATGTTCGAAATTTTACTCTATTATTTTTAGTTATTATATGTATCTAGGTCTGGCTATAGGATATGCGGATTATAAGCCGTCCAGAAAAACTTCAGAAAGATTCGTTTTGAGATATCTTTTCTTCGGCTCGTCGCAAGTTTTCTATGATCGGGACAATAACTTTACTGAAGAAAATTCGGTAAAATACCATACTGCTGGAGAGAAGAAGATAAAAATATCGCTCGAAGTTCCGAGCGATTCTAACGGCAGAATCCGATTTGACCCCTTAGATGACCGATGTAAAGTCAAGATTAGAAGAGCGGATGCTGTCTCACTCCATTCGTCGAGAACTCCCATTCGTTTTGAATTTAACAATGCGATGCATTCAGCAGTCAATAAGTACGATTTCTCTAGTGAGATCGATCCGATATTAATCAGCGAAATGTTGCCGACAGATACTTCAAAAGTGGAAATTGAATTTTCCTTAAACTATTTGATGTTTAAAAGAAGCCTATCTGCTGCAAGGACTTCCTTTCGCATGACTTTCAAACTATTAAAAAAGGTTATCCACTATATCGCAAAGAAACGGAACAAATATAAAGTCAGTGTCTCTTATCAATTGAACAGCCCATCACATTCTTCTGAACAACGCAGACGGATTTGGATTACCTTGAAAAGTTCTAGCGGACAGGTTCCTACATTAATTCTTAATGCATACCGGGAATCCTGCATCCTTTCTCCAGATATCCATGTTGATGTGAATTTCTGCACTTCATCTGAGTATATGGAGTATATCTATGAATTTACTGATTCACTTCATGTAATTGAAAAAAGCCAGTTTGCTAATGCTGCACTTTGTCTTTTAGAGCATAATTATGACTTTATTTTCATTTCAGACGGGTTAAGCAATTTCCCGCTTCTACATAGCATTAATTATAAAGACTCACTTATTATCAAAAAAAGCTTTGGCAGCTGTGATAATTTCATTAAGAATCCCGATGGAATCGGCAGATTTCTTCGAATTCCCGGAAGCAAACGAACCGATCAACAAATTGATTTAAGTTTGGTGTGCCCTTCTATACAATCTTCTGATGGTAAGAATTTATTCACAAAGAAACAAGAACCGGTCGAATGGAATAATTCAATAATTTTTGCATCCAAGCAAAAGGTTAAACCCACAATAATTGTTCTCCCGGTTTTCATGGCTGTTGGAGGAGTAGAGCGAAACACTATCGAAATTATGGAAAGACTTCAAAAGGATTATGAATTTATAGTTGTTACTTTTGAATCTCATCGAACAGAACAAGGCAGCCTGTATTATCAAATCGCGGAGTTAGATATTAAATATTTTGATTTTGCAGAAATAACATCATTTGAGACTTATCTCTATTTGTTAGAAGGCCTTAAGAATGTTTATCAACCCGATCTTGTGTGGATATGTAATAGTTCTCCTTGGACAATGGATAACAGCAGTAATATCAGAAGAATCTTTAATAACTGTCCGATTGTGACTCAAGATGTATATGATTATGAATATGGATGGATACAATATTACGATCGGCCTTCTATACATTCATATGATCGTTTTATCGCAATCAACCAAAAGATTAAAGAAAAGTTTATCCACACATATGGACTAAATCCATTAGACATTGATCTGGTATACTCGGCTGTTGATACTCAAAAAATCGCAAAAGCATCCACCGAGCATTTTTCTAGAGAGAAAACTTTGAGATCATATGGCTTAGACCCCAATAAAATATATTTTGCTTTTGTGGGTCGTTTTACTGAACAAAAGCAGCCACTCAAAATGTTGGAACTGGCACGGTATATAGTTGAAAATTACAATAATGCGAATTTTGTTATGGTCGGCGACGGAGAACTCGCAAAAGAGATCGAGATCGAAATTGCGAAAACCCCTATTTGGAAGAATCGTATCCACAGAATTTCCTACATCGCCGAAATCTCCAAATTTATAAAATCAATAGATGGCCTTGTGATTGCTTCAATATTCGAGGGGTTGCCAATTGTGACTATCGAGGCTATGTGTGTTGGGACTCCTATTCTATCTACCGATGTTGGTGATATCGCATTATTCGTCAGGGATAAAGAGATAGGGATCATATCGAATAGCCATGATATTAAAGACCTAAAGGCAGCTTTCGACACCTTTTATACTAATCTTGGCGTCTACAAACAAAATGCGGAGAGTCGTGCAAAAGAAAACATTGAATTTTTTTCATCGGAGAGAGCTTCTCTTTCAATGAAACATTCATTTGAAAGAGCTATGAGTAAATATAAACAATAGAAAGTCTTGAAAGGATGAGAGATACAAATTGAGTTCAATTAAGGATTTGTGGAACAACAAAGGTATTCTCTATAATATGTCAAAGTCAGATTTTAAGAGTAGATTCTCTGGTTCATATTTTGGTGTTTTTTGGGCAATCATTCAACCTTTGATGACCATTTTAATTTTTTGGTTTGTTTTCCAAGTTGGATTTCGAGCACAACCCATATCAAATGCACCTTTTATACTTTGGCTGTGTGCTGCCATGATTCCTTGGAACTTTTTCAGTGATGCGATTATCAATTCAACTGGTGCGTTTACAAGCTATTCTTTTGTTGTAAAAAAACTTGTCTTCAAAGTTAGCTTACTACCACTTGTCAAAATAATCGCCTCATTTTTCCTAAATTTAGCATTTAACCTTCTACTGATTATTATATTTTCAATATATGGATATTTCCCAGGTATTCACTTGATTGATATCCTATACTATAATATTTGTATTTTTATGCTTGTAACAGTAGTTGCTTATTTCATTTCAACACTTAATGTTTTCTTCAGAGATACTTCGCAAATCATAGGTATATTGCTTCAGTTCGGCATATGGCTTACACCAATTATGTGGGAAGAATCGGTGATTCCTGAGAAATATCGTTGGTTTATTAAGTTAAACCCAATTTATTACATTGTTAATGGATATAGAGAAGCCTTAATCAATCACAATTGGTTTTTTGCTCATCCAAGACAAACCTTTTACTTTTGGTTCGTTGTAATTGTTATTGGATGGATCGGAATCAGTTTTTTCAAGAAAATGAAGCCACATTTTGCAGATGTGTTGTAAAACGGAGGTAGAAATATTTGGATACCTTAATTGAGGTTAACAGTGTGTCAAAAGTTTACAAGCTTTATAATCATCCCATGGATCGCGTCAAGGAAGTATTTTCCAAAAAAAAATATCACCGAAAATTTCACGCCGTTGATAATATGTCCCTAAATGTAAAACGAGGTGAAACTGTTGGCATTATAGGTAAAAACGGTTCCGGAAAGTCTACTCTTCTTAAAATGATTACTGGCGTTCTTACCCCAACGAGTGGAAGTATTGATGTTAAGGGAAATATATCTGCTCTTCTTGAGTTGGGAGCGGGCTTCAACGGTGATCTCTCTGGTCTTGAAAACATTTATCTTAATGGAACATTACTGGGCTATTCTAAAGAATATGTAGAGAAAAGTCTTGATGCCATTCTTGAATTTGCTGATATTGGTGAATTCATTCATCAGCCAGTCAAGACATACTCAAGCGGCATGTTTGTAAGACTTGCTTTTGCAATAGCAATAAATATTAATCCAGAAATTCTCATTGTCGACGAAGCGTTAAGTGTAGGTGATATGAGATTTCAACAAAAATGTTATCGCAAAATAAGAGAAATCAAAAAAAACGGGACAGTATTGTTCGTCAGTCATGATACTGGGGTACTTGCAAGCTTTTGTGATCGTATTATATGGATGGATGGCGGCCGAATTTTTAAAGAGGGTCGACCTGACAAAATACTTGATGAATATCAGGCATTCATGAGCTATGATATTAAAGAAATGCAAGCTGTCACCAGTTATTCAGCCGAAATTGATAATGAAATATCTGGAGAAAGTAACAGTTCATTTTCAAATTCAAAAGCACAAGCTTTTGGAAATGGAGACGGTTTTTTTCAATCTATACGTTTGTTAAACTATGAGAGTGGCCATGTTGCCACCACCGTGACTGGCGGTGATCAAGTTCTTATAGATTTTTCATTAAATATTAAAAAAGATATCGATATGCCAATTCTAGGTTTCACCTTAAAGGATGCTCTTGGAAGTCCCGTTATTGTAACTAACTCTCATTTTGAAAAAAAATCACTTCAACCTTTCAAGGGTGGTCAAGTTTATCATTTCCAATTCTCAATGAGCTTCCCTTATCTACGGAGTGGGAAATACTCGCTTGATATCGCTTTTGCAAATGGTACTTATCAAGCTCATGAACAAGTACAATGGATTAACGATGCATTGATAATCGTCGTAAGAGACCCTCGTCCATATCAAGAGGGCCGTGGCTATCTTGTGCCGCAAGGAATAGAAATCAATCAAATCTTATAGAGGTGCACCCATATGTTTTTCAAGACGAAGGCAAAAATTAACCAGGACTTAAAAGTGTCGGTAATTATTCCTTTATATAACCACGAAAATTTCATTAAAGAAGCTATCACTAGTGTTTTAAACCAAACCTATAAAAACATTGAACTAATTGTTATTGATGATGGATCTCGAGACAATTCTCTAGCGATAGCAAAATCTTTTGAAGATGATAGAATTCAAGTACTGACTCAACAGAACCAAGGCGCCCATTATACAATCAATCGTGGCCTGGAACTTGCAACAGGCGACTTTCTAACCATACTTAATTCGGATGACATATACGAGAAAAATCGCATTGAAAAGTGCGTAGGATATTTAATTCAACATCCTCATGTTCATTTGGTTTGCACATATATTAAAATTATTGATCATTCAGGTAAAACACTTGGAATTAAAGAGGGATGGAAGAACATGGAGCCTTGGCCCATCCCTAACAAGAGTAAATCTTATGCTGGCAGTAATAATTTTTCCAGAAATTTATTAGTCTCAAATTTTATATCGACTACAAGCAATATGGTATTTACTAAAAAACTCTATCAAGAGATTGGCGGAATGCGAAACTTAAGATTTGCCCATGATTGGGATTTTGCCCTACGCGCAGCTGAGTATGGGGAGTGTTCAATTCTTGAGGAGGCGTTAATTAAATATAGAATTCATGAAACAAATACAATCAGTTCTAACCGGAAACATATGCTGTTTGAAATTTGTTGGATCTACGCAGCTAATCTTCCCCGATTTGAAAGTCACTTAATCTTACAAGAAAGTTCAAAAGAAGAATTGGAACAATTAGCTGAGTCTATAAATTTGCAAGGCAATGATAAATTATTATGGATTCTTCGATCTTCATTTAACGCAAGCCAAAAAAGAGGAGTTAAAGATTATGAACTCGCTTTTTTAGAGAACAAGGAATTAAGGGAATCGCTTTTTAAGTATATTGTAGAATAATTTCTATATTCCAACAAAGGAGATCAAAAAGTTGGCTAATCCAGTATACGGTAAAAAGGCGGCTCAGTCGAGAAATGCCGAAAAGATACCCGACTCGCTATGGGTGTTGGTTATTGGTTTTATTCTATTTTTGGTATGGGCCCCATTTCAAGTGGGATTATTTAACGGACAGCAGGTTGATTTCGAGAAGCCCCTCTATATCTCGGCCATTATTGGCAGTCTCATGGTCATTGTGTGGGCCGCTATCTACTACAAAAGATTCAAGCTGGAGGATCAGCGGGACCTTCTCGCGCTTGCCGTGCTCCTGCTTCCGCTGACGTACTTCTTGTCGCTCTTTGTCGCCTCTTCTCACTATATGGCGGTCAATATGCTCCTAATCCAGTGTATGTACGCTGCACTATTTATTGTAAGTCTCTACCTTCTTAGACAAAAACAAGTTAATGGTATCATACAAACCGCCATATTAACAGTGGCTTACCTGACAGTCTGGTTCGGTCTGATGAACTGGCTGGGCGCCTGGAACGTGGCTGGCGGAGTGGTTGGCTGGTTCTCCAACACGGTCAAGGCGGGCAAATATCTGGATGCAGTAATGACAGACTCTAACGGTCTGCGCCTGACTTCGATATTTCAGTATGCCAATACATACGCCGCGTTCCTGATGGCTTTCCTGTTCGTGGCCGTATTCGCCTTAATCCGGGCAAAAAAATGGTACGGTACGGTGACTCACGGCTTTATGCTTGTTCCGATTATTGTATCACTGCTCCTGACGCTATCCCGGGGCGGTCTGGTTATGCTGCCGGTGGTATTCGTTCTGCTGCTTCTCTTCCAAAAGCCGTCTCGACAAATTTTGTGGATTATTCATCTTATTGTAGCTGCTGTAGTGTCGCTGGCTGTCATCAACAAGGTAACGTCTATAGGCGAACGTCTGGCGGCAGTTCCCGATGCATCTGCGGCAGTTGAAGGCTGGGCTTGGCTGCTTATAGCCTCTGCTATAACAGCGGCTATAAGCTGGGCTGTGCAGCGCTTCGCGGCCCCTTGGCTTGACAAGCGGCTGGAAGGCTGGAGCACACGTAAATTATCCAATCTGTGGCTGCCGATAGGGGCAACCGTGCTGGTAGCTATTGCTGCATTTCTGCTGATCGGCACCAGCGTTCGCAGCATTTTGCCTGCCAATATCGAGACTCGTCTCGAAAATATCAACTTCCAACAGCATAGCGTTCTGGAACGCTTCACCTTCTATAAGGATGCAGTCAAGGTAGCAAAAGACTACCCAATACTGGGTGCGGGCGGCGGCGGCTGGGCTGCCCTCTATGAGAAGTACCAGAACAACCCTTATACTAGCCGTCAGGCGCATAACTTTTTCCTTCAATATTTGATTGAAGTCGGAATTTTGGGCTTCATCGTATTTATGGGATTCATTTTGTTCGTATTCTACAAATACATCAAGGGATACATCCGGAATAAGGATCAGGATGATTTCAACAATGGGTTCTTCTATCTGATTATTGCTCTGTCCATTCTGCTGCATAGTGTACTGGACTTCAATATGAGCTACGCATTCATGGGATTGCTAGTGTTTATCGGACTTGCGGGAATGGCTGAAGCGATGGACCGTAAGCCTCTCTCTAATAAATGGACCGCAAGCGGATTACGCTTTGGATATTTAGCAGTAGTGTGTATCGCCGCGATTGCTGTGTTCTTCGTGTCGATTCGCAATATCAGCTCAGCCAACGCGGCTGCTGAAGCCAAGGCTGTCGTACAGATCAGCACATCCTATGAGGAGATAAAGACTCCTCTGGCGAAGGCACTGAAGAACCGTCCGGGGCATCCCGAATCGGTCATTCTGCTGGCCTCCCTGGATAACCAGGTATACAAGCAGACGAAAAATGAACAATTTGCTGCCGAATCCCTGGCGGTGCTGCAGCGCGGCTTGAAGGACGAGCCTAACAACAAGCAGATGCAGCAGCAGCTGATCACGCTGTATGATCTCCAAGGCAAGAGCGAGGAGTCTTACGCCGTATACCGGGATAATGCAGGCAAATATATCTGGGATATTGAGTGGTATGAGCCACTGATTACACGCTCCTTCAATTTGGGCAACGCCGCCTATCAGCAAAAGGATACGACCAAGGAGCAGCAGTATTTCCAGACCGGGCTTGCCGCTTATGAGCATGTCGTGGATGGAGTTGCATTTTTGAAGACTCTGCCTCCCGGACAGCTCCAGGGCAGACCGTTCTCGGTGACGCCGCTGATCGCCCTGAGCGCTGGAAAAATGCAGCTCATGACAGGCAAGACAGCGGAGGCTGCCACCACTTTCAAGCAAGGACTTACAGAAGACTTCTCGGATGCGACCAACAAGGAAGTCGCTCGGAATTATCTTGCCGCCCTGCAAAAACAGGGACAGCAGGATCAGGCTGTGTATGACAAGTTAATCCAGTCTGATGCCTCGGAAAAGGCAAAAATTGACGAGATTGCGGCAACGCAATACTAAATTAATGTAACCTGAATAAAGTTTAGTCATAGAAAAGAGCGCCTGCGAAAAACGCGGCGCTCTTTCTGTGCTGTTCATAGCAAATCGAATCAGTCTGTAATCACCGTTCCCAAACGGTCGGCTTCCAGAAGTGCCTCCAGCACACCCTCCGGTTTAACCTGAAAGGGCATGTTATGCATAGGCTCCGTTTCAGCGCAGCTTCCTTCAGCCAGAAGACGTAAACGGCCCATATCGGCTCTATCCAAGTGCAGCTGTTTCAGCGTCGTCGGAAGTCCGACTCTCTGGCAGAAGGCAATCGCTTCCTGAATTTCAGCAGTTTCCGCTTTCTCAAGCACAAGCTGGACTAGTGTTCCGAAAGCGACCTTTTCGCCATGCAGAATCGGACGCGTCTCTTCCAGACCTGTCATTGCGTTATGAATCGCATGCGCGGCGGCCAATCCTCCGCTCTCAAATCCAATTCCGCTGAGGTAGATATTTGCCTCAATGATATTCTCCACGGCTTCGGACAGAACGCCGTTCTCGGCATCCAGCTTGGCCTGCAGGCCATAGGAGAGCAACGTATCACGGCAGGCCTGTGCCAAAGCGTAAGCCGCAATTGCGCTTGTGTCCTTCTTCTGAGCTTCGGCTGCTCTCCGGCAGGCTCTTGCCTCATAGAAGGTTGATAACGCATCACCCATGCCGGCGACAAGCAGGCGAACCGGCGCTTTGGCCACCAGCTCGGTGTCAACGACGACGAGGTTTGGATTGGTCCTTAGCTGCAAATAGCGGTCCATCCGTCCATCATCCGTGTACAGGACGGAAATCGCACTGCAAGGGGCATCTGTTGAAGCGACGGTTGGTACAACGATGAGCGGAAGCCCGGCATAATAACCAACAGCTTTGGCAACATCCAGTGTTTTACCCCCGCCGATACCGACGATTATATCCGATCCAATCTCCCGCATCGTATCTGCTATCGCCTGAACTTCGCGCTGACTGCACTCGCCGGTAAATGGATGCAGTTGGTAAGGAAAATCATTTTCCAGGAAACCCGAAATAATGTTGTTCTCATAATTTGATACAACAAAGGCATCGGCAATAACGTAAGCTCTGGTGCCCCCCGCCTCGCCGCAGTAACGGGAAAGACGCCGGATTTCGCCTCTTCCCTGTATGTATTTTGCCGGCGACATGATGCTTCTACTCATCAGTATTCACTCCTTACAGAATCGTATGATCATATGTATGGATTGTCCAAGCAAAAAGGCAGTCCGGGACACTTTCCCGGGCTGCCGTATCGTGATGGTAAGCTAACAAAATTATGGAGTCTTGCCGGACTTCTTGTGCTCTTCTTGCTCAATCACATCTTTGAGATAAACCAGGAGATCTTCTTTCAACTCTTCATACTGCAGAGCATAATGGATTGTGGTCTGAATAAAGCCCAGTTTCTCTCCGACATCATGACGATCCCCTTCAAAGTGATAGGCCAAAATCCGTTCCGCCTCGCTCAGTTTGGAGATCGCATCCGTAAGCTGAATCTCTCCTCCGACGCCAGCCTGCTGCTCACCCAACAGGTCGAAAATCCGCGGCGTCAAAATGTATCGGCCGAGAATTGCCAGATTGGAAGGTGCTTCTTCCTTCTTAGGCTTCTCCACAAGCCGGTTGGCCCGGTACACGCGCTCAGCAAGTTCTGTGCCGTCCACGACGCCGTAGCGGGAGACTTCTTCCCACGGCACTGGCTGTACACCAACGATTGAGGACTTATATTCATCAAAGACCTCCATCATCTGCTTAAGGCATGGCTTATCAGACTCGACGATATCATCCCCGAGAAGAACGGCAAACGGCTCGTTGCCAATAAATTTGCGCGCGCACCAGATCGCGTGTCCGAGACCTTTGGGCTCTTTTTGCCGGATATAGTGAATGTCTGCCATCTCGGACGACTTGCGGACCGAATTCAAGAGCTCCCATTTCTGCTTCTCCGCCAGATTGAACTCCAGCTCAAACGAGTTGTCGAAGTGGTCCTCAATCGCCCGCTTCCCTTTACCGGTTACGATGATAATATCTTCAATTCCGGAAGCGACCGCTTCCTCCACAATGTACTGGATGGTCGGCTTATCCACGATGGGGAGCATTTCCTTGGGCATTGCCTTCGTTGCCGGCAGAAAGCGGGTGCCGAGACCCGCAGCCGGTATAATCGCTTTGCGAATTTTGGCCATGGTCGAACTCCTTTAGTCAAAACATATTATGTATCTGTACAAAGCCAAACCCTCTCGCTTGGCACTCATAGACCTATTATATCAGCTTACACAGTGGATTGTCAGATTGAATCCCCCTCAACCCAGATTATGTATTCCCCACTGATCCGATACAGTCTTCATTCATTTTCACAAGGATAAACACCCGGTGGCGTCCTTTGACGCCATGTGTTTACCGAGAAATAGAAGTCTGTGATAGGCGCTCAGCTTATACATTCTTCTATTTTGAAAAAAAGCCGTTCCAAGCGGCAGGACTGCCTCTGAAACGGCTTCTAACGGTTTCTTTAGTTTCCTATTTCACCAATTGGCCCCGGGTAACTCCGAGCTGGTTCGTCGCTTTCAGCGTCTTCCAGACCTTCGTGCCAGAAATTTCGCCGCGCAGCGCCCGGCTGTACAAGTCAATAACCTCTTCGACCTGCTCAGGCGTCTCTTCCAGGAACTCTACCCGGAAGGATGATACGCCAAGCTCGCGGAAGTTGCTCAAATATTCGGCGCCGGACTGTTCAATGGCGTTATAGACAGTGTTCCGGCAGCCCTCGTCAACCCGTACCGGATGGGACATGCCGATCCGGTCCTGCAAGGATGCACGGTGGCTCTCGCAAGGACGACCGCAGTTCGTGTAGTCCGTTCCTTCGCTCATGAAAGTGCAGTACACGCAGTGCTCCGTATGGAACATCGGGAGATGCTGATGGATCACCACTTCCACCTTCGATGTGCGGCTGCGCTCCAGCAGGTCGACCATCTGCTGGATGTTAAGGTCATAGGATGGCGTAACGATATCACAGCCTGCTTCCAGGAACAAATCCACCGCTTTATGATTCGCAATATTTAGCGAGAAGTCACCGATCAGCACCGGATGCACGGCGTCCGGCTCTTCCCGGCGGCGGCGCAGATAATAATACAGCGCGCCGGTATTGCGGACCAGCACCGCATCGGGCTGAAGCCGCAAAATGTTGGCATGATAGCCGTTCTCGCCGGGCATATGGATGCGCGGGGTAGCCAGCGCAATCTTCGCACCCGCCGCCCGAACGGCCTCCACCGCTGCCGGGAACTGCTTGATGAATTCGAAGTCGGCGTAGATGAAGCCTACGCCGGCCTTCAGCGCAGCCTCCACCTGCGGGAGGCTGCGGCACAGCGCGGTGAGCTGCGCTCCACCGCGCAGGCCCGTACCGCCCGCGCCTAGCGGGGCGGCTAAACCGGCGCCGCGCACAGCCGCGTCGCCGTACACCTCTGCCGCCCGTTTCACATAGACGGGCGGCTTCGGGCGCTCGCCCGCAAGGAGCTCCACCGCACGGCGGCGGATGCCATTCAGCTCGCGCATCGGCACAATGACGCCGCCTTCCAGCTCGGCGTCCAGCGCCTCCAGCTGGAAGAGCGTCCCGCCCAGTCGGCCGAACTGCTCTTCCAGCAGCGCGGCGTCCATCGGGCGCTTGTTCGCCGTCTCCAGCAGCAGCTCGGAATCGACGCGGACCGTGACGCCCTTCTGGACGTCGGTCCACCAGGTCGCGAGCGGCTCGCCGGCCCGGCCCGATGCCTTCACATGAACCGGGAACACCCGGTAGGGCTTCTCGGTCTCAAAGGTCTGGCGCAGGCTCTTGTCCAGCGCCGGATCATTCGTCTTCCAGATCCGGTCGCCGACATGGAGACGGTTCAGGGCGACATCACTGCGCCCCGGAATGATATCGACGATCCAGCCTTCCTCCGCTTCGCCTTCCAGCTTGACGCCTTTACGGCGAAGGTCGTAGATACGGCCGCCTTCTTCCTTCTTGGTTGGATCACCCGCATCAAATACAATACCGTCGCCGCGTTTGATCGGCGCCTCGATTTTGCAGACCACGCCGTCGCGCAGAATCTGCTCTACCGTACCGACATACACGCCGCGGCTCTTGGGGAACGTCCCGTCAACAAGCTTCTTGTTGTTGGTGCCTTCCAGGAAACCATGCGTGAATCCGCGCGAGAAGCTCTGCTGCAGCTCCCGCATTTCCTCAGTCGAAGGAGCGGACCATACGCCGTCAAAATGCCGGTCAATTGCCCTGCGGTATTTGCCCACCACATTGGCTACATACTCCGGACTTTTCAGTCGTCCTTCAATCTTGAAGGAGGTGACACCTGCTTCGATCAATTCCGGAATCAGGTCAATGGCCGCCAAGTCCTTCGGTGACAGCAGATAGGCGACATCGCCCATCGGTTTCACCTCGCCGTCAACCACCAGATCATACGGCAACCGGCAGGCCTGGGCACATTCGCCACGGTTGGCGGAACGTCCACCCCACATTTCCGAAGTCAGACACTGACCCGAATAAGAGACGCATAGCGCACCGTGTACGAACACCTCCATCGGTAGACGTGCCTGATCGCCGATCGCCCGGATTTGCTTCAGGTTGTTCTCACGGCCCAGAACGACGCGTTCCATATCAAATGGCTTCGTGAATTCGACCGCTTCCGGCGAGGTAATCGTCATCTGGGTCGATCCGTGAATCGGAAAGTCCGGCGATATTTCACGTATCAGCTTCACAAGCCCGAGATCCTGCACAATAACGGCATCCACACCGGCGTCAATGCAAGCGTCGATAAGCTCTTTGGCATCTTGAAGCTCATTTTCAAATACCAGAATATTAAAGGTCAGAAATCCTTTGACTCCGTAACTATGCAAAAATCCCATAATCTCCGGCAGCTCGTCCATCCGGAAATTATTTGCTCTTGCCCGGGCGTTGAACTTCTCCACCCCAAAATACACGGCATCAGCACCGTTCGCCACTGCGGCGCGCATGCAGTCCCAATCGCCCGCCGGAGCGAGCAGCTCGACATCTTCTCTGCGGATTTCCCGCTCTTGCTCTATCATTTATATCCTCCCAAACCGCCCTGCGGCGGATCTTGAATATCAAGCTCTGTCCAATCCAATCCGTCTAAAAACTAAAGTAAACAACGACTTCTATAACTTATCTATTATAGCAAATATCACACTCGCCTGCTATATGAACACCTTGAACATGACCTGTTAAACTTTACTTTTTCTGGGTTTCAATCGAAACCGATACAAAAAAGAGGAAACTTGGTTGGACAGCCAGCCGATCTTTTGCGTAAAATGGAACTATCTGAATTCATTTATATATCCTAAAAGGGAGAGCTGACTCTAAAATGAAAGGTATTATTCTTGCAGGCGGCAGCGGCACCCGCCTTTATCCCTTGACGATGGTCACAAGCAAACAACTGCTGCCGATTTATGACAAGCCGATGATTTACTATCCCTTATCCACCCTTATGCTGGCGGGAATTCGGGAGATCCTGATTATCTCCACTCCGGAAGATACACCAAGATTTGAGAGTCTGCTTGGAGACGGTTCGCAGTTCGGCGTCTCTTTTCAATACAAGGTGCAGCCGAGCCCGGACGGCCTTGCTCAGGCTTTTATTCTGGGCGAGGATTTCATCGGGAACGACTCGGTCGCCATGGTGCTGGGAGACAATATTTACTATGGCGCCGGTATGCGCCAAATTTTGAAGCGCACTTCCGAGAAGCCGAGCGGCGCCACCATCTTCGGCTATCACGTTCAGGACCCTGAGCGGTTCGGTGTCGTGGAGTTCGCCGAGGACGGCAAAGTCCTCAGCATCGAGGAGAAGCCGGCTTACCCGAAATCGAATTACGCGGTTACGGGGCTTTATTTTTACGATAACCGGGTTATCTCTATCGCGAAAAACGTGCGGCCGTCGGCGCGCGGAGAGCTTGAAATTACGTCCATCAATGAAGAATATTTGCGGATGGGCGAACTTGATGTGGAACTTCTGGGTCGCGGATACACCTGGCTCGATACCGGAACGCATCAAAGTCTCGTGGATGCCACGAATTTTGTACGGACGATCGAGGATCACCAGGGCATCAAAATCGCAGCTCCCGAGGAGATTGCATATATTAACGGATGGATCACGGAGACGCAGCTCCTGAGCTGCGGTGAGAAGCTGAGCAAGACCGGATACGGTCAGTACTTGATCAAGGTAGCCAAAGGGAAGATCATCTATTAATTGCGGAAAGAGTGAATCAAGATGAAAGTGATGAAGACTAATCTCGAGGGCGTTCTGATCGTCGAACCCGCCGTATTTGGCGACCATCGCGGATGGTTTATGGAGACGTACACCAAATCCAAATTTCTCGAGCATGGCATTGACCAGGATTTTGTGCAGGATAATCAGTCTTATTCGGCGGTAAAAGGCACGCTTCGCGGCCTGCATTTCCAGCTGAACCCCAAAGCGCAGAGCAAGCTGGTACGGTGTACGCGCGGCAGCATTTTTGATGTGGCCGTTGACATCCGTCAGGGCAGCCCGAGCTACGGCAAATGGTTCGGCCTGGAACTCTCCGCTGAGAACAAGAAACAGCTGCTCATTCCAAAAGGCTTCGCCCATGGATTTATGACGCTGACGGAGGACGTGGAGGTTCAGTACAAATGCGACGAGCTGTACGCGCCCGAGTGCGACGGCGGCATTCTGTGGAATGATCCCGACATTGGCATTGAGTGGCCGATCGATGTCGTCCCTGTGCTGTCTGCAAAGGACGAGAACGCCCCGCTGCTGAAGGACGCCAAGCTTAATTTTGTATATAACGGATAGTCGTTTTTTTGAAAAATAGCACAGCCAAGAAGCCAGATGACCTTCGCTCCGCTCGATGCGGCCCGGAGGTCTTTATTCTTTTTATGACGATCTATTAGCAGAGGTTTTACAACCCATCAGCAACCCTTATAGCAAATATACCTTACCTCACATACGCATACGGTTCCGTCTGGTACGATCAACAATAACACAGCAGAGCCGTCGGATTTGACCGAGAAAAAGGAGAGTTTACTATGGCGTATGAAGCATTTTGGAAAGAGGACAGCGACAAGCTGTCGGCATTTGAGAAGGTCAAGCTGCAAAAGGACGGTCTGGACATGATCCGCGCCATCATTGAACGCTACGCACATCAGGGTTTTGACTCGATTCCTGCGGATGACCTGGATCTGTTCAAATGGGCTGGCGTGTATCAACAGAAGCCGAAGACCGGCCATTTCATGATGCGGGTCCGCATCAATACCGGAATTATGACCTCCGATCAGGCCCGGACCCTGGCGGAGATTTCGCGACTATACGGCAGAGGGCTGGCCGATATTACGACGCGGCAGGCTGTCCAGTTCCACTGGCTGACGGTCGAGAATTTCCCTGATATTTTCAAACGGCTGGAAGAGGTCGGATTATATTCTTTTGAAGCTTGCGGCGATTGCCCGCGCACGATTGTCGGCAACCCGCTGGCCGGGATCGATAAAGACGAGCTGCTGGACACTAAAGCGCTGGTTGACGAAGTGAACAGCTTCTTCGTGCTGAACCGTGATTTCTCTAATCTTCCGCGCAAGCTGAAAATGTCCATCTCGGCCAATCCATACAACAACGCCCATGCGGAGATTAATGATTTGGCTTTCACTCCAGCGGTCAAGGTGATCGATGGACAGGAAGTCGTCGGCTTCCACGTTATGGTAGGCGGCGGGCTGTCAGCCAAGCCCCATTTAGCGCAGAAGCTTGATATCTTTGTTGTGCCGGACAAGGTACTGCGTGTAGCTGAAGGCGTCGCCACGATCTTCCGCGATTTCGGCTACCGCGAGAAGCGGAACCATGCCCGGTTGAAATTTCTCATCGCCGATTGGGGAGCCGAGAAGTTCAAGGACAGGCTGATTGAGCTGATCGGAGATCTGCCTCCCCGCGGCGAAGATAAGACGGCCGGCTGGCAGGCCGCTTTTTTCGATGGTGTGCATCCGCAGCCGCAGCCTGGCCTGAATTATGTCGGCCTGAATGTGCCGGTTGGACGGCTCAGTGCGGATGAGCTGGCCGGGCTTGCGGAGCTTGCCGATGCTTTCGGCGATGGTACTGTCCGTACCACCATGTCTCAGAATGCGATTTTGAGCGGCGTGCCGGACGATAAGGTAGATGAGTTGCTGGCAGCTCCGCTGCTTCAACGCCTGTCCCCTTCTGCGAAGCCGTTCATCAGCCGGACCGTCGCCTGCACCGGCAATGAATTCTGCAATCTGGCCCTGGTTGAGACGAAGAAACGAGCCGTCTCCATCGCTGAATACCTGGATGAGCACCTCGAGCTCGACGAGAAAATCCGGCTGCACGTGATCGGCTGCCCCAATGCCTGCGGTCAGAAGCAGATTGCGGATATCGGCCTGCAGGGCGCGCTGGTCAAGACGCCGGAGGGCATGGCGGAGGCGTTTGACCTTGCCATTGGCGGAACGCTGGGCGGCGGGGATGCCGGACCGGCGGCCAAATTCGCGCTGCCGCTGAAAGGCCGCGTACCTGCGAGCGAGATTGCAGGCGTGCTGGAACAACTGCTGCTGTTCTACAAGAATGAGCGGCAGGAAGACGAAGGCTTCCACGCCTTAACTGAGCGGGTTGGCGTTCCGGTATTCCAGGAAAAGCTGAACGAGATTCTTGCCGTTCGGGCATAAAGAACAGGAAGTGATACAAAAAACAGCTCCAATCCCGGCTAATGCTCTTCAGGATTGAAGCTGTTCGTATTGCTAGGTCAGCCAGAAACTTCTGGTTGGCCTATTTGGGTTTGGAGTAACTGAGCTGGATGGGTTTATCCACCCGGCGCTTCAAGGCTATGCCACCCTGGCGACCAGGATAGCGGTAGCCCAAGCGCGCAGTTCCTTGGTCCGGTTGACCGGTCGCTTATTTCGCCTCGGCTGTCTGAAGATCCAAGGCTTCCGTCCGCTCCGTATCCCGCAGCAGCACCGGCTTCAAATATTTTCCGGTATACGAGTCCGGAACCTCGATAATCTGCTCCGGTGTACCGGTCGCAATCACCGTTCCGCCGCCACTTCCGCCTTCCGGCCCCATGTCAATAAGATAATCCGCCGTCTTGATCACATCGAGGTTATGCTCGATGACCAGAACGGATTCGCCGGATTCCACCAGCCGATGCAGCACTTCAAGCAGGCGGCCGATGTCATCTACATGCAGGCCGGTCGTCGGCTCGTCCAGAATGTACAGCGTCTTGCCTGTGCTTCTGCGGTACAGCTCCGAAGCAAGCTTGACGCGCTGGGCCTCCCCGCCGGAAAGCGTCGTTCCCGGCTGACCTAGCTTGATATATCCTAGGCCTACATCCAGCAAGGTTTGCAGCTTGCGGTGAATCTTCGGGATGTTCTGGAAGAACTCCGTTCCGTCTTCCACCGTCATTTCTAGGACGTCTGCAATGCTCTTGCCTTTATATTTCACTTCCAGCGTCTCCCGGTTGTAGCGTTTGCCTTTGCAGACCTCGCAAGGCACGTAGACGTCGGGCAGGAAGTGCATTTCGATCTTGATGATACCGTCACCCCGGCATGCTTCGCAGCGCCCGCCTTTGACGTTAAAGCTGAAGCGGCCCTTCTGGAAGCCCCGGACCTTCGCTTCGTTTGTCTTGGCGAACAGATCGCGGATATCATCGAATACGCCGGTATAGGTAGCCGGGTTGGAGCGCGGGGTCCGGCCGATCGGAGACTGGTCGATATCGATGACCTTGTCCAGATGGTCCAGACCACGGATTTCCTTGTGAAGTCCGGGACGCACCTTAACGGCCCTGTTCAGTTCTCTCGCCAGGCTCTTGTACAGAATCTCGTTGACGAGCGACGATTTGCCGGAGCCCGAAACGCCGGTTACCGCCGTGAAGACACCAAGCGGAATTTTGACATTGACGTTCTTCAGGTTGTTCTCCCTGGCTCCCCGGACTTCCAGCCAGCGTCCGTCCGTAACGCGACGTTTGAGAGGGACCGGGATAAACTTGCGTCCGCTAAGATATTCGCCGGTCAAAGAGTTCGGATCGTTCATGATCTCCTGCGGTGTCCCTTGAGCAATCACCTGGCCGCCGTGAATGCCCGCTCCCGGACCGATATCGATGATATAATCACAGGCCAGCATCGTATCCTCGTCATGCTCGACGACGATCAGAGTGTTGCCGAGGTCTCGCATATGCGCCAGCGTTGAAATCAGCCGGTCGTTGTCACGCTGATGCAGGCCAATGCTGGGCTCGTCCAGGATATAGAGTACGCCCATCAGGCTCGAGCCAATCTGCGTAGCAAGCCTGATGCGCTGCGCCTCGCCGCCCGACAGCGATCCGGCCGAACGGCTGAGAGTCAAGTAATTGAGACCGACATTGACGAGGAAGCCGAGACGGCTGCTGATTTCTTTGAGAATCAGATTGGCAATGGCTGCTTCTTTCTCGGTCAGACTTAGCTCGCCAAAGAACTTCTGGCCGTCGCCGATCGACAAATCCGTTACATCAGCAATGTTCTTGTCGCCAACTGTTACCGCCAGGATTTCCCGCTTCAGACGTTTGCCCTTGCAGGTCGGGCAAGGCTTGGCGCTCATAAAGCCTTCGATAAATTCCCGAATGCCCTCCGACGCCGTCTCGCGGTATCGCCGTTCCAGATTGGGAATGATGCCCTCAAAGGGAACCATGGCCTCCTTGCTCTGGCCGAAGTCATTCTCATACTTGAAACGAATGCGTTCGGTGCCTGTACCGTGAAGCAGCTTGTTCATCTGCTCGGGGGTCAGCTCGCTAACCGGCACATCCTGCGGAATATGAAAGTGCTGGCACACCGACTTGAGAAATTGCGGATAATAGTTGGAGGTGCTTCCGGTCCAGGCCAGGAAAGCCCCGTCCTCGATCGACTTGCCCATATCCGGAATCAGCAGGTCGGGATCGACGATCATCTGGGCGCCGAGTCCGTCGCATTCCGGGCACGCGCCGAACGGGCTGTTGAACGAGAACATGCGGGGCGCCAGCTCTTCCATGCTGAACCCGCAGATTGGGCAGGCGAAGCTGGAGCTGAACAGCAGCTCTTCCTGTCCAATAATATCGACCAGTATTTTGCCTCCGGACAGCTTCAGCGCCGTCTCGATGGAGTCCGTCAATCGGGACTCGATATCCTCTTTGATGACAATCCGGTCGACCACGACTTCTATCGTGTGCTTCTTGTTCTTCTCCAGCTCAATCTCCTCGGACAGGTCACGCAGCTCGCCGTCCACACGGACACGGACAAAACCCTGCTTCGAGATATCGGTGAACAAGCCCTTGTGCTCGCCTTTGCGTCCGGATATAACCGGTGCCAGGATCTGCAGCCGCGTCTTTTCGGGATACTGCAAGATCCGGTCCACCATTTGCTCCACGGTCTGTGACGTAATCTCAATGCCGTGGTCCGGGCAGTGCGGATGACCAATCCGGGCGAACAGCAGCCGCAAATAGTCATAAATCTCGGTCACCGTACCGACGGTAGACCGGGGGTTGCGGCTCGTCGTCTTCTGGTCGATGGAAATGGCCGGAGACAGACCGTCGATCGAATCGACATCAGGCTTCTCCATCTGGCCCAGGAACTGGCGGGCATAAGCCGAGAGCGACTCCACATACCGCCGCTGGCCTTCTGCGTAAATCGTGTCGAACGCCAGCGACGATTTGCCGGAACCGCTCAGCCCCGTCAGCACGACAAAGCGGTCGCGGGGTATCGTAACGTCGATGTTCTTGAGATTATGGGCTCTCGCGCCCTTGATTACAATATTCTCGTTCGCCAACGGTTATCTCTCCTCTGTAATTGTGACTCACCCTCCCAAACCCTCCCGGCGGGAGGGCCCCAAGGGCTCCGCCCTCTGGACACCCGCAAATTTATTGGCGTGGTGCGGGAGGGCGGCGCTGTTTAGTTACGTGTATGGAATGAGCCGCTTATCCCTGCGGGACCGCTCGAACGACGGCGCTCGCGAGATCGACGCATTGGGGCTGCTGCCTGCTGTGACCCGCTGTCCCTTCGGGATGCGCTGGACGTCTCACGGGGCGGCGCGCTTTATGCTACTTCCTGCTGTGACCCGCTGTCCCTTCGGGATGCGCTGGACGTCTCACGGGGTGGCGCGCTTTCTGCTGCTGCCTGCTGTGACCCGCTGTCCCTGCGGGATGTGCTGGACGTCTCACGGGGCGGCGCAGTTTCTGCTACTTCCTGCTGTGACCCGCTGTCCCTTCGGGATGCGCTGGACGTCTCTTGGGGTAGCGCGGTTTATGCTACTACCTGCCGTGACCCGCTGTCCCTTCGGGATGCGCTGGGCATCTCTTGGGGCGGCGCAGTTTCTGCTACTTCCTGCAGTGACCCGCTGTCCCTGCGGGATGTGCTAGACGTCTCTTGGGGCGGCGCAGTTTCTGCTACTTCCTGCTGTGACCCGCTGTCCCTGCGGGATGTGCTAGACGTCTCTTGGGGCGGCGCAGTTTCTGCTACTTCCTGCTGTGACCCGCTGTCCCTTCGGGATGCGCTGGACGTCTCTTGGGACGGCGCGCTTTCTGCTACTCCCTGCTGTGACCCGCTGTCCCTTCGGGATGCGCTGGACGTCTCTTGAGGCGGCGCGATTCCTGCTACTTCCTGCTGTGACCCGCTGTCCCTTCGGGATGCGCTGGACGTTGTGACAAAAGCACGAAGAACGGCCTGATAACAGCGCCGTTCATATCATGCAGGGAATCTATCGCGATGTAGTCAGCGTTATTATTCGGCGCGCAGCTCCAGCAGCGCGTCGCGGAGCTCGGCGGCGCGTTCGAACTGAAGGTTCTTGGCGGCCTCTTTCATTTCGGCCTCCAGGCGCTGCATCAGCGTCTGGCGTTCCTTCTTGTTCATCTTGCCGGAAGCGCCGGTCAGATAGTCGGCCTTGGACTCGGCTACCTTCGTTGCCTCGATGACGTCGCGTACCTTCTTGTGGATCGTCTGCGGCGTAATGCCATGCTCTTCATTGTAGGCGGTCTGGATGGAGCGGCGGCGCTGGGTTTCGGTGATCGCCTTATCCATCGATTCGGTAATGTTGTCGCCGTACATGATGACCTTGCCTTCGGAGTTCCGCGCCGCCCGGCCGATCGTCTGGATCAGCGATCGTTCGGAACGGAGGAAGCCCTCCTTATCGGCATCCAGTATCGTAACGAGCGATACCTCCGGCAGGTCGAGGCCCTCTCTCAGCAAGTTAATGCCGACGAGGACATGAAATGTGCCAAGGCGCAGATCGCGCAAAATTGCGATCCGCTCCAGCGTCTTGATGTCGGAGTGAAGGTAACGGACCTTGATGCCGATATCCTTAAGGTAATCGGTAAGATCCTCCGCCATCTTCTTCGTCAGCGTCGTAACGAGAACGCGTTCGTCGCGGTCGATGCGCTCGCGGATTTCGCCGATGAGATCGTCGATCTGTCCCTCTGTGGGACGAACCTCGATAATCGGGTCCAATAGACCTGTCGGCCGGATAATCTGCTCGACCATCGTATCGCAGTGCTCCAGCTCGTAAGGTCCAGGAGTAGCGGATACATAGACGATCTGCTTCACCTTGTCCTCGAACTCCTCGAATCTCAGCGGGCGGTTATCGAGCGCCGACGGCAGGCGGAAGCCATGCTCGACCAGCACGGTCTTCCGCGCCTGGTCGCCGTTGTACATCGCCCGGATCTGCGGCAGCGTGACATGCGACTCGTCGATGACGATCAGCATATCGTCCGGGAAATAATCCAGCAGCGTGTATGGCGTCGCGCCGCGTTCGCGAAAGGTCAGCGGTCCGGAATAGTTCTCGATTCCGGAGCAGAAGCCGACCTCGTTCATCATCTCGATGTCATACCGGGTCCGCTGCTCCAGCCGCTGGGCTTCCAGCAGCTTCCCGGCCCCACGCAGCGCTGCCAGCCGTTCCTCCAGCTCGCGCTCGATATTCTTAAGCGCAACGCGCATCGTCTCTTCCTGCGTCACGAAGTGAGACGCCGGGAAGATGGCGACATGATCACGCTCGCCGATCAGCTCGCCGGTCAGCACGTCGATCTCGGTGATCCGCTCGATCTCGTCGCCGAACAGCTCTACGCGGATGGCGTGCTCCCCTTGGGAAGCGGGGAAAATCTCAATGACATCGCCGCGCACCCGGAAGGTGCCGCGGACGAAATTGAGATCATTCCGCTGATACTGGATATCGACCAGCCGGCTCAAAATCTGATTCCGCGGCTTCTCCATGCCAACCCAGAGAGAGAGCAGCAGGCTGCCGTATTCCTGCGGCGATCCGAGGCCGTAAATACAGGATACGCTCGCCACGATGATGACGTCCCTCCGCTCGAACAGCGAGCTCGTCGCGGAGTGGCGCAGCTTATCGATCTCTTCGTTGATGCTGGAATCCTTCTCTATATAAGTATCCGAAGAAGGGATGTAAGCCTCCGGCTGATAGTAATCATAGTAGCTGACAAAATAATCGACCGAGTTCTGCGGAAAAAACTCCTTGAACTCGCTCGCCAGCTGCGCGGCCAGCGTCTTGTTGTGCGCGATGACCAGCGTCGGTCTGTTCACTTTGGCGATCATCTGCGCAATGGTGAACGTCTTGCCCGTTCCCGTGGCGCCCAGCAGTGTCTGATGCTTCTTGCCCTGCTTCAGCCCTTCCACCAGCTCGGCAATGGCGCGGGGCTGGTCGCCTTGGGGTGTGTACTCGGACTCCAGATTGAAGGTCTTTGTACTGACGACAATATCATTCATTTGCCCGTCTCCCCCTAATCGTCTAAAATATATGAAAGCGTCAAATGCTGGATCATATCAGCAATATAAGAATGTTTGTTCCCGTCAATTATACATGCCTTCCGTCTATCATGCAAACCTAATTATAAAGGAGAAACTTTCATGGATCTCACCTCTATCATCGGCATTCTGGCCGGAATCGCCGCACTGGTCGGCGGCTTTTTTTGGGAAGGCGGACGGATTACCGGCCTTCTGCAATGGAACGCCGCTCTGATCGTCATCGGAGGAACCGTCGCGGCCGTTATGATCAGCTTTCCCGCCCGGACCCTTCGCGGCATCCCGGCGGCGCTTGGCATGGCTTTCAGACGCAGCCCGGACCGCCTCGAGGAGCTGGTAGAGGAAATGGTCGAAATGGCGACCCTTTCCCGCCGTAACGGTATGCTGGCTCTGGAGCCAAGGGCGGACAGCCACCCCGACCCTTTTACCAGTGAAGGGCTGCGGCTAATCGTCGACGGCACCGATCCCGAACAGGTTCGGCAAATCCTGGAGTTCGAGATGGACTCGGAGGAGCAGAAGCATGAGAGCGGCGCCAAGCTGTTCGAAGCCGCGGGCGGCTATGCGCCGACCATGGGAATCATCGGCACCGTCATGGGACTTATCCGCGTGCTCGGGAATCTGACTGATCCTTCGCATCTCGGCCCCTCGATCGCGGTGGCCTTCACGGCCACCCTGTACGGCGTTGCCAGCGCCAATCTTCTGTTCCTTCCCATCGCCTCCAAGATCAGAGCGCGCGGGCAGCTGCGGGTACAGGAGATGGAAATGCTGCTCATCGGCATCCTTTCCGTACAGAATGGCGATCACCCCAATCTCGTCCGCAAGAAGCTCTCCACCTTCCTGAACCGCGAAACCCCGGGCCGGACGCCTGCAGAGGCGCGGCTATGAGACAGCGAAGAAGCGTCACCCGGGGACGGGAGGGACGGGATGGCCATAACCGCTGGATGATTACATACGCTGATTTGATCACGCTTCTGCTAATTTTCTTTGTGATTCTGTTTGCGATGAGCAGCCTCGATCAGGAAAAATACGGGAACGTCATCTCCTCGCTTCAGCGCTCGTTCCAAACTGGAAGCGGCCTTCTGGACGGCGGGAATGGACTGCTGAGCGGCCAAAAGGGAAAGGACAACGGACAAGGCTCCGAGGCCCTGTCCTCGGCCCAGCCTTCCGCCACACCGGATGGAAGCAAGAGCGGTGCATCACCAACCGCCGCGCCGGAAGCTACGGCTTCCCCCTCGCAGCGCGAACTGGCCTTCCGCCAGCAGGAAGCCAAGCTGGCCCAGCTGATGAACGTCATTACCCAATATGTAGCGGACAATAATCTTGGCGATCAGATCTTTGTCGCGGACAAGCCCCAGGGCATCACCATCACGCTCAGCGACCGCTTTCTGTTCGATGTCGGCAGGGCCGACCTGAAGCCTGACGCGCAGCCCGCATTGCACCAGCTGTCAGGCCTGTTTCGGGACATCTCTGCGGTGATCAGCATTGAGGGACACACCGACAACACGCCGGTGCTGCCCTCCTCTCCATACCGGGACAATTGGCAGCTGTCGGGTGAACGCGCCCAGTCTGTGCTCCGCTTTTTCCTTGAAAAAGAAAGACTCAGTGCCAGCCGGTTCCAGTACGCGGGTTATGCCGATACGCGGCCGGCTGCCGACAACAGTACCGCCAGCGGACGCCAGAAGAACCGGCGCGTGGAGATCATTGTGCTGCGTCAGCTGCAGAGCGAATAGAGTGGTAAATACATACTGCTAGTATCGGCCGGAACTCACCAAAGTAGACCTCCGGCAGACCCAAAAAGCCACAAAAGAAAGACGGATTCCAGGTAGTACCGGATTGGACTACGCTTTGAAATCCGTCTTTTTACGTTGACCCGCAATGCCTCATAGCAGGAAAAACTTGCAGAATGCGGAAATTGAAAGAGGAAAGGAGCTGATGAAGCCATGTCTTCCCCATTCCGCCCGCTATCCAGCTCGAAGCTGTGGAAATATCTTATGAATATCGCCATTCTGCCCTGGATCGGTATCATCTTTCAGGTCATCCTGCTGCTGTTCATATACACCTTCGGGACATTCCTGCTGTGGAGCTCGCCCCGCTTATTCTGGGAACTGCCGTCTGGCCTGCCGACTGGAAGCACCCTGATTGAAATGCGGATCTGGATGCTGGCCTTCGGCTTCGTCTATGCGCTCGTCTGGTGCGGCTATTGGCTGATTGCTGCGGAGCTGAACAGTTCCAATCGCATCACGGCTTATATCGTCCATGTGCTGGCGGCCTGGCTGCCGCTGATCGCTATCGTATTCTGGGCGAATCCCGCTAGCAACCCGGATGCTATGATCCCCATCTCGCAGGGCGAGGTCACTTTTAAACTGGCTCTCGCCATGATCGCAGCCGCTCTCTTCCCCTTCTACTCCGCCGCAGTCTATGGCCTTCTGATCGTCCGCCCGGCAAAAAGAATCCGCAAAGGCACGAGACTTCTGGCAATCTGGGCCTTGTTCGCAGCCGCCGCCCTTTGGTTGTTCCCGGTATTCTGGAGGCTGGCTCCCGAGATTTTCCCCGGAATCGCCGGCTTTCCCGTCAAATAATCGGTTTCGGCACACCAGCCTCGGCAAATATCATGAATTTCAGCAGACATCATGTATTTCAAGAAACATTACATATTTCAAGAGACATCACGTATTTCAAGAAGCATCACGTTCCGCAAAACATAGCAAAGCAGGCCCCATGTCCACCCGCAATCGAATCATGCGAAAACGAATTTGCCGGAGGGGAGCCTGCCGTCTTTTTCACTTATCTCCAACCGTTTACTTATTCACCGACCAGTTCGCGGTATGCCGCCGCATCCAGCAGTCCTGCAGTCACTTCGGCATAGTCTCCGTCCACTTCCACTTCGTAAATCCAGCCGTCCCCGTAAGGCTGCCCGTTCAGCAGCTCCGGGCTGTCCTCCAGCGCTTCATTGACCCGAGTAACCGTTCCCGAGACCGGCGAATATAATTCGGATACCGTCTTGACCGATTCGATGCTGCCCACACTTTCGCCTGCCGTAACCGCCGTTCCGATTTCCGGAAATTCGACGAATACGATATCTCCCAGCAGATGCTGGGCATGGTCGGTAATGCCGATGCGCACGGTGCGACCTTCCCCCTGCTGCGCCCATTCATGCTCTTCACTGTACCGGAGATTGTCCAGAATTTCACTCATTTTCGGTTGCCGCCTCTTTTCGTCCGGAACCACTCATTTGGGAATGATTCGAATTGGGTTATGAATTTTCAGATAGCTATAGACTAAGTTATGCCCTTATCCAGTGTCAATATATCTAACAGCAATTAAATTTCATCCGGCGTTTTTGGCCATTTCCTGTTGACACGGTTCCCCGTTTCAAGTATTAATGGAGTGAGAAGAATCACATACGAAATGGCGGATGATGGTGTAGGGAGAGACCGTTCCGAATAGGACGGCGCCGAAGGAGTAAGCCCCGGGGAGGCCCCGGCGGTGAATCTCTCAGGCAAAAGGACCTCTGCCGGACGCATCTCTGGAGAGCACCGGACGCTTACGGCGGACGGTCACCAACGGGGAAACCTGCTTTTGACACAAAATCGCGGGGTAACTCTCAGGTACAAGGGACAGAGCGAAGACGAAGAACAGCGCTGCGGCTGCATTCGTCTTTGCTCTGTCCTTTTTTGCGCATCAGCAGGGGATTTTGGAATCCGAACCATTCATTTTGGAATGATAAGACAAGCAAAAATTCGATAGGAGGCACGGCCTTTGGAGACTTTGAAAAGAACGCCTTTTTACGACCTGTACGCGGCTTTCCCGGATTCCAGAAGCATTGATTTCGGCGGCTGGGAGCTGCCGGTGCAGTTCACGGGCATCCAGAAGGAGCATGAGGCGGTACGTACCCGTGCCGGCTTGTTCGACGTTTCGCATATGGGCGAATTTATGGTCACCGGAAGCGGGGCCGAGGATTTCCTGCAGTTCATGACCACCAATGATGTCCGCAATCTGAGCGACGGCCAGGCCCAGTATTCCCTGCTCTGCTATCCGAATGGCGGAACGGTGGACGATCTGCTCGTCTATCGGCTTGGAGAGGGGCGCTACATGCTGGTCGTCAACGCCTCGAACATTGGCAAGGATTACCAGTGGCTGGAGGATCACCTGCCGGCGAGCGGCGTGGAGCTGAAAGATGTCTCCGAGGAGACGCTGCTTCTGGCGGTTCAGGGACCGCATGCCCAGCAGATTTTGAGCGAGGTGACCAATCTCCCGCTGGCTGAGCTTAAGCCGTTTCATTTTGTGGAAAAAGCGTCCGTCTGCGGCACAGAGGTGCTGCTGTCGCGCACCGGCTACACCGGCGAGGACGGCTTCGAGATCTATGCGCCGACATGGGCGGCCGTGCAGCTGTGGAACCGGCTGCTGGAAGTCGGCAGCGCGCATGGTCTCACCCCGGCGGGACTGGGGGCGCGGGATACGCTTCGCTTCGAGGCGAAGCTGCCGCTGTACGGGCAGGAGCTGTCGCAGGACATTTCGCCTCTGGAGGCGGGTATCGGCTTCTTCGTGAAGCTGGATAAAGGCGATTTCATCGGCCGTGACGCGCTGAAGGCGCAGAAGGACCAAGGCATTCCGCGCCGGCTGGTCGGCATTGAAATGATCGACCGCGGCATTCCGCGCACACACTATCCCGTCTATGCAGACGGAAGGCAAATCGGCGAGATCACAACCGGCACGCAGTCCCCGACGCTGAAGCGGAATCTGGGGCTTGCGCTGGTCGAAGCGAAGTACAGCGAAATCGGTGCTGAGCTTGAAGTCGAAATCCGTGGCAAGCGGCTGAAGGCCGTTGTCGTGAAGGCTCCTTTTTACAAGCGGGAGCGCCAGGGATAATTATCTATAGGATCAACACGTAGGATCAACACGCCGAAAGGCAGCGGCCGTGCCCGGCCCCCCGGAATAAGCCGGACATGGAACACGGAGACGCGCCGCTCGCACAAGACCGGTCACGATAAGCCTGACCACATGATAAGCCTGACATATGATAAGCCCAACCATGCGTTATCCATCCCATTTAGCCAAGGAGTGAATCCGAAACATGAAGCATCGTTATCTGCCGATGACCGAGCAGGACCGCAGCGAAATGCTGGCGGAGATCGGGATTCAGTCCGTTGAAGAGCTGTTCGCCGATATTCCCGAAGCGGTCCGCTACAAGGGCCGCCTGCCAATGTCGGAGGCGCTGGACGAATACGCCCTGCTGCGGCATATGAAACGGCTGGCGGACAAGAACGCCGATTTTGACAGCCACACCAGCTTTCTGGGAGCCGGCCTCTATGACCATCACGTTCCCGTCGTCATCAACCATGTCATTTCCCGTTCGGAATTCTATACGGCCTACACGCCGTATCAGCCCGAGATCAGCCAGGGCGAGCTTCAGGCCATCTTTGAATTCCAGTCCTACATCTGCGAGCTGACCGGCATGAAGGTTGCCAACGCCAGCATGTACGACGGCGCGACGGCTCTGGCCGAAGCGGCGGTGCTGGCTTCCGCGCATACGAAGCGGAAGAAAATCGTGGTCTCCCGCGCGGTTCATCCCGAAGCGCGGCAGGTGCTGGCGACCTCTGCAGCCGGACTCGGCCTTGAGGTCGTCCTGGTCGGCTGCGAGGACGGCGTGACCGACCTCGCCCTGCTGGCGCAGGCGGTCGACGGCGATACCGCCGCCGTGCTGGCCCAGTATCCGAATTTCTTCGGATGCATCGAGGATATTGGCGCGATAGCGAAGCTCGCGCATGACGCCAAGGCGCTGCTCGTCGTCAGCGCCAATCCGCTCGCCCTTGGCGTGCTGGAGACGCCGGGCAAGCTGGGCGCCGACATCGTCGTCGGCGACGCGCAGCCGCTCGGCATCAACGCCTCGCTGGGCGGGCCGACCTGCGGCTACTTCGCGGTCGCCGAGCCGCTGATGCGCCGCATCCCTGGCCGGATCGTCGGCCAGACGGTCGACCGCAGCGGCAAGCGCGGCTTCGTGCTGACGCTGCAGGCCCGCGAGCAGCATATCCGCCGCGAGAAGGCAACGTCGAACATTTGCTCCAACCAGGCGCTGCTCGCGCTGTGCGCTTCCGTGTATTTGTCCGTTATGGGCAAAGAGGGCATGAAGGATGTCGGCGGACTGAACATCCGCAAGAGCCATTATGCCGCCGCCAAGCTGGCCGGCATTGCCGGTGTATCGCTGGCCTTCGCTTCCCCTTACTTCAATGAGTTCGTGCTGAAGCTGCCGGAGGGAACCGAAGTGCAGGAAGTCAACCGGAAGCTGCTCTCGGAGGGCTTCCTTGGCGGGTATGATCTGGGCCGGGAATACCCTGAGCTGGCCGGCTGCATGCTGGTCGCCGTAACCGAGAAACGAAGCAAGAGCGAGATCGACGAATTCGCAAGCGTATTGGAGGGCTGCTTATGAAACCGGAACAGAGCCTGATCTTTGAACTGAGCCGCCCTGGCCGTTCGGCCTATTCCCTGCCGGAATGCGATGTGCCGGAAGAGAAGCTGGAGGACCTTCTGCCCGCCGGTCTGCTGCGGGAAGAGCCTGCGGCTCTGCCGGAGGTGTCCGAGGTGGATGTCATCCGCCACTACACCGCCCTGTCCCGCCGCAACTTCGGCGTAGACAACGGCTTCTATCCGCTCGGCTCCTGTACGATGAAATACAATCCGAAAATCAATGAGGATGTCGCCCGCTTCTCCGGCTTCGCCAAGATTCATCCGTACCAGCCGGAAGAGAGCATTCAGGGCGCTCTGGAGCTGCTGCATACGCTGCAAAGCGACATCGCCGCCCTGACCGGCATGGACGCCGTATCGCTTCAGCCGGCGGCCGGCGCCCATGGCGAGTGGACTGGCCTGATGATGATCAAGGCCTACCACGAAGCCCGCGGCGAGGAACGGACGAAGGTCATCGTCCCTGACTCTTCCCACGGCACGAACCCGGCGAGCGCATCGGCAGCCGGTCTCACCACGGTTACGATTCCTTCGACGCCGCAGGGCATGGTCGATCTGGATGCCTTGAAAGCGGCGGTCGGTTCCGACACCGCTGCGCTCATGCTGACGAACCCGAGCACGCTCGGCCTGTTCGAGACCCAGATCGTGGAGATCGCCGAGATCGTTCATGAAGCCGGCGGCCTGCTCTACTACGATGGAGCCAACTCGAACGCCATCATGGGCATTACGCGCCCCGGCGATATGGGCTTCGACGTCGTGCATCTGAATTTGCACAAGACGATGAGCACACCGCATGGCGGCGGCGGTCCCGGAGCAGGTCCAGTCGGCGTGAAGGCGAAGCTGATTCCGTTCCTCCCTTCGCCGACCGTGGCAAAGAACGAGGACGGCAGCTTCTCCCTGAAGGACAGCGGCCCGCAGTCGATCGGACGGGTGAAGGCCTACTACGGCAACTTCGGCATCCTGGTCCGCGCGTACACCTATATCCGGACCTACGGGCCGGATGGTCTGCGCGAGGTATCGGAGAACGCCGTGCTGAACGCCAATTACATGCTGAGCCGGCTGGCGCCTTATTTCGAGGTTCCTTATCCGGGCATCTGCAAGCATGAATTCGTCCTGTCCGGCAAAAATCTGAAGCAGTACGGCGTCCGCACGCTGGATGTCGCCAAGCGCCTGCTCGATTTCGGCTACCATCCGCCGACTGTCTACTTCCCGCTTACGGTCGAGGAATGCCTCATGATCGAGCCGACCGAGACGGAGAGCAAGGAGACGCTCGACGGCTTCATCGAGACGATGATCCAGATCGTACGCGAGGCCGAGGAGACGCCGGAGATCGTACTGAAAGCGCCGCATACAACGGAAATCAGCCGATTGGATGAGACGCAGGCTGCCCGTAAGCCGGTGCTGAACTGCGCCTGCAGCTAAAAGAACATGCGGCGATAGTCCGGCATTTTACAATCGAGCATTCGGCATCCAATCACCATACAGCGATATCAAACCCAACCAATCAAACGTCCAGCAACGAATGATACAAATGCTGGTCAATATCCCGCACCACCAAGTGTATATTCGAAATGACGCACAACGCCGACTCAAATAACGGCGGCCGCCAGGACATGAATGAAATCCTGGCGGCCGCCGATTTTTTTGACCAAAAGCTATACCGGGTAATCTCCCCACAGTTCAATGGCATTTCCGTCCGGATCAAAAAACTTGAAGGATAATCCCTGATAATCGGTCAATTCCCCAACCCTGATCCCCTTGTCCCGGAGCTGCCCATAGAGTGTTGGAATATCCTCGTCAACAGTAAATCCGTAAGCTGCCTGTATGCCATTTCTGTAATGCATTTCCGCACACACGCGGGAAGCTTCTCACTTGGCGGAATACTTCTCCAGCAGCGCCTGCAGCTTCTTCTTCATCAGCTCGATCAGCTCCGGCGGCTCCAGCACCTCGGCGTCGTTCCCGAGTCCGATGAACAGAGTGGCGAAATACGGAAGCTCGCTGACTGGAATGGTCCCGTCGACGGCTCCCGATCCATCTTCTCTGATCTGAATCAGCGTCCGCCGTCCCAGCTCCGCCTGGCATACCCGGACGCCTTCCTCGGTCAGTGCGACGCGGCAGGGGATGTATTTCTCCGTTTCCGGAAAAGCCCCCTCCCAATTCCCCAGATGAATCTGGCTCAAATCAAGAGCCTGCCGGTTCGGCGCCTGGTCGCTTACGCTGGCGATCCGGTCGCACCGGAACAGCCTGACGCTTCCCCGCAGGAAGCAGTAAGCCGGGCAGTACCACAGTCCGCTGCTCGCATAAATGCCGATCGGCTGGATGTCGCGCTCCGACACGCCGCCCGCCGTCCGGTATCCAATGCGGATAACCTTCTGAAGAACCGAAGCATCCAGCAGCGCTTGCAGATAAGGCGCTCCCGCCGTCCGCTCCGGTATGACGAAGTCGACCCGGTTCTTCATCTCGTCGATCCGGTCGCGCACTTCCCCCGACATATAATGATAGAATTTCTGCAGTGCGGTTTGAGCTTCCCCCTCGAAGGGGAGATTGGAATAATGCCGCAGGGCGTGGCTGGCGAAGAACAGCGCGACCGCCTCCTCCTCCCGGAAGGCGATCGGCGGAAGAATCCGCTCATTCAGCACCTGATACCCTCCGCTCGGACCGACCTCCGAATAAAGGGGGACGCCAAGCTCACCAAGCTCTTGCAGATCCCGCAAAATCGTCCGCCGCGAGACCCCGAATTCCCGGGCCAACTCTCCTACGGTGAACTTTTTCTTCCGGTTCACGGTCTGCATAAGCTCCAGCAGGCGTTTGGATTTGGAGATGCGGTCTTCTCCGGCTGGATTCGGCATATCGGAGGCGCTCCTTTCACTGTGGACAAAATCTTTTTAACTATGACAGTTATTGTCACTATTATACGCTACAATGGGAGTCAGGAAGAACAATGAATTAGGAAGGTGTGAGCAAGCATGCAGGATTCGCAAGCCGTCACAGAAATGAAGAAGCTGCTGTTCGAAGAATTGGAATTGATCGCAAGAACAACCGGAGCCCTGCTCCGTCTGGTTGCGCCGGAACACTGGGAATATCGCCCCCGGGATAATATGCGGACGCTGCTTGAGCTCGCGCAGCATCTGGTCGCCATTCCTTATGTGGATCTGCTGATTCTGCAGGAGCACCCTCATAACGATATCCAGCAGGCCGAAGCGGAGATCGATCGGGAGCGCACGGCTGAGCCTCTCTCGGCATGGATGAGCAAAGGTTTGTCAGACCTGAAAGCGTACATGGAGGGCTTGAGCGACGAGGATTTTCTGTACAAGACGACGAAACCTTTCTATCTGGAGCATGGCACGGCCCAGGCCAAATGGCTGATTGAGATTGTCACCCATGCCCAGCATCACCGGGCCCAGCTGTTTAATTATATGAAGGAATTGGGCTATGAGGTGAACATGTCCCATCTGTATTGAACCAAAGGAGGATTCCCCATGAATGAGCATTTGGCGGCGCCCCCCGGCATGGTGTATACCCGAAAATACTTGAAACGTCCGGACACCGTGCTGTCCTACCTCGATTTCGGCGGAAGCGGCGAGCCGCTGATCGCGCTGCACGGCCATATGAATGAAGGCCTGTTCGCCCGGGGGCTCGCCTCCTCCCTTGCCGGGGAGTATCGCATCATTGCCCTTGACCAGCGTGGCCACGGCGAGTCGGAGCAGCCGGCCGGCTACGAGAATGACCGGTATGTCGACGATCTTCTCGCGCTGCTGAAGCATCTGGGGCTCGACCGGGTCATCCTGCTCGGCCACTCGCTCGGCGGCGTCGTCGCCTACCGGATGGCCGCCCGCCGCCCCGAGTTAGTGACGGCGTTGATCATTGAAGATATCGGCGCGGCGGTAAATGACGATTTAAGCTTTGTGCTGAACTGGCCGCAGCGGATGCCGACCAAGGAGGCATTGGTGGAGGCGATGGGCCGGCTCGGACCGGCTTTTGCATACTCCATGAGAGAGTATGAAGACGGCTGGGGACTGCCATTTGTCCCCGAAGACATGGTGACGTCGCAGAAGCTCCTGAACGGCGACCACTGGAAGGACTGGCTGGCGACGGACTGCCCCGCCCTGCTGCTCCACGGCACGTCAAGTTCATGCCTCAGCTTCGAAATGGCGGAGGACATGGCTGCGAGAAGACCGAACACGAAGCTGGTTCATATCGAAGCCGGCCATGCCATCCATTTCGACAATCCGGTCCGCTATTTGGAGGAAGTGACCCGCTTCCTGCAATCCCTCGGGACGGCGGACTAAATGTTAAAGCCCGGCCCCTTCAAGGGACCGGGCTTTAACATTATGCCGGTTTGGTTCTGGTTGCACCGATTCTAGCTGCGTCAGTTCTGGTTGCACCGACTCTAGCTGCGTCAGTTCTGGTTGCATCGGTTCTGGTTGTGACCATTATGGTTACACCGGTTTTTATTATGCGGCCTGTTTCAGCGCCTGTCTGCGCTGGCGGGCCGACCGGCGGAAGTAGAACAGCTCGTAGATCGCCGGAACGACGATCAGCGTCAGCACGGTGGCGGCGGTGAGACCGCCGACCACGACGATCGCGAGGCTCTGGGAGACGATGCTGCCCTGCTCGGAATGGCCGAACAAGAGCGGCAGCATGGCGCAGATCGTGGCGATGGCCGTCATCAGAATCGGCCGCATCCGCGTTCCGGCCGCTTCCAGCAGCGCTTCCCGGATCGTCATATGCGCCTCGTTATGCTTGACGCGGTCGATCAGCACGATGGCGTTCGTGACCACGATGCCGATCAGCATCAATGCGCCGAACAGAGCGGTGAAGTCCGGCGTAACGCCCGAGATCAGCAGGCCGACCACGGCGCCGATAGCAGCGAGCGGCAGCGAGAACATGATGGCAAGCGGAGCACGCAGCGTCTTGAAGGTAACCACCATGATCAGATAGACGAGGCCGATGGAGATCAGGGCGGTCATGCCGAGATCCTTGAAGTCGCCTGACTGGTCGGCGGAGGCGCCGCCTGCATAGAGGTTCACGCCGGTAGGCAGCGTGATGGCGTCCGTCTCCTTCTTGATGGAGGCGCCGATCTCGGATACCTTCTTCGGATCGACATCAGCCGTAATCCGCACATAAGGCTTGCCTTCCTTGTGGTACAGCATGGCCGGCTCATCCTTGACTTCCAGCTTCGCCAGGGAAGACAGAGCCTTCGGCCCTTCCGAAGTCATGATGGTCAGCTTCTCCAGATCCTGCTGAGAAGCAGGCTGTGCAATCGGCGCCATGACGACCGCCGCGGGGGCTCCGTTCAGCTCCATCTGGCCGAGCGGCACGGGATTCAGCACCGCAGACAGCTGCATGGCGATTTCCTGCGCGTTGGCCTGGGCCGGATCGACGCGGAAGGAGAAGACCGGCTTCGTATCCTCCATGTTGCTGGATATTTTGCGGACGCCGTCGATGGTTTTGACCTTGGTCATGACCTGATCCGCCACCGCTGTAATCTTGGTCAGATCATCGCCGGTGATGTCAACATATTCACTTGTAGAGCTTGAGCCCATCATGCTCTGCGCGCTGGCGGTAAGCGTAGCCCCGGGATATGAGCTCTGAAGTCCCCGGACTGTGTTGACAAAGGCTTCAGAGTCAGCGTTCTTCTTCATCGCTACTGTGAAATCAACAGCCGTCACCGAGCTGACATTTCCCCATTTGGCGGCGTCGGAGCTGTTCCCCGATTGCATCAGCACGGTCTCGGCCTGGGACTGCTTCATCAGTGCCTGCTCCAGCTTCTTGCCCTGTGCCAGCACCTCGGAGACCGGAGTGTCGTTTGGATATTTCAGTTCAACCGATATGAAGCTGGCGTCGGACGCGTCCAGCGCGCCTTTCGGCATGTTCACATAGGCAGCGATCGAGCCGATCAGCACGATGAGTCCGATGGACAGCGACACCCACTTGCGGTTCAGGTTCCATTCCAGGAACCGGCTGAACCATCTTGAAGGCTCATGCTCCTTCATGGACGTATTCCGCAACAGCCGGGAGCTGAGCAGCGGAACGACGGTCAAGGCCACGACCAGCGAGGTCAGCAGCGAATAGGTAACCGTCAGGGCGAAGGGCAGCAGGAACGCCTGCAGGCTGCCCCGAAGCAGACCCATCGGCAGGAACACCGCCACCGTTGCGATGGTGGAAGCTGTAATCGCGCCTGCCACTTCCTTCGTTGCGGAGATCATCATCTCGATGGAGAACGGCTCTTTTTGCAATCTGCGGTAGATGTTCTCGATAACCACGATACTGTCGTCCACGAGGCGTCCGACCGCCACGGCCACACCGCCAAGCGTAATGATGTTCAGCGTGATGCCGGAAACATCGAGAAGATACAGCGTAACGGCCAGCGACAACGGAATGGAAATGATCGTAACCAGCGTCGCGCGGAAGTTGCGCAGGAAGATCAGGATGACAATTGTGGCGAACAGCGCTCCGAGCAGCACCTCGCGCATCATGCTGTTGACGGAATCGACGACCATGCCCGACGTGCTGAATACCACTTCCGCCGTCGCGCCTTCCACGTCTTTGTTGATCTTGTCGACGGTATCCTCAACCTTATTCCCGACATCGACCGCGTTGGCGTTCGCTTCCTTCATGACGATCGCGAACAGCACATCCTTGCCGTTCGAGCGGCTGACGCTTTCCTGATCGGCACTTACCTGCACCGATGCGATATCGGCAAGCTTCACTCCCGCCGTGACAGGCAGAGCCTTCAGCGTATCGACGCTGTCGATCTGGGAGACGATGCCCACGTTTCCTGTCTGTCCGCCGATCGTCTGCTCCCCGATGGTAGCCGAGACGCTGCGGCCCTGCAGAAGGCCCGTTACCTGGGCGATGCTGACTCCCTTGGCCGCCATGCGCGTCGGATCAAGCTTCACCGACACCTGCGGCGAGGTTTTGCCGTACAGCGAGACGCTGGAGACTCCCTCAATCTTCTGAAGCTCTGGAATGATGACCGTCTCCGCCTTATTCAGCGTATCCTCGTTGATTCCGTCCTTAAAGGACAGCGTGATTTCGGATACCGGAATCATGGAGGTGTTCAGCTGCAGCACGAAGGGCCGCATCACTCCCTGCGGGAACTGCAGGGCATCTATCGCCTTCTGCACCTCCTGCGTAGCATCCTTCATATTTGTCTTGGAATCAAAGTTAATGTTAACCTGCTGATAGCCGTCTCCGGATGAAGACGTCATTTCCGTTTTGCCCTTTACCGAATTGACAGCGGCCTCGATCGGCTTCGTCACATTCTCCTCCATAGCCTGGGCGTTCTGCCCCGGTGCAAGCGTCGTAATCGTCACCTGCGGATTATCCGCCTCCGGCATAAATTCCATCGGCAGCGAAGTGTAACTCATCACTCCCACGACGAGCGCCATGACGATCAGCAGCCCTGCGGCCGCCTTGTTGCCAAAAGCCCATTTGGTTAACCTTTCCATATACTGATTGCTCCTTCCACTCCCCGGTATTTTGCGAAGCTGATCTGTCTGAATATCTTGTGTACGATTCGCTTCTTTACGGATTCAGTTTAGTGTCTTTTGCCGACTGGAAAAACGGCCCTGCGCATGGTTTGGCACTCAGCCTCCAGACTGAGCCTTTCCCCTGCCAAAGACTAGCCGCCCGGCAGACAGCTGCAAAAACGCAGCTGCCGAGGCCTTCTGTAGCGATTATTTCGCCATATCGAGGGGGAGGCGGAGGACCAACCGGAACTCTTCCGGCCGACCCATACCTACCAAGGATAAACGCCTGACGGCGTCCTTTTGGCGCCGTGCATTTACCGAGAAATAGAAGACCTATTGTAAGCATCAACTTATACAGTCTTATATTTTAAAAAAACCGCCTTTCGGCGGTTAATTGCGGTATTCGCTTCTCGGCGGCGCCAGCTTGCTCATGAACTGCCAGCGGTCGCCTACATTCATTTTCGTATAAATACTGCGGACCATATTTCGGACTGTCCCTTCGGCGATCCCGAGTTCATTGGCGATATACAGGGCGCTTTTGCGGGCCATCCAGGCCTGGGCTATTTCCTTCTCCCGGGGAGACAGCCGGAACTCCTCAAACAGGGGCTCCAGATGCTCCTTTCGGCGTTCATGCAGGACGCGTTCCTCTACCATAAGGCGGGAGGCCGCATTGAGCGACAGCAGCTTGACGAAGGGAATGGCAAATTCGACCCGGCAGTCGCTCTCAAATGACAGATCGATGTACCCGCGGATGTCCCCGTTCCATTCCAGCGGCGCACTCACACAATTCCAGTTCCGGAAGATCGGCAGGGTGTGCTCATCGCCCCGGACGACTCCGATACCGTTCTTCTCCATAGAGAGCGAAACGGCATTAAGCCCGCAGCTGCCTTTGGCCAGGTTGTACCCCACCTCAAGGCCCGAGACCCGAAACGGCAGGGAATGCGAAATCACATCCAGAATGAACCCGTGCTCATCCGTCAAAAAAGCGGCAAAGGGGATCGGGATAAACGAGGCGATTCCACCGATTTCATCCCGCAGCGTCTCCACCATCCTGTCAGGGGGCAGCCTGAACGGGCTGCACAGCGCATCCGCAAGCCGGTGCAGGGTTCCGGCGGGGTGTGTCTCATCCGTTACCGCATGCCCGAACGAGCGTCTCTCCTCTTCCGTCATTTCATCAACCGTATACCAGTACCCCTTCTTGCCGCTCCAGATCCCAGCGCTCATCTATATATCCCTCATCTATCCTGATCTAACCGTATCCCTTGAATCCGCTACAATTTGGAATCTCCGAATTTAGCGAAGCCAAATCCCGGTCCTTCCTTACATTTTATCATCTGATAATATCCCAAAAAGCGACATAAAAAGTCTAATTCCAGCATTTCCTAATCGAAAATATAACATCCCCACTTTTACTTTTCAATGATGTTTCAGTGACGGCGACATCGCTGTCCATAAAGCCTCATTCCCAAATAAAGACAAATGAATCATCATAGCGCATATTTAACGGAATGTAAATATGCAGTGCTGGATATAGTAGCCAGCTGACACTTGCAGTAAGCTTGGCTCTGCCAATAATATCACGGCTCCCTCCGGGGCAGCCGAAACAAGGAGAAATGATGCATGAAAAAGACTTTGCCCGTCTTATTGTCAACAGTCATGCTGTCCGGAATGATCAGTCTCAGCGCGGCAGCCGCCCCTGCTTCCATTACCGTCAAAGTGGACCAGCAGACCCTGGACCTGAAAGGCCATGCTCCGGTACAGGATCACGGCTCGATCCTCGTTCCGCTGCGGCCCGTGTTCGAGAAGCTTGGCCTGCAGGTCGTCTTTGACGCGAAATCAGGCTCCATTACCGGCACCAAAGACGGACTCCTGATCAAGCTGCAATTGGGAAGTAAAAAAGCCAGCCTGAACGGCGTGGCCCGGACTCTAACCTCTGCCCCGAAAATGATCGACGGCACCGTCTATGTGCCGCTGCGCTTCATCGGAGAAGCCGCAGGCGGTTCCGTAACGTGGGACGCCAAGCAAGGCCTTGTCTCCATTCTCCCCGGCAGTCAGAACTCAGTTCAGGTTGACGGGGAGAAGGAAATCACCGCTTTCTTCAAGCAGTATGAGGACTATTCCAACAAGGAGCCATTCCTGTAATGAATTAATCTGAGGTTTGAATGAAAAAAGCGCCTTCTGTATACTGGGAAACGTTCCGACCAAAGAACAATTTCAGCATAGGAGGCACTCTATCATGAAGTATAAACAATCGAAGAAACAGAATCAACGAATCACCCGAATTTCCGAAAATACCCTCGTGGTCGGCGCAGATATCGCCAAAGATACCCATGTGGCTCGCGCCATAGACTTTCGAGGGATCGAACTGGGTAAGGATTGTGTGTTCTCTAATACCCGTGCCGGACTCGAGCAACTGGTTCAGTGGATGAAGGAGCTTCAGCAGGAGCATGCCAAGAGTGACGTCCTCTTCGGTATTGAGCCCACCGGACACTACTGGTTTACGCTGGCGGAATATTTAGGGCGGCAGGGCATTCCTTTGGTCATTGTGAATCCGCATCACGTACACAAAAGCAAAGAACTGGAAGACAATTCACCCACGAAAAATGACTATAAAGATGCCAAGGTCATTGCCGATTTGGTGCGAAACGGGAAGTACAGCGAGCCCAAACTGCCAACGAGCGTTTACGCCGACCTGCGGATTCTCATGAATCTTCGGGAGAAGATCATGGTGAACTTCGGGCAGGTGCAAAGACGGGTGCAGAACTGGCTGGACCGCTTTTTTCCGGAGTACACGCAGGTCTTCAAAGACTGGGAAGGCAAGGCATCACGCATTACGCTTAGCGAGTTTCCAACGCCAGGAGAAATCGTAGAGATGGGCACAGAGGCCATTGTCCAGCGGTGGAAAAAAGACGTAAAACGAGCCGTAGGGGCGAAACGAGCGCTGCACCTCATGGAAACGGCGAGGCGTTCCATCGGGCTTACGGAAGGACTTCCCGGAGCGAAAGTGGAGATCAAGACGCTTCTGGAGCAGTATGAGATGTTCGCCAGACAACTCGAAGAGATTCTGGCCGAGGTGGAACGTCTCCTTGCTCAAATTCCGGGAACGAAAGAGATGCTTACCGTTCCGGGCGTAGCCGTAGTTACGTTGGCAGGGTTTCTCGCCGAAGTCGGGGATCTGAGCGGTTACGAGCATGGACAGCAGATTATTCGGCTCGCCGGACTAAACCTCAAGGAGAACAGTTCGGGAAAGAAAAAGGGCAAATCCAGTATTACTAAACGTGGACGCGCACGCCTAAGGGCGCTGCTGTTCCGGGCGGTGATGCCCATGGTGGCAAAGAACGCCGAGTTTAAGGCACTGCACCAGTATTTCACCAAGCGAAGTCAAAATCCGCTCAAGAAAAAGCAATCCCTTGTAGCCTTGTGTGGGAAGCTCATTCGCGTGCTTCATACGCTCGGAACCAAGCAGGTTCCGTACAACGCAAACGACGTGTTAGGGCCGGTGCGTCAGGCTCAGTTACAGATGGCAGCTTAAGCCAAACCGAATTCATGTTTACCGCCGGACCGGAATGAGCCAAGACAACGGAAGCACGGAGCAGCCGTAGGAATTATTCCATAAGGGCAACGACCCTGTAAAGGAGCAAGAAACGGCGTCCACCTTTTGAGAGGCAGAACGAAGGAATGTAAGGGCTAAGACCCAGCGTGACATGGGAGGGTAAGCCGTCAAAAGAAGGTGTGGATATCCAAGGTGCGATCAGAGGAATTATCTAAGGGTTGGAAATAATCCCCCGACCTCTATTCCCGCCACCGGCTCCTCCAGAAAATAATGTCATCCTTACATGACTTCTCCATCTCTCGATCTGTCAATGAGTGAAAATCCGAGAAAGAGTGAGTAAACAAGAGATTTTATTAATTTATAGTGGGAGGATTACGACGGAATTATGAGCCTGATCGCTTCGGATTCGCCGCTGGCCTCCATCGGTCCGCAGATCAAGAAACAGATGGCGACCTATGATCAGAGCCTGTCTGTCGATAAGCTGGATATTGTGAAGCTGGGCGCGGATGAAGCGACGGTGCAGACTGTCGAATCCTGCCATACAACAGATGGACCGTTCCTGCCGGATGAAACGGCTGAATATGTGTATCAACTGAAGAAGGCCGGAGGCAGCTGGAAGATCAGCAGCCTGCAAATTACCGGTGTGAAGTACCAGCTTGCCCAGGATGAGCTGAACGCGGCTCCGGCGGTGCCGCAAGGGGACGCTGACGCCATCATGACGGTAATCCGGAACAACTTCAAGAACAGCAATGCCGAGAACCTGGATGCCGTGCTGGCAGATGTCGATCCGGACTCCCCGGCATATGAAATGTCCAAGGAATCCTACAGCCAGGTCTTCAAGCTCTACGATCTGTCCTACACGCTGGATTCCGCCAAAATCATTAAATATTCCGCAGACGAAGCCGTCGTGTATGCCGCTCAGACGACGAAGAAGGTGAAGGGGCCTGATTTCCAGGACAACCGCTCCACCTCCGTTACCGTCCTGCATAAGCTGCAGGATGGCGCCTGGAAGATTGAAGTTACGTATCTGCTCACGGCGGAGAAGCTGTAACGGGAGCCGCCTGAGCATCTGTCGTCAAATGGCTGCCTCGCTGGGACGCAGGATGGCCGAGCCGATGGCCAGCAGAACGGCAGCCATCAGACCGAGCACGGCGAAGGGCAGCCACAGCTCGCTCCAGCCGCTGCCCGTCGCGGCCAGCTCGGCGGCTTCGATCGCCCATTTCTGGGGGACGAAATTCGCGGCTTTCTGCATGTAATCGGGCATGATCGAGATCGGCCAGAAGCAGCCGCCCAGCATGCAGGTCGGCGTCAGAATCAGCGCGTTGAGCATGCCCGTGTTGTTCGGGTTGCGGATCAGTCCGGCCGCCGTGCTGGCGAGTCCCATGGACACCAGCATGAATCCGGCAAGGGCCAGGAAATAGATCGACATCGGCACGCCGAAATTGTACCCCAGTCCGAAGCGGGCAATTGCAAGCACTGCTGCGACCTGGATGATACCGACCGTGAGGCTGCCCAGGAAATTGCCGATCGCAATTTCATAGGAGCGGACCGGAGCGCTGTACATGCGCATCATGGTCCGCTGCTTGCGGTCATCCATGATGAAGGATACGGAGCTGGTAACCATCGCCATGAGGAACATCAGCATAAACCCGGTCACCGTATCCATTCCGGTGCGCGGATACAAATTGTAGTCGGTACGGACGCTGCCCACCTGATGTTTGCCGGCCTGCTCAAGCACCGACGCCAGGCGGACTTCCGCCGTGCCTCCCGAAGCCTGGCTTGCGGCGGAGGCGAGTACGCGGAGGCGGTCCCCCAGCTCCGAGGCTTTCATTTTCAGCGTAACGGACGTTTCGGATGCCTTGAGCTCATAGATCTGAATCTGGGACTGCCCGCCGGCAAGCAGCTTCGCCGTATAATCGGCCGGGATGATGAGGCCCGCCTGCCCCTTTTCGTCGATAATCCCTTGCTTGACCTCCTGCCCGCCGTTCTGCTTCACGAGGCGATAATCCCCTGTCTTCTCCAGCTCCGCAATGACATGGGCGCCCGCCGGTCCGGTATCGAGATTGCTGTACAGCACCGCATCCTTGCCAGAGCCGTCATTGCCGGTCAGGGAGATAATGACGGATATAATAATGCATGGAATAATCAGATATGTCATCAGACCTCTGCGCTGGCCGATCATCCGTCTCACCAGATTTACAGCTATCGTCCAAATGTTACGCATGATAACCCACCTTTCGATAAGAGATGAAGGCAATGCACAGAAGCCCGCCGCTTATAGCCGCCAGCATGCCGATGCTGCCCGATATTTGCGCCCAGGGAGACTCCAGCATCATTTTCAGAATTCCCTTCATGCCCCAATGATTGACGGAAAAAGCACCGCCCGTATTCACCCAGGAATCCGGAAGCTGGGTCATGCCGCCGCTGATGAAGGTCATCAGCACCGTCAGGATCATGGAGATGTTGCGGGCCGTCGCCGCATTGGAAGCCGTCATCGCAATAACCACCGACAGCATCAGGGAAATCAGGATGACGAGCAGGCAGACCAGCGCCAGCGCGAGCGGACGGTTGCCCCAATAGACGCCGAACAAAAAATGGGTCGCGATAATGATTACCGCACTCTGCACCACCGAGATCAGACCCATGCCCAGCATTTTGCCCATGAACAGCTCGCTGCCCTTCAACGGCATGGAATTCAGTCTGAACAGCGTATGGTTATCCTTCTCGCTGTATAAGCTGCTGATCATTGTCTGTCCGCAGGTCAGCAGGAACATGATCAGCATTGAGGCCGCGTAATATTGCGAGGCGGTATAAGACCGCCCTTTATCATTCAATTTTCCGACGACCGCGGACTCCGCTCCGCCGTCTGCCGCAGAAGCCGGGACAGCTGCCGGTCCAAGTGTGAGGGCCGCCGCCTGGGAGTAGTTGATCTGGCTCAGGAAGTTGTCGAATACAGTTCCTGCTACCATATTGTCGGTCCGGTCCTTGCCCAGGATATATTCAAGTTTGGCATCCTTCCCGCTCTTCACCTGCTGATCGAATCCGGCCGGCACCACAACGGCGTATCCGTATTTGCCCGCACGCACCGCCTCTTCCGCCTCCGAACGGCTCTTCACCGTTTCGGGAATAATCACCTTCGCCGCTTCCGGCGCTTTCAGCAGTTCAGCCACAAGCTGTGACTGCACGGCCTGGGACCCGGCGGCGTCGACAATGGCGACATGCACCGGATCAATCGTGATGTCCTTCCCCTGTCCGACCACGCCCGACAGCGCCGTTCCGAGCAGGAAGATCAAGATGATCGGCAGCAGAAACTGATTGATAACCATCGCCCGGGAGCGGAACTGCCGCTGAAGCTCGAACTTGGCAATCGTCCATATATTTGACATTCTTCTTCTCCTCCTAATCCCGCAGCGTCCGGCCCGTCAGGCTGAGGAACAGCGTCTCAAGGTCGGGCTCTTCGATCTGCAGCGATTGAATGACGCCCTCGTGCTTGGCGAAAATATACAGAATATCCTGCAGCTCGCTTTGAGAGGAAGGCAAGGACAGGCTGACCTTATCATCCTCCGTCTCCACCCGGGTGATACGGGGATGCCGCCCAAGCTCACCGAGCAGTTCGGGTGTGATATTGCCGGCTCTGATGACGATTCTCTCCACATGGGATACCCGTTCTCTAAGCTCCCCCTCCGTTCCGCAAGCGATAATATGGCCTTTATCCATAATCGCCACCCGGTCGCAGATCGCTTCGACTTCCTCCATATAGTGGCTTGTATAGATGACGGTCGATCCCATCTTGTTCAGCGTCTTGACCGATTCGAGAATATGATTCCGCGATTGAGGATCAATTCCGACAGTCGGCTCATCCATGATGATCAGCTTAGGGCGGTGCATGATCGCGCAGGCGATATTCAGGCGACGCTTCATCCCCCCGGAGAAGGTGGACGGCTTATCCTTCGCCCGGTCCGACAGACCGGTAAAAGCCAGCGCCTCGTAGACCCGCTCCTTCAGCAGCCTGCCGCGAAGGCCGTACAGCTTGCCGAAGAACATGGCGTTCTCCTCCGCTGTCATATTCTCATACAGGGCCAGGTCCTGCGGGACCAGCCCGATTCTCTTCTTCACCTCAAGCGGCTGCTTCTCCACCGAAACTCCATCGACGGCAATGCTGCCTCCATCCAGCTTCAGCAGGCCGCAGAGCATGCTGATCGTGGTGCTCTTGCCCGCACCGTTCGGACCGAGAAGCCCGAAAATTTCTCCTTCCTGAATGCTCAGGTTCACATGATCCACCGTCAGCTTGCTGTCATATCGTTTCACCACATCGGTCAGTTCTGCAAGTGCCATTGTCAACTCTCCCATCTCATATGCTTCATGTCTGTATTGTACGACACCGCGTTCTGCCGCGAAGGTACGGAAGGTCATGAAGGGGAGGTGACTTAAGTCATCTCTTCGCAAAAGGCCGGGTCATGGTATGCTATAAAGAGCAGCAAGTCATGGCTCACTAGCCTGCTCGTTCGGGTAAACGCCGTGCGTTTGGCGAAGAAGACTTGATGAAGCGGACAGCTTATTTATTCTTGTCGTTCAAAAAGGGTGGGAGATTGAGATTTGAACAAACCTCTTAGCTTTCTCCGGTACGGCCTGATCGTCGTGCCCGCTTTTCTCTTCATGTATATCGGAGAGTATACCGACTATGGACTCTTTACACTGCATTTGCTGATCCTTCTGCTTATTGCGACAATGGGGGGCCGGCTGCCGGAACGCTTCGTCCCGGCAGCCGCCGCAGCGGAAATGCTGTATTCCGTCTGGCTGTGCAGCCGCTACGGCAGCCTGATGGTGTTCCCTTCCCTGTCCTCGCTGCTCGTCTACTCCCGCATGCGCTTCCGGCCGGTGTATTTGCTGCTTGGCGCCGCTCATCTGGCCGCCCTAAACGCAGTATTCCTGCATGCTGATCCGCTGGAACGCGCCTGGATCAACCTGGGCTTCCTGACTTCCGCTGTGCTGTGTCTGCAGCTCGCTGCCGCCAGCCGGGGGCAGGAGGAGATGATGATGCTCTACGATGAGCTGCGCAGGAAGCATTTCGAGCTGGATGAAGCGCGCAGCCGGCTGCTCCAGTTCACCGCCCAGGTCGAAACCGCCGCCCAGTCCGAAGAGCGGGTGCGCATCGGCCGGCAAATTCACGACGACATCGGACACCGGCTGATCCGGGTCAAAATGATGATGGAAGCCGCGCTGCATACCTTTCCGTCCGCACCGGAAGCAGGCCTGTCGATGATGTACCAGGTGCGCGACCAGTTGGCGGAGGCCATGGACGAACTGCGGACCGCAGTAAGGCGCATCGGCCGGGAGCCCCGTCTTGAAGGCGCATATGCCCTGGACCTCCTGCTTGAAGTAACGGGACGCGACACCGGCATCCGCACCTCTTACGATGTGGAAGGTACGCCGTATCCGCTCTATCCGAGCCAGCAGGTCGTCCTGTACAAAAATGCAAAGGAAGCCATAACGAACGGGCTGCGGCACGGACATGCAACCGAGGTTGGCATCCGGCTTTTTTACCGGGAGGCCGAAGTCGTCCTGGAAGTCTGGAATAACGGCAGCGTGCCGGAGACCGGAGCCCCCTGCGATTCCCGGCCGAACGGCGGAATGGGACTCCAGGGCATGGACGAGCGCACCCGCCTTATCGGCGGCAGTCTCGAAATCGTGGCGGCCTATCCGTTCACCGTCATCACGCGGATTCCGGTCTATAAGCAGAATGAAGTGATGTAATGCTATAAGAGTTCTACATAAAGGAGTGTGGCTTGCTTGATTAAAGTCATGATTGTCGATGACGATTCGTTCATCCGGGAGAGCCTGAAGGTGCTGCTGGGCCTTGACGGGGAGCTTGAGGTGACCGGAACGGCCGGCGACGGAGGCGAAGCGCTGAAGCTGCTTGGCGACGGAACGGAAGCGGATGTGGTGCTGATGGACATTCGGATGCCCGGCGTGGATGGCGTAGAGGGAACCCGGCAGATCCGCGCGCAATTTCCCCAGACCTCGGTGCTGATGCTGACCACCTTCGACGACGACGAATATATCATCGAAGCGCTGAGAGGCGGAGCCAGCGGCTATCTGCTCAAGAATATTCCCCCGGACCGGATCATCCAGGGAATCAAGACAGTGCATGCCGGCAGCATGCTGATCCATCCCGACATCGCGCGCAAGCTGACCGGCCTTCTGCAGCCGCCGGCGCCCGCCGCGGCGCCTGCCCGCCCGCTGGAATCCTATGGCCTGACGCAGACGGAGCAGGCGGTCGTGTCGCTGATCGCGGAAGGGCATACCAACAAAGAAATCGCCGCCTCCCTGTTTCTGAGCGAAGGAACGGTCAAGAACTACATAACCGAAATTTTGAGCAAGCTGGAGCTGCGGGACCGGACGCAGATCGCGATTTTTTATTTGAAGAACGGGCGTTGAGGCGGGTTATCGGAAAAATGGGAAGCGGCGACGCGCCCTTTTTCACCGCAATAGAGAATACATGGACCGGCCGGCGCAGCCTCATGCTTGGGGAACGGTCATTCGCTCCGCAGCTTCGCGGCGGGCCGGAACAGCATGAGAAGAGTTACAAGCAGAGCCGTTGTCAAAAAGACTGCCGAACCGGTTACAGCAATCGAAGCGGCGTGGGCGAACTGCTCCGCAGAAGGCGATGAGGACCGGTATACAGATTCAAAGACCGTACTCAGGACAGCCAGTCCCATCGAAGCCCCGATTTGGTGCGCAACATTGATTAAGCCGGAAGCCGCGCCCGAGTCGCCCGGATCTACGTCTGTCAGGCCAAAGGCGGTAAGCGGCTGAAATACCATTCCCGCACCGATGCCCATCAAGATTAACGGGAGGAACATATTCGGGAAGAATGAAGTTCCGGTTGAAATTTGGCTGCACCATATTGTACCGAGAATGGCGATGACCAGCCCGGATATGAGTATTTTTACACTTCCGAATCTGGACACCAGCCATGGCATCACATACATCATCCCGAACTGCACACCCGTGAAAGGCACAAAGGCAAGGCCGGATTCAAAGGAGCTGAAACCGAGAACGTTCTGCAGGAATTGCGGGATAAAGAAGAATAACGAGAAATTGCCGCATATGAACAAAAATCTTCCAAGATAAGCCCCGGAGCGCTCACGGCTGCTAAATAGACGAAGCGGTATGATCGGCTCTTTCGCCCGGGCTTCCACCGCAACAAATCCTGCCATCAAGACGATGCCTGCTGCCAAAGGCGCCAAAGTGACGGTATGATGCCATCCGGCGGCGGCCGCCTGAACAAATCCAAATACCAAAGAAGTCATGCCGGTAACGGACAGTACGGCACCGAGCAAATCGAAATGTCCTGTTCTCTTCTGCGTCTCCTGCAAATATTTCGGGATGATGATCAGCAGGGCAATTCCTATGGGGACGTTGATAAACATTCCAACCCGCCAGGAAATCCACTCGGTCAGCATTCCACCCAGAATCAAGCCGACGCTGCCGCCTCCCCCGGACACCGCGCTGTAGATGGCGATGGCTCGTGACCGTTCTTTCGTCTCCACAAAGCTCACAGACAGCAGGGCCAATGTGGACGGGGTCGCCATCGCTGCCGCCAGTCCTTGCAGAGCTCTTGCTGCCAGGAGAAATTCGGCGGATTGTGCCATCCCTGCGAGCAGGGAAGCAACCGTAAATAACGCAATTCCTGCACGGAATATCCTTCTTCTGCCCATGATGTCCCCCGCCCTGGCACCCAGCAGCATGAAGCCTCCATAGGCTAAAATATAGGCGTTCTGCACCCAGGTCAGGTTGGCGGTCGTCAGATGAAGGGTCCGGCCAATTTCGGGCAGCGCGGTAACCATAACGGACGAATCCAGCACAACCATAAGCTGGCAAGCAACAATGATGGTTAACATGATCGATTTAGTGGACTGCATCTCAATCTTCCTTTCGGGTTATGACTCAAAGACTCAAGTCCTATTATCTCTGCCATCCCCCGTGCGAAGTAGGCCATTCCTGCCCGATTATTGCCTGGAACTGCAAAAAGGTATATTATCATTCATTGCACATGTTATGCTTCAGATATTAAATAGTGGGGCTAATGAGAGCGGGGTGGAACCATTGCCGGAGAACAAGGGGAGACCTGCCGGAGGCGAAGATGCCGGGACTGATCTGGCGGATCAGGAGAAGCTAGGTGATTTGCTCAACATGGTGATAAAAAAGGAAATCAGAGAAGGCCATAATTCGACGATGCTGCCTTTTCTTTCGATTGTGAAGCGCAGCAGTCCAACCATGCTGAGACATGGCGTATTGACACCTTCCTTTTGCCTTATTCTGCAAGGAAGCAAGAAACTCTATCTGGGCCAGGATATCATCTATTATCATGCGGGAGATTATGTGACCTCATTGATCGATATGCCTGCATCCGGACAGACCGTTCACGCCACATCAGAGTCCCCCTACATCGGTCTTCGCGTCGATCTGTCCACACAGGAGATTGCTTCGGTAATTATGGAGGCCGGAATCGCTGACAAGCCCAAGCGAACCCAGGCGCATAAAGCGGCATTTGTCGGCAAGAGCAACTCCGCTCTGCTCGATGCGTTCATCCGTTTGATGAAACTGCCCGACCGGCATCAAGACGCTGTCTTTCTGGGGAATCTGATTAAACGTGAAATGATCTACCATCTGTTGACGGGATGCAGCGGCCATCTTTTTCTACAGATGACCTTCTTCACTCAGCAGAGAGACGGAATTGGCAAAGCAATCGGCTGGATCAGGGACAATTACGCCAGCTCGTTCACGGTTGCCGAATTGGCCAGGATGAGCAACATGAGCATCTCGGGACTTCACCATAAATTTAAAGAGGTCACAACACTGGGGCCGCTGCAATATCAAAAAAGCATTCGCCTGCAGGAAGCCAGGCGCCTGATGCTTAGCGAAGCGATGGATGCCACGAGCGCAGCGCGGGAGGTCGGCTATGAAAGCCCGACCCAGTTCAACCGTGAATACCGGCGGCTGTTCGGCCTGCCTCCCCTTAGAGACATTCGGGAGATTAGGCAAAGGCAGTATCCCGTCACGAACCTGATGGATTCATAGGCGGGGAAACGCACATGTACTCCTCGCTGCCTTCCTCACTGGCATTCCCCGCTGCATCCATGCATCCGTGCTACGGAGGCCAATGCAATTCCGGCGCTGCTTGAGACGTTCATGTTGAGGCACGGCCCTGTCTGCGCGGCAGAAAGCCCGGATTTCCGTAAGTGGATACGGAAATCCGGGCTTTCTTGTGATCGTATCGGAGCTAGTATCGGAGCCAGTACCTTGGCCAATTTAATCTGAGGATTGGTTCTGAGAATGAAGTCTCTGCTTGCGGCTTAGGACGAGCCTGAGACGGCACGGATAGCGACTCCGGGCGGCTAGTGACTCGGCTAGTGACTGGCCAGTGGCTCCGGCCTGCCGCTCTTGCCGCTCGGCAGCCCTTAGCCTTCAGCCCTTCGCCGATTCCGGGCTGCCCGCTCCGGGTGCCGGGCCTTGGCGCTCACCCGCAGCAGGCAGCTCCGGCTCGGGCGGAGGAGCTTGCACCGGCTCCAGCATCCGGGCCGCCGAGTGCATCCGGGGCGGAAGCTCTTCCGCCCCCTGCCGCTTCCGGCGCGCGCCCGTCTTCAGGCCCGCGATGCCGATGAGTCCCGCCGGCTTCTCCGGCACGGTCGTGTCCTCATCCGGCTGGGGAGCCAGAATGACGCCCAGCAGATGATGGTCGCCGTCGTAAATGGCGCGCTGCAAATATTTGCTCTCGCCCGCCGCGTTCTGCACCTCCAGCTTGCAGAACGCGGGACTCCGGCGCAGCGCCTCATGCAGCTGCTGCGCCTGTCCGGTCAACGCCTGACCGTTGACCTTGAGCAGCACCTCGCCGGGCAGAATGCCCAGCTCATGCGCGGGACTGCCCGGCAGCACGGCCATCACCATGAGGCCGGCATCCGGATGCACGAAGAAGGGACTGCCCCGGCGCTCCTCAAGAGCGCCGTACCAGACCAGGCCTTCGTGCAGCAGCAGAGCGGCGAGCGCCGCCGGGAGCGTGAGCGGGCTCCACCAGTCCGCGAGCAGCGCGAGACCGGTCAGGACGGCGGCATACAGCAGCAGCCGTCCTGAGACGCGGGCGCTCTTGCGGCCCGGCAGCATGCTCGTTGTCCACTCGCTGAACCCGATGACCACGGGCAGCGATACGATGCCGAGGCCGCCGCCCAGAAGGCTGTGCCAAGGCAGCGCTGCCGCATGACCGCCTGCCGGAATCAGCAGGAACAGCGGAAGCGGCCAGAACGCCTCCAACCGGTAGCCGCCCACAACCCGGCCGCGCTTGCCGTCCAGAAAGAGCGGCGTCGCCAGCCCCCGGCCCTGCCATCTGGCGAGAAGCGCTTCCGCCAGATGCAGGATGCCTGCCAGCACGAGCAGGGCGGGAATATCCAGACCTCTGACCGCCATGATGGTCTCGCCCCAAAATCCGGCAGGACGGAAATCCGGCAGCCAGGAGAGTATGTATTGAAGGACCCCGAGAAGTCCGATCGTATATGCGAAGCAGAAATACCGCACCCGAATCAGGAGCAGCAGCAGGCTTACCGCCCAAATGCAGAGAACCCCCGGAGTGGATACCGAAACGCCAAGCGCAATGGCGGCCGCCGACACCGCAAGGCCCACAACCAGGCCGCTCCAGAGTGCGCGCCATACTTCGCTGCCCGCCGCATGCAGCTTCACATGAATAAGCCTGCGCTCCTGCAGCGTCTGTCTGCGGTAATACAGAAACAGAAACAACACGGCGATATAATAAAAAGGCTGCGTCAGCATATGCAACGCGGCATTCCCCAAGCTTGCCAGCAGATCCAGCAGATCATTCAAACCGATCGTCACGCTCCTTTGGGCTGCCGCACCTTGAAGTGCGGGTTCTTTATCTATTCTAAAGGAATCGGGAGAACAAAGACAGGCCTCCCGGTCAGAAAAAAACAGGCGCTTTCTTCCACTCTCTCCCCTCTAGCAATTCACCGGGCGAACCGCTATGTCCTTCCTTCCGCGCAAAAAAGACGGCCTCCCTTCTGCCTGTAGAAGGGGAGGCCGTCTTATAAGCCGCAGGCTTGCTGCAGCCTGAACGTTATTTCGCTGCGATTTCCTTGCGGATCTCTTCAATGCCCCGATTACGCTGATTGTCGTTAACCGGGCTCTGAATTGCCTTGATCAGAGCGGTCTCCAGCGCTTCTGCCGTCTTGGCGTCAATAGCGCCGGTAACTGTCAGCTTCGACGCGCTCTGGAATTTCTTGACCGCTTCCTTGGTCGCGGTGTCGAAATATCCGTCCTTGCGGCCCGGCTTGTAGCCGAGTCCCGCCAGCATGATCTGCGCGCTCTTCACATCGGAGCTGTTGCTGTTATACTGCAGTGTCACGCTCTTGTTGATCGGCGACACCGAGAAATAATCCGGCTGCGCCACCGCGATATCCGGCTTGATGCCCTTGCCGTGAATCCAGCTGCCGTCCGGTGTCAGCCACTTGGCAATCGTGATCTTCAGCAGACTGCCGTCGCCGAGCTGCTTCTCAAAGCTCGTCTGCACCGTGCCTTTGCCGAAGGAGTTCTCGCCGATCAGCTTCGCTCCCGCCGACTGCTGCAGGGCGCCTGCGAGAATTTCGGAAGCGCTGGCGCTGCCCTTGTTCATGAGCACAGCGACCGGGTAATCCTTGCCGCTGCCCTTGGAATTCGTCTCCTCGCGCTCTTTCGCCTTGTTCTCCACCTGAACGATGGTCTTGCCCTTCGGCACGAACTGCTCGGCAATTTCAATTACGACCGGCAGCACGCCGCCGGGATCGTTGCGGACGTCGATCACGAGTCCTTTCATGCCCTGCTTCTCCAGCTTGGACAGTTCTTCCTTGAAACGGTCTGCTGTGTTCATCGAGAACTGCGTAATCTCGATGACGCCAACGCCTCCGTTCTCCATCTTGGCATACACCGTCTCCAGCTTGACGTCATCGCGCTTGATATTGAAGGTCATTGGCTGCGATGAGCCGGACCGCTGAACGACGAGCGTTGCCGTGCTGCCCTTCGGTCCGCGGATCTTGGCGACCGCATCGTTCAGGTCGAGCCCCTGCAAGGATTCCCCGTTCACCGAGACGATAACGTCCTTCGCCTGAATGCCGGCCTTCTCCGCAGGAGAACCTTTAATCGGCGACACGACAACTACCTTGCCGTTATCCGAGGCGACCTCGGCGCCGATGCCGCTGAAGGAGCCTTCAATGCTCTCTTCAAACTGCTGGGCCGTCTCCTTGGCCATATAGTTGGAATATGGATCGCCGAGCGCCTCCATCATGCCGTTCACGGCTCCGTCGATCAGCTTGCTGCGGTCCACATCCTTGTAATAATTCCCTTCAATCAGAGTGAGCGCCGTGCCCAGCTTGTTCGCTTCGCTCTGCTTCAGTCCGCCTCCGGCTGCTGCCGCCGGCGCCGCGCTCTCTCCAACGGCTTGTCCCGTAAAGATTGTGCCGGTCGCAGCGAGCGTCAGCAGGCTGCCGCACAGGAGGGCGGCAACAATCATGATGGCCGCCGTACTCTTCTTTAACATGAAGCCTTCACCGTCCCTTCTTGTCCATCCCGCCGGTCTGTAGGTCAATCCCGCAGAGATCGGTATGACTTCCAGTATATGCCGCACGGCCCCATAATATTTATGGGGCCGTCAAATTACAGATAGTCCATAGGGTCGACCGGCGTTCCGTCGATCCGCACCTCAAAGTGCAGATGCGGACCCGTCACCCGTCCGGTCGCGCCCGATTCCGCAATGGTCTGGCCGCGTTCCACGCGGTCGCCCACGCTGACCTTGATGCCGCCTTCGCGGATATGTCCGTACAGCGTCCACATGCCGCCTCCGTGGTCAATCACCACCGTGTAGCCGTAGCCGCTCCACCATTCCGCCACGATAACCGTACCGGCTTCCGCGGCGTGGATATTCGTGCCCTGCGGCACGGCGAAGTCGACGCCGGTATGCAGCTTGCGCACGCCTGTCACCGGATGGATCCGGTAGCCGTACGGCGACGAAATCCGCGCCTGGCCGACAGGCAGCAGCAGCGGGCCGCTGCCGCTTGCGTAAGTGCCGCTGTTGTCATCGCCGCCATGCTCCGCTTCATCATCGGAGGAACTGGCCACCGTCTGCGCTTCCGCTGCCTTAGCAGCGGCTGCCTTGGCGGCGGCCTCCTTGCGTGCGGCCTCTTCCGCCGCGCGTTTGGCCGCTGCCGCTTTGGCAGCAGCCGCTCTGCGAGCCGCTTCCTCCGCTTTGATCTTGTCCTTCTGCTCTTCAAGCGCCGCGCGCTGGCTCGCGAGCTGAACAAGCTTGGCGTTCTGCTCCTGAGTGATATCCTCGGCGTCATCGATCGCCTTATCGTAGTAAGCGATCAGTTCCTGCTTCTCGGCTTCCTTATCCTTCAGGACGCTGCGCTGGGATTCCAGATCGGTGTACAGCTGCTTGGCCAGCGCGTACTGCCCTTCCAGTTCCTTCTTCTTGGCTGTTACAGTCGCTTCGTCCCGCTTGTGCTGCTCCAGCAGATCCTGGTCCTGATCCACGATCGTCTTCAGAGAGTCGGCGCGGGTCAGAAAGTCGGAGAAGCTTGTCGAAGAGAGCAGGACATCCAGATAGGACACCGTACCGTCCGTATACATAAGACGCACCCGGGACTCAATCAGTTTCTGGCGGGATTCGACCCGTTCCTGCGCAGCGTCCAGCTCGGCCGCCGTCGTCTTCAGCGATTTCTCGGTATTGTCAATCTTGGTGGAGATCTGGGTCATTTCACCCTTCACCAGCTCGATCTGGCCGAGCACAACCTGCAGATTCTGTGTGGTCTTGTTCTTGTAATGCTGAGCCTCCTGGCCCTGGGCGGCTGCTTTTTCCTGCTGGGCTTTGGCGTCCTTGGCACTCTGCTGCAGCGCCTTCAGCTGCTTGTCGATTTCGGTGATGCTCGTTTTGCTGGCATATCCTTCAGAGGGCTGGAACATAACGGCGGACAACAGCAGTAAGGCTAATCCGGCGGCTATCTTTTTCAACTCGCGTTCCCCGTCCTTTTATTCAAAAGTAACATTTCTAATAATCCTTATACCTTCAGCGACTTGCGGATGGATACGACGCTTCCCCAAATGCCGATCAGCACGCCGAGACCGACAAGCAGTCCGCTCAGCAGCACCCAGATCTTCTCGAAAGGAATGAGGTTCCAGCCCATCAGCGGGTCGCCCGCAACTGACGAGTTCAAGCCGGAGTATCCGGCATAGAGAATGCCTACGGTAATCAGCGAGCCGATCAGTCCGATCAGCGCGCCCTCCACGAAGAACGGCCACCTGATAAAAGCGTTGGTAGCCCCAACGAGCTTCATAATGCCGATTTCCTTGCGGCGGGCCAGGATGGTGACCCGGATCGTATTGGAAATAAGGAACATGGACACGACCGCCAGTCCCGCCACGAACACGAATCCGATGTTGCGGATGGTTCTCGTAACTTTGAACAGGGTCTCGATGGCGCCTTGTCCGTACTTCACTTTATAGATCGGCTTCTCGGGATGGGTGTCGTTGAGGGCCTCGATCTTCTTCGCCACAAAAGGCACGGTCGTCGGCTCCACAACCTCCACCCGGAAGGCGTCGTTCAGCGGGTTGTTATCTTTGTCGAAGCCCTCCAGAATGCTGTCGGCATCAGGCCCCAAATCCTTGCGCAGATCCTCGAGCCCCTGCTCCTTGGAGATGAACTCGATCTTGCTGACCTCGGGCATGCTGCCGATTTCGTTCTGGAGCGTATCGCGGAGCGCCTGAGTCGTCTCCAGCGTCAGATGTACGGTGATCTGGACCTGGCTGTCCGCCTTGTCCGCGAGTGAATTGACATTTAGTACAAGAAGGATGAAGACACCCAGCACAAGCAGCGAAACCACAATGGACGTGATGGAAGCCACCGACATCCACCCGTTGCGGAATACGTTCTTGAAGCCTTCCCGCACATGACGCAAGAAGGTTTTAAAACTCATACCCGTACTCCCCTCTCAGCTGGTCTCTGACAATCTGCCCGTGCTCGATGGCCAGCACCCGCTTGCGCATCTTGTTGACAATATCGCGGTTATGGGTCGCCATCACGATCGTCGTGCCGCGAAAATTGATCTCGTCCAGCAGCTGCATAATCCCCCATGACGTCTCGGGGTCCAGGTTGCCTGTGGGCTCGTCCGCCACAATAACCGACGGATTGTTCACAATGGCCCGGGCAATGGCAATGCGCTGCTGCTCCCCGCCGGAGAGCTGGGAAGGCTCACGGTTTGCTTTGTTGCGCAGTCCCACGAGGTCGAGCACCTCATTGACCCGTTTCTTGATCTGCTTCTTCGGCGCTTCGATGACCTCCATTGCGAAGGCGACGTTCTCGAAGGCCGTCAGCTTCGGCAGCAGCCGGAAATCCTGAAACACGACGCCGATGTTGCGGCGGACATAAGGGATTTTGCGCGGCTTCAGCTTACCGATATTGAATCCGCCCACGGAGATTTGCCCCTTGGTCGGCGTTTCCTCTCTATAGATCAATTTCATGAACGTCGATTTGCCGGCTCCGGACGGACCGACGATATATACGAATTCGTTGCGGTCGATTTTGACCGATACTCCTTGAAGTGCGTGAGTCCCGTTAGGGTACGTCTTCCAAACATCCTGCATTTCGATCATCTGATCACTTCCCGGTTCTGACATTATCCGCCGCGGCTTGCGACAATATTTCCAGCGGATTTCCATAAACAGCAATAATTCCGCAACGTATCTATTGTAACAAATCCGTAACTGCTTGAGTACCCGAAAGTTTTATGAAGGAGTTCAGGAAGGGGCGCATATGCTTGTAGAGGGCCGATCCGCCTTTCACTACCCTTTATCGGCAGAGCGCAGCGGATGTGTAACCCTTTTGGAGCGCTTTCCGCGTCTGAATACGGATTGGGGCTGTCTTTTTTTTGTAAACAGGCAAGGCAAGGGGGATATCGATGAAAAAAGTGCATGCCGTTATGATATTCGTGAGCGCTCTGCTTCTGGCGGCTGCGCTGGCCTACGGAGGGGTGGCGCTGTATGCGGGGCAGGCGACTGTTCCGAAAGGGACTCTGCTCGCTGGATGGGACATCGGGAGAATGAACATCGCGGCTGTGCGGAGTGAGCTTGACCGAAAGCTCTCTGAGCTGGAGGCGGTTCCACTCACTCTGCGGATCGGTGAAACGGAGGGACCCAGCCTGACCCTGACCCTGAAAGAGGCTGGAGTGTCCTATCAGGCGAAATCGTTTCTGAATGGATTGGACCGGTTATCGGAAGGCGGGGTATGTGAGCGCGCCAAAGCTCGTTATTCGTTCGAAAAAAACTGGGCGCTGACTGCCGGGTGGACGGACACAGCGCTGAGGAGCAGGCTGAATGCGGGCTGGGAAAGCTCCACGTTCGGAGATCCGGTTGACGCCACCCGCCGGATTACGGCGGATGACCGGATTGTGTATACACCGGGCCGGACTTCGCTCCGGATCGATTGGACGCACGCCGGGCTTACGCTTTCGGGTGTCATTCCGAAGGATTTCAGCCGGCTGGATACGCTGAAAACTGCCGGACTTGCTGCGGATCTGCCGCTCCGCACGGCGCAGCCGGACGTGACGCTGCAGTCGCTGCAGGATCAGGGAGTGACGCGAAAAATTATGCAATTCAGCACCTCGCTCGGTTCCAGCGGACCGGGACGAAGCTATAACGTGGAATCGGCCGCCAAGGCGGTGAACGATACGCTTCTCCCGCCCGGCGCTGTCTTCGACTACGACAGAGCGATCGAGAAAGCGGAGAACGAGTACGGCTTCCGTGAAGCGCCCGTGATCGTGAACGGCACGCTCCAGCCGGGCGTCGGCGGCGGCATCTGCCAGGTGTCCAGCACGCTGTACAATACCGTACTGCGCACGGGCCTTGAAATTGTGGAGCGCCGCAATCACTCTCTCCCGGTCAACTATTTGCCCAAGGGCCAGGACGCCACGTTCTCGCGCGGGTCCATCAATTTCCGGTTCCGCAACACAACCGGGCATTATCTGCTTATCAGAGCCGCCGTCAGCGGACGTTCGCTGACTGTGAAGCTGTTCGGAACCTTTCCATCTAATGTGTCGTACTCCGTGGAATCGCGAACCGTGGAGATCCTGGCTCCTGGACGCCGGACGGTGACCGACTCTTCCCTCCCTCCAGGCGCGTCCCGGACGCTGCGGAAGGGCCGGACCGGCTATATTGTCGAGACTTACCGGACCAAATTCGTAGGGGGCGAAGCGGTTGAGCGGGTCCGGGTGTCACGGGACACCTACCGCCCGCAGCAGGCTATCGTTGCTGTAGGTCCGGGCGGCGCGAACTCTTCCGGAGCGCAGGACAGCGAACGCCCGCTGGTGGAGGACGGCATCCGGAGCAATGAATGATAGCCGGGTGCCGTTCGGGGATAAGCCTGATGAAATTTCCATTTCATTCCGGAAGATTTTAAGCGGCGTTTACGGATGGGGCGGGCGGATTTTACAATGAGAGGCTATACTTGCTGAGTGATCCAGGCATCTCAATCCATTAACGAAAGGATGAACCAGCATGATAATCACCCAAGCCGCCTCCCCCTCACGCGGTGTCTCGTCCCTGCTCAGATCGGCTCCGGTCCTACGGGAGCAGCAGACATGCCGCGAGGCCATCCGCCTGATGTTCGAGCATCCCGAGTCCAAATGCATAGTCATTTGCGATGAAGGCGACCGCCCTGTCGGTCTCTTGATGAGCGAACCGTTCTTTCTGCGGGCGACCGGCCGCAGCGGGGCCGACTCATTTTACCGCGAATCCGCGCTGGGACAGGCACAGACTCATCTGCTGACGGCGGACATCGAGTCCGATCCGTCCGAGATTATGGCCCGGCTGCTGGAGCGCCATCCCGCGCAGCAGAACGATTCCATTCTCATCACCCGAAACGGCAAGCTGGCCGGAACTCTCACCCCCGCCGATCTGAGAACTCTTCTGAGCTAATCTCCTCTTCCTCCCCTTTTATTAGAACAAGGTATCCGGGGACATATCGATTCTCCAGTACCCGTTTACCTTCTTCAGCTTAACAGTGACCTTCTCCGCATCCTGCGTATTATCGGGATAAGGTACCGTCAATACAAAGACCGCCGTCAAGGCATCCTTCGATACCATTAGGGCTGTGGCGTCCTCGAACAGCAGCAGATTGCCGAGATCGCCGTTGACCTGCGATTCTTCCGTTCTTCTCTTGAACGTTCCCCCACTTAGCTAACACTTGAAGTGGGGGATTCTTGGGTAATCCCTTCTACTGAAGGGAATTTATATCGATATTTTCTCATGAAAAATCGTATACCAAGCGATCCCTGCGGTTCCCGCAGTTTTCCAAAGGAACATCTGTACGGGTCTATTCCCACCGTTTTATGATGCCTTAGCCAAATATTTAAGGAACGGTGGTCTTGATGTTTAAACACCAAGGCTTTTGATGTTATGTGCGGCATTTTCATCTCGATCATGATGGGTATGGCATGATAGACATGTCCATTCTCGCACAGATAATTTCTTTACTTCGGGATGGATCGTGCCGCATACATGACACCTTTGGCTCGTTGGAGCGAATGTATCCACTACCTTCACCGTTCGCCCATACCATTCCGCTTTATACGCAAGCTGACGGGCAAATTCACCCCACGACGCATCGGCGATGGATTTGGCCAGCCGGTGATTTTTGAGCATGTTCGCCACTCTCAGATTTTCGATGCTGATCGTTTGATTTTCACGAATCAGCTTCGTGGTGAGTTGATGCAAAAAATCATGGCGGCTGCCCACGATCTTTTCATGGATTTGGGCAACCTTCTGTTTGGCTTTCTGCCAATTGGAGCCCCCTTGGTTACGGCGAGCCATGCGGCGTTGCCAAAATGCAAGTTTTTGCTCATATTTGCGAAACACTTTAGGATTGGCAACCCGCCCCCCATCCGAGCAGACTGCAAATTCCTTGAGTCCAAGGTCAATGCCGACCTCCTTATCGGTCTGTGGCAGAGGGTTCATTTCCACTTCGCAAAGGATGGATACAAAATACTTGCCTGCCGCATTTCGCCGCAGGGTAGCCGAAAGAATGCGACCTTCACACGCTCTGGAGTTGGCAAAGCGAAGCCAGCTAAGCTTCGGAAGCTTCAATCGATTTCCGCTAAACGCAATGTTGTCATTGGTGTATTTGGTGGTGTAGCTTTGCACAGGATGCTTGCGGCTTTTGAAGCGTGGGGCCTGATTTTGTTTCTTGAAGAAACGTTCAAAGCTGTCTGCCACGTTTCGCACCGCCGATTGCAGAGCAATGCTATCTACCGATTTTAGCCATTCAAATTGCTGTTTGAGTGCAGGAAGCTGCGTGGCACAGGCGTTATAGGACAACCCTTTACCGGTTGCCGCATAGGTTTCGCTCCATTTGACTGAGCATTTTGCATTAATCTAAGCCCTTGTTACACAAAGCAATTTTGAGCATAAAAAAGGACTTCACCCCAACTTGGAGAAGTTTTCAAGTGACCAAACGAGAAAACCCAAGGGAGTGAAGTCACTATGTATATTCTCCAAGAAAGTCTATTTTCCTTTGAAGAGCTTCAAAAAATCGAATCGAAAGAGCGATTGCCCATCTTTTTCAGCGCTTTGGACCTGCGACCTTACGCAAGAGAATTGAGAAATCCCTCACCCCGAGGAGCAGACGGACACTGTCGTCAAGGCATTCTTCGCGCGCTACTCGCAGCTCCTTTAGAGAATATCGATACGTTCACCGGCCTAGCGCGCAGACTAAAGTTTGACCTCCGTTTCCGTTACCAATGTGGGCTTCGACTGGATATCCCCGCTCCTTCGATTTCTACATTAAGTCGAGTCTTTGCCGAGTTGACTGGCAAAGGCCTTGCCAAGCAGTTGTTTGAGGATCTTGTGACTCAGTGCCAAGAAGCTGGAATCATCGACGGAACTCATGTCGCTATCGACAGCGCCGCTATTCACGCTTACGAGAAAAAGGAACCCAAGCGAAAAAGTGAACTCACCGGCAATGCCAACTGGGGTGCCAAGTTTGACACCTTTGGCAACAAAGTCAAGTGGTTTGGCTATAAGTTGCATCTGGCCGTCGATGCCAAAAGTGAACTTCCCATGGCGCTCAAGGTGACCTCTGCCCATGTGAACGACGGAGACGAAGGGCCTGCACTCATGACGACTGTCGCTGCGAAATCTAAAGTGAAATTCTTCATGCTGGATGCGGGCTACGACCAAATAAAAAACTACGAGGCCGCCCGGAACGTCAAGGCGCAAGCCATTATTCCGCTGAATCCACGGAATGAAAAGGAACCGCCAGCGGGGATTACCCGCAAAGGCACGCCCTGTTGTTCGATGGGATTTCCCATGACGTATTGGGGACAGGAAAAGGTGCATTTAAAATTCCGTTGTCCACATGCGACAGGTCAAGTGGATTGTCCTTTGGGTATGGCCGCTTGTTCGTCCTCCAATTATGGAATGGTGGTTAAAATCAACAGTCAAACGGATCTCCGGCGTTATGCGCTACCGCATCGGGAAAGCCGAGGCTGGAAGGAACTTTACAATAAACGAACCAGTGTAGAACGCTGCAATTCTCGAATGAAGACCTATTTAACTGCAGACCAGCTTCACGTCTGGGGGATTCAAAAAGTGACAACTCACCAATATTTAAATGCGATTGTGTTACTTGCCTCTGCGCTTGCCATTGCGAAGCAACGAGTACAGAACGCCGCTTAAAAACTTCCGATTCATTGAAATTCTGTCCGTCTGTCTATTTTTCACTCCACTCTCACAACACTGAGATTTCGTTGTAACCTAACTTTGACTTTAAATCAAAATATGAATTATGCAAAATGCTCGACTAAGAAATGATTGAAGACAAAGCGGCAACAGCCAAACATTTGATGGATGAGTTGACGTTGTTTCGGGTTCGGATAGATGCGATATTTGTAAGCCTTATGTACTAACATGCCACGGGGACTCCTTTCGGTAGGATATTCCCATTATAGCACATATGTTCGCTTTAGGTGCAAAAACGCCGATTCATCTCCTCCCTATTGAGGAAGGAGTCTTCTCGGTTTTTTAGCTAAACAGCCCTCAAGCTATCAATACCCGCCAAATGTCAGGGGAAAACGCTTCTATATAGAACGAATCAAGAAACAGTCAGTGTTACTACAATCGCCGAAATAGATAAAAAACTGGTGAAAAAACACTTCGTAACTTTTGTAATTACGAGAGGATTAAACAACCGGCCGTCTTGGACCAGAAGATCAGGTCCAAGACGGCCGGTTCATTTGTAATCATCTGTGATGGCAAATGGCAATGGCTTCATTGCCTGCGGGTGCGCCTCGAGTCAGCTGAATATAAGGCTGTCATAAAGTCTGACCGCTTCGAACCTGGAATTGCGGCAAGAAGCCGGAGTTCTGCTCCAGAAGGTCATTCAACAGCGCCTTGGCTGTCTGTTCGTCGCCCACCAAGGGATGAATGGTCAGCGCCTGCAAAGCGGCGGCGTAATCCCCGTGGACAGCCGCCTCTACGGTAAGCTCTTCGTAGGCCTTCACCACTTGCAGCAATCCTCTAATCTGCGGAGGCAGCGGATGGCTGAGCGACAAGGCATGCGGGCCGTCGGACTTGATGACACAGTTAACCTCAATGGCCACATTGTCGGGAAGACAAGGGATAATGCCCTGGTTGCGCACGTTGACGGTCTGAATATCGCCGGTATCGTTATAGATGGATTTCATCAATTGCACAGCCGCTTCGGAATAATAGGCCCCTCCGCGTTTCTCCAATTGAGGCGGCTTCGAAGTCAGCGCCGGCTGCTTGTATAGTTCGAATAGCTCTGCCTCCACTTCCTTCACTTCATCCGCCCGGGTCTTGCCTGTAGCTTCATAATGCTCCATGATTTCGCGCAGCATCTCTTCCTTCATATAATAATAACGATGGTAGGCGCAGGGCAACGCGCCCAGCGATTGAATAAATTCCGCATCCCATTCCAAATCGGGGATGTTAGCCATAGATATTCCTTTGGCGCCGGATAGCTTGTCGAGAAAATCGCCGGTCATTTCCTTTCCGTCGATCATAACCCGGGTGGTCCAGTGCAAATGATTGATTCCAACGATCTCAATGTACATTTCCGTCTGCGGCACACCGTAGAGTTCAGCAATTTGCATCTTGGTGCTGATGGGCAGATTGCAGAGCCCGACGGATTTCACGCGAGAGTACTTGGAGACGGCCTCGGTAACCAGTCCGGCCGGATTGGTAAAATTAATCATGAACGCATCCGGAGCCAGTTCCTCGATATCCTTGCAAATGTCCAGAATGACGGGGATCGTGCGCAGCGCTTTGGCGAAGCCGCCGGCTCCGGTCGTTTCCTGGCCAATCAAATGATGGGCGAGCGGAATCTTCTCGTCTCTTGAGCGCGCATCCAGCATTCCGACACGAATCTGAGTCGTTACAAAATCAGCGCCGCGGATCGCCTCCCGGCGGTCCAGCGTCAAATGCAGCTTGATCGGCTTGCCGCTTGCATCGATCATCCGCTGGGCAAGATCGCCCACAACCTTCAGTTTTTCCGCCCCTGCTTCAATGTCCACCAGATACAGGTCGGCGACCGGAAACATATCATGATAACGTATCAAACCGTCGATAAGCTCCGGTGTATAGGAAGACCCTCCTCCGATTACGGCTATTTTCAATTGTCTCTTCTTCATTTGCGATCTCCTCCGTATCTCTCGAAATTTCGGATCATTTGCTCCGTTACCGGAATATCAACATGGTCCATTGCCAGCATTACCGCCCCGAATACGGGAGCCATTTCAGGAATAACAAGCGTACTAATCGGGTTCTCCGCCTTTACTTCCTTGCTTAATGCCTCCAGCAGCAGTGAATTTCTGCCTGACTGGAGAATGCTGCCCGTTAAGACTATCGGCACAACTTCACCCTTGAATCCGCCAAGTTTACGGATTACGGTCGCCGCCGACAGTCCAAGCTCTCTTCCCATCTCCACGAGAAGCTCGCGGGAAAGCCAGTCGCCGGACTCGGACGCCTCATGAACAATCAGCGACAGCTCAAGCGGCGCTGTCTGCCTATCTTCGTCGAGAAACTGGTTAAGCATAGCTTCGAAGCTCCCAAAACCGAGCGCCTGGGGGATTCGTTCCACCAGGATGCTATAAGGCTCTCTTCCCTCCCAGGAGCGGACCGCTCTGCCCAATGCCTGTGCGGCCAAATAATAACCGCCTGCCCGGTCGCCGAACAGGGAATCGAACCCTCCGACCTGGATAACTGTTCCCTGCCGGTTACGGCCTGCCGCATTGGTGTTGCTTCCGCACACCAGCACTACACCGACATTATCCGGGCTTCCGATACGCAGTCCCTCCATCGTATCGCAGACCACATTCCATTTGCGCAAAGACAACTGCCGGTCAATTTCCGGAGAGAGCTGCTCCAGATCAATAGGACGGTCCGCACCCGCAAGGCCGAATTGCACAAAATCCAAATCGGCTTCGGCAATGCCGGCTTGAACAAGGGCTTCCATCAGCGCATTTCTAATATTGGCCACCGCGGCGGCCGCTCCAATCATTTGATGGTTGCCGCAGCCCGACCGGCCGGACCCCAGAATGGTTCCTTGCTCATCGGCAACGATGACGAGCGTCTTGCTCCCTCCGCCGTCCACACCTGCAATATACATGGTTTCAACTCCTGTTAACAAAGCTCCCTATCGTTTCTTCCTGGCTCATCCTATTGCCACGGATACCTTAAACTTTGTCGCAATAAACTCCCAAATCCGGTCGACCTTGCTCAAAGGGCTAAATTGCCCATAAAATATAACAGTAAACCAACTATTTAGGATAGTTTATTAGGCTTTCCTCAAGTTATAGTTGTATTTTTTGGAAATATAAACAGTAATTTTTTTATTTACTCCTCTGTCAAACCCGGTTTATCCGGTTCTTCTTCCATGATATAATATAACAAATTCGGTAACGGAGGAACTTTGTAATGACAAAAAGAACAACTAATTCCCTATACTTTAATATCAAAGAACAATTGCTAAAACAGATTCAATCCGGCGTTTACGCAGTCGGTGAGAAGCTTCCGACCGAAGCCGATCTCTGCAAAATGTTCTCCGCCAGCCGCACAACGATCCGCCTCGCGCTCAGCGAGCTTGAGGTTCAAGATATTCTGGAGCGACATCAAGGAAAGGGCACGTTCGTCAAACGCAAGGAGCTTCACCTGGTGCAGACACGAAGCTTTGCGGAGGACGTGCTGATGAGCGGCAAAGAACCCACCGGCAAAGTGATTGAATCCAAAGTAATCCCTGCCGAAATGCCGTTAAACGAATTTTTGCAGGTTCCGCTAAAGGCTCCCATCAATGAGCTGCTGCGGGTGCGATACGCCGACAACGAGCCGCTTCTCTATGAGACCACCTATATCCCGTGGAGTCTTGCTCCCGGTCTGGCCAGTGAATATACCGACGGCTCTTTGTTCGACTTTCTGGAGAGCCGGTACAATTTGAAAGCCCATCGGTCCGTAGAGCAGTTGAAGCCGGTTCTTGCGGACAAGACGGCGAGCAAGCTGCTCGGCGTCAAGGAGGGCTCTCCTTGCCTTCAGGTCAAGACCTTCACTTATTTGGCGGACAACACCCCGCTTGAATACAGCTTCGGCGTATTCCGCGGAGATTTTCCAAGTTATACGATTGAAAGACATTTCTAAAAAGGGACGATGGTCGTGGCGCAGTTTCGCCGATCATCTTCGGAGCTTAAAAAAAAGAGGGGGGCGTGCCGAATGCATGCCCCCGGCTCATGATAGCGGAGAGGAGGATGAATATCCTCCTCTCTTCGCTTATTCTTTGATAATCTCGAAATACCGGCCCATCCAGTATGGCAGTGTGAAGACCGAGCCGGCTTCTATGTTGCCCGACTTGTAATTATAGCTTGGGTTCGCCCCTGTGGTCTGATTGTCGCTCTCGAACGGATTTGAGTTATTTTTAATAATGCGTCTTTCATCAGGGGCAAGAGCGTAATTGGTCTGCTTGTAATCGTCACGGTCGCCAGGCTCAATATAGAATACGTCCTGCCGATTCCATTGAACCGGGAACTGGATCTGATATTCGGGGAACCGATACAGGAACCGGACTGCCGCCTCCAAATCGACATCTGTCTTGTCCGGATGCGCCAATTGATACAGGAAGGTGTAGAACGGATTCTCTTCCCTTACTTCATTGGAATACCATTGATCATAAGCTTCGACAATTTGGGCGTGCTTGCTCTCGTCCTCTTCCAGTGTAATCAGCACAAACACCGGGAACCAGCCTAGCTCTTCATCCGAGTAATTAATATATTGGGTCCAGTCATTATGCAGCGTCGCATTGGTATTGGTGCTGTCGCCTACATTGGCTTCCGTTACCACTTGATTATCGTTGTCGTCGTAAGCATTGGTCGCCTGACGTACCAGCCTCCGCTCAATGTATTCCTTGGCCATATCCATATAACCTTGTCCATTCACGTAAGGCTCGTCCTTACTATAGCTTCCATTGTAAGCTTGTTCATATGCCAGATCGTATTTCATCGAATCGGCCGGGTAGCTCTTGGCGGTAATATAGCTCGCGACCTTGAGCGCGGACATCACCTCCAGCGCATTAAGCGGACCGTCTTCATAACCGTAGGACAAGGCATCGTCGCCGTTCTCATCTACGCCGACATTGGACTGCCACGCAACCTGCTGCTCCATCGTGCCTAAGCTGTCATTGAAATATTTGGAGAACCATCTGGACCACTGCGTCGATTTGCCTGTGGCGTCTTCGATGTAGTAGTGGTCATCTTTGAGTATCAGCTCCGTCATACGGTGAGTCGTCTCTTCGATCAGAGACTTCAGCTCCAGCAACTCGGGATCTGTGCTGTCGCCTATCAAATACTTGTAAGCCGTATAGAACATGGCGTAATGGCCGTCTACTTCATCCGACGAGGTATCTGCCTTGTACACAATCTGATTCATGTCGATGTGGCCGTCCACAATTGCGCTGGCCGGGAACAAATCGTTAAAGAATTCCGGTATCTGCTCATACACAGGAGCTGTCAGTTGGAACAAAGGCTTGTTGCTTTCTCCCGTCGTTTTATCTTCCTTCGCATCTTTGTTGTTCGTAGCCGCCGTGATAACGGGCAGCACCTGATATACCGCACCGGTTACCGTTGTCGCCACTTTGGTCTTGATGTCCGTTCCCAGCTTCTGTCCTTCAGGCCGCGTCTTGTTAAGCTCATCAATCGCTTCTTGGCTGAGTCCAAGCCCATTGTAGTTCATTACATCCGTCCCGCCGCTCGGGAACAGTGTGGAGCCCTTCTTGCTCTCCGCATCCTTGGTCACCCGGACCATTGAATAACCAATCGGCTCTACGCCGTCATTACGCTGCATACTAGGAATAATGCCATTGGGATTGACCATGCCCGGTCCAACGAAATTTTGGAACCAAAAGCCGTTCTGTGACTGGTAGCCGTACACCGAGTTGCCTACGGTAGCCGCCCCGGCTTCGCTGGTCAGCATATAGGAACGGGCCGGAAAGCCATTGCCGCGGCCGGATACATAGTCAAGCAACAGGACGGCCTTGGTTGCTCTGAGCGCCGCCGCTTTCGCTTCGGCGATTTCTGCCGCCTGATCCGCTGCCGGGCTTGCGCCGTATTCTTCTTGCAAGGCTTTGTACCGGAATACTTCACCCATGGCGTACATCGTTGTCCACAGGCCGTCGTTATCGCTCGTTGAAGGGGTCGAAGAGAACTTTCCTGTCAGAGAATTGTAGTTCACCGCATCAAACGAGCTGTCCGTTTCGGTAAAGGTGAAGTTGGTGTCGTGGACCATGCCGCGCCGGTCAAGAATCGACTGTACCAAATCCTCATAGACAAACGATTTCTCATGCAGTGTTTTTTCCGGCATGGCAATATGGGTCACGCCGCTTGCCGTGCGCGCCCAGATGCCTCCCTCGCCATCGCTGGCAAGAGCGGTCACGTTGTCATCTCCACCATAGAGATACCTTGGACCCGCCATATACTGCACAATATCCTTTGTATCCTCCGCACTGAAATTGACCCGTTGCAGCCCGTTCTCCGTCCCAATCCAGTAGACTCCGCCTTCGTCCAGAACCACGCTTGTAACATCACCGAGCACCGAGAGCGGCAGAAATTTCAAGACGCTGGTATCCGTAGTCCACTCGATGCTAGGGATGGAGGCGGACCCTGTCTTGTAATACGTCACTTCCTTCGTCTGTACGGCCTTGAGTTGAACAGCAGAATATTGAGCGCCAGGCAGCTTTGCCGCCCAGGCGGGTGTTGTCGGCAGTACAAACAGCATAGCGGCCATCATTGCGCCTGTTATCAGCTTGCCGTGTTTCTTCATCATATATATCCCCTTTCCTGTTCCTGATTCGGATTTATTGCGCAATCCCTACTGATAAATATGGGATACACCGGTTGTCGTAACGGCAAATACGCCCGCGCCTCCATCCGAAATCAGCAGCAGTACCTTGTCATCCGTCAATTGCCGATCTGCCGTCGTGTACGACTTCATTTCATTCGTCGAGAGCTGTATACGGGTTACGCCATTATCCGTCCCGATCCACAAATACGTGCGGGCGTCATTGAGGACGGAGGTATTGACTCCACGCAGGGAGGCGAACAGGGATGGCTTGACCGTAAACTGATAGTTAACCAAGGTGATGGCGTTAACCAGATCGGGCATATCAATATCCGAATTGGCGATTGAAGGGGTGTATGAAGGGTCTTGCAGGAAGGCGAGATACTGCTTAACGGTGCCTTCCGCTCCCGTAGATGCGAAGGAGCTAAGCGCGTTAGCATAGCTGTAAAGCTCGGTAGCTTTATCCTTGACGGGTTCCTCTGTCACAGGCTTCTCGGGTTCAGGTTCTTCGGTTACCGGATTTTGAGGTTCAGGTTCTTCGGTCACCGGATTTTCAGTTACCGGTTCTCCGGTGGAAGGGTCCGTTACAGCTGTTCCTCCCGTACCCGTTGACGATGATGTCACCACGTTGCCGAGGCGGTCTATCGTTTGTCCATTGATGATTACGGTATCGACGTTCATAATCAGCTTGTCCGGCATGGAAGGAAGGGAGACACCCGGTGAGTTGATGATCGCCGTTTGGATTTTGCCTGTTCCCGTTACCGTTGTGGCGGCATCGAAGAGGATCGACCCCACGGTTGTATCCTTGGCCAACTGGATTTTCGATCCCCCGGCTTCCTTGGACACGTTAAGCCCATCGACTCGGCCGCTCTCAAGCGTGAAGCTGGATTTGCCGTTCATATTCAGCTGCTTCACATTCCCGTACAGCGAAACAGCTTTCCCGCCGTTCGTCAATAAATGAAGACTGCCGATGGCATTCTCCGACTCATTGACAATCACGCTCTCGGAAGAAACATCTATGGCATTCGCAGACGCAGATCCTTTGAACACAACCCTTACAGGAGCCTTCGGTTTATTGATCTGCATGTGATTAACGGCGCTGTCGGTCAGTGTAATGCTGTGTGTGCCGCCGCCGTTGACATATACGACGCCGCCGATCCGGGCATTGACGAGATTGAGATCCCCTTCTCCTACCCCCGGTGTAATGTACAAGCTGCCGGTGAGATTCAAATTAGACAACGTGGCACCCGCCGTGTTGACAATCAAATTGCCTCCAGCCATATTGGCGTGATCGGCGCCGTCGGATACGAGTGCGCCCATGGCGTTATTGATCATCTTTACCGCTTCGGCACGAGTGAGAGACTTCTGCGGCAGAAAAGCACCCGAAGGCGTTCCGGCCACATAACCCGCTTTCTTCATGGCGTATATGGCCTCTTTAGCCCAAACGGAAATGGAAGAGTCGTCGGAGAACGAAGCGCTGACCGGTTCAGTTGCCGTTATCTGGAACACTCGGCTGAGAATGAGCGCCGCTTTTTCCCGGGTTAAAGTTTCGAGCGGGTTAATCTTGCCGTCGCCGCTGCCGATAATGGCGCCCGCCGCCACGGCTTTACCGATTTCAGGGGCATACCAAGCCGCAGACGGTACATCATCGAAGGTCTGCCCGCTTATCTCGTTGAAGTTAAAAATACGATTGATTAATGCGACAAACTCCGTTTTCTTGATCCCGTCATTCGGTAGAATACGGCCTTCCTGATCCCCCTTCAGCAGTCCAAGGTTTTTCCAGGATTCAATCTCCTCCGAAGCCCAGGCGGGAATCGTTTCTGTTGTCTCTGCGGATACATCGGCAGCGTACGCAAATGCCATCGTTGACGTTAAGGCAATCGCGGCAAATGCCTGTTTCCATTTGAAACTCATATGCGCTCCTCCTTATCATTCCGGTCTTTTTTCTCAAGCAATACAGCCTGACCTGCTCTTCCATTCCGATAATTCAACCTTGTTGTGTATTAAGCTTGTACGACTTCTTGTCACCCCCATGTAATGTTTTCGATGTTATTGTAGTAACATTTACACACATTCTATTTTTAATCATAATAAGTTGTCAATAGCTATATTCCAGAACCAACGAGTGATTTTTTATAGAAGATTACATTTGAAAAATATCCCAATTTCTTTGTTTTCCTTCGATTTTTACCGTTATATATAGGATAATCGGATTGAATTCAAACGAATTTCCTTAGCTGAAATTCTATGATTCACAAGAAAAATGTCACGAAAAATAGATTGACATACGGGGTGCTATCATCAATAATACAAATTATATTGTTACTACAAATTACAAACTATCTGATTGGAAAATCACAAATCCCCTCTTTGTGTGTTAGCTATTTTAACATTAGCGGTGTGTAATCTTCACCCTATAAACCGATTTGATCCAAAGGAGTGGTTATTGAATGAAGAAGTGGATGAGTGGACTGATTGCCGTTGCGTTGACTACGGCCATAGCGGGATGTTCCGGCTCCGCCGCCAAAGATGACAGTGCAGGCAACAGCAGCGGCGACAGCAAGAAAACGCAAACCCTTCGTATTGCAATGGGGTCTCCGGGCGAGGCGTTGATTAAAGTTTGGGAAGAGATTGGCAAGGAATTCGAGAGCCAGCATGAGGGCATCAAAGTCGAATTCAATTATCAGGATGATGACACTTATCAAACGATTGGCCTTCCCAATCTGCTAAGCGGCAAAAATGCCCCCGATTTGTACTTCGAATGGGCCGGACAGCGGCTGCAAACGCGGGTGAACGATGGCTACGCCGCAGATATTACCGAACAGCTCCAAAGCTCCGGACTGAAGGACATGTTCGCGGATGGAAGCTTCAACGGAATGAGCTTCGACGGCAAGACCTATATGATTCCGACGGCGGGCGATGTAACCAACGTGATTTTTTATAATAAGAAAATCTTCAGTGATCTTGGCCTTGAACCGCCGACAACCTGGGATCAGTTCCTTGAGGTGTGCGAGAAAATCAAACAGGCCGGCATTACACCGATCATGATCGGCAACTCGGATTTGTGGACGGCGGGCAACTGGGTTGGACATATTCTTTCACGGGTCGTTGGCGAGGACGCCTACAGCGAGGCACTGCAGTTGAAGCAGCCGTTCAATTCACCTGATTTCGTCAAAGCATACGGCTATGTTCAAGAGCTGTGGAATAAAGGATACATCAACGACAACGTCAACGCCTTGGGAGACAGCGAAGCGGACATGTTATTCCTGAATGGCAAGAGCGCCATGCACCCCATCGGAAGCTGGATTGTCCCAACCGCAATCGAGGAAGCGCCTGACCTGGAGCTAGGCTATTTCAATACTCCATCCTTTGCAGATGGCAAAGGCAACCAGAACAGCATCATCGGCGTGCTTAACGGGATGGTCGTCAACAAAAATTCCAAGCTTATCAACGAGGCCATCGAGTTCATGAAGCTCTACAGTTCCGCCGAATCATCCAAGAAACTCTCCGCCGCCGGCGCCGTTCCGATCACCAAAGACGGCATCGACAGAGACTCAACTCCCGAGCTTTCGCTCAGCTTGAACGATTTGATGGAGAATGCCCCTGTACTTGTGTCGCCGCCCGACACCGGATACTCCATCGAGGTGGCAAATGCGCTGAATACGGCTACCTCTGAGGTCATCGGGGGAGCAAAATCGCCTGAAGATGCGCTGGCCGAATTGGAAACCACCATTACTCCGCTCAAAAATAAATGAAGCCAACCATTACTGTATGAAAGATTGGGGCCGCCAAGTCCACCCTGGCGCGGCGGCTCCCTTATTCATTCCCTGGAGGTGGACCGATGTCCGGCCATAGCAATAAGCTCTCTCCCTACCTGTTCGTCTCTCCGGCCATCCTGTTGTTTGCGTTTACTGTGCTTGTACCCATCATCATGACCTTCGCCTTCAGCTTCTTTGATTGGAACGGCATCGGCGCCATGCATTTCATTGGCCTCGACAACTATGCCCGGGCATTTCAGGACCGGATTTACCTCCGTTCTTACGGACATACCCTTATCTATATCGCCGCCACTGTATTTGTTGAAGTTCTGGTCGGACTCGGCCTTGCCGGATTGATTACGATGGGACGCAAGGGCAGCGGTTTTTTCCGGCTTGCCATCTTCACACCCATGATGCTGCCAATGATTGTCGTGTCTTATTTATGGAAATTCGTGTACAACTCCGACTTCGGATTGATTAACTCTTTTCTGACGAAGATTGGTCTGGAAAGCTGGACCCGCGTCTGGCTGGGAAATCCCGATACGGCGCTTTATGCCATCTGCATCGTCTCCGGTTGGGTGTATGCGGGTTTTTATATGACTATTTTTTATTCAGGCATTCAGCGGATTTCCAAAGAGATTTATGAATCGGCCTATCTCGACGGCGCAACCGAATGGCAAATCTTCTTCAAAATCAAAGTGCCAATGATCCGCAATCTGGTGGAGACCGGCATCATGCTATGTGTGCTTACCGGATTTCAATCCTTCGATTTGTTCTACGTTATGACGAATGGCGGGCCATATAATTCAACGGAAATTGTCACGACCTATCTCGTCAAAGTCGTCTTCACCCATATGAGCATCGGCTATGGCTCCGCGCTGGCCGTCATCATGACGCTTGTCATCGCCATTATCGGCCTCGTTGCCGGCAAGCTGACCAAGAAAGACTCCGACGTTCTGGAATATTAAGATGAAACGTCTGGCGGTATCCGTATCCAATAGCCCCATGACAGGCGCACAGCTTTTAACTCTTTTATCTTAGAAAGTGAGGTGCTGTTGCATGACGACAACTGCGCTGAATGTCAATAAAACCGTCCATAGCGGTGAAAAAGCGGCCCGCCGCAGGAAGCTATCCGGCATTTTGTATTACCTGTTCATGATCGCGATATCATGTATTTATTTTTATCCGATTATCTGGCTCGTTCTCTCCTCCTTCCGGGAAAATCGGGATATCTTCTCGTCCCCCTTCGGGCTGCCGGAGCAAATCCGGTTCAGAAATTGGTCGGAGGCATGGAATATCGGCAATATGAGCACCTATGCCAAGAACAGTGTGATTGTCACTTCGGCTACAGTTGTCTGCATCCTGCTGTTCGCCAGCCTGGCGGCATTCGCCTTCAGCAAGCTGCGCTTTCGGGGAAGCGGCCTTCTGATGACGCTGTTTCTCCTTGGATTGTTTATGCCGCTTCAGTCCTTTTTTATTGCGCAGAGCTATATTTTCGAGCGGCTAAGTTTGAAAGATACGTATCTGGGACTGATCGTGCCGTATATTGGAACCGGTCTTCCTCTCGCCGTGTTCCTGCTGAAAGCCTATCTGGATTCAGTGCCAAAGGAATTGATGGAGGCCGCCCGGATGGACGGCTGCGGCGACTTCCTGATGTACCGGAAGATCATCGTTCCGCTGCTGATTCCGAGTATGGCCACGGTGGGTATTTTTTCGGCGTTGAATGCCTGGAACGAGCTGCTGCTGGCGATGCTCTACATCCAACAAGACGCGCTGAAGACGATTCCGGTCGGTCTGCTGGCTTTTTCCAGCCGCTACATGACTGATTACAAGCTGTTGTTCTCGGCGCTGGCGCTGATTACCCTCCCGATGATTGTGGTCTACATCTCCTTTCATCGTTTCATCGTCACGGGTTTGACCGAGGGCGCATTGAAATAGTAGACCGGATGAATGAGTTAAGTCCTCCCCTGTTTTGCAAAAAATGCCGAACACTGCTCAATACTCGTCAGATGCCCAGGCGAAAACGCTTCTCTCCGAGGGAGGACAAAAAAATCCCGGTCCACGTGGACCGGAATTCATGTATCACCAAAAGGCGGCAAGAGATTATTGACCCGCAAAAGCTGTCTGTCCGGAATCCTGCTCCGCCAGTGATTTGGAGCTGTCCGCCGAGCTGTCAGCCTGTTCGAAATAGGCTGTGAACGAGATGTTGGCGGTGATAACGCCCGGGAGCTTCTGGGCACCGCCGCTGTCTGCCGACCGCTGAAAGGAGAAGGAGTCGACATTGACAATCCGGGGCAGACTCTGGAGCGCCTGCATCCAGTTGTATATGCCGGTATAGTCGCCCTCCACCACGGCTGTCATATTGAGCTGTTTGACTGTCGGGAAGGCGGCGGTGCTGGACCCCGTCATCTCCTGAATCGGATTCTTGTCGCCGACCGTGAAGCTGACGTCCTTGAGCCGGGTGCCGGTGAGGGTCCCGATCGCCCGCAGATCCAGAATCAGCTGCTCACTGTTGTCGCCTTGGGGAAGCTGCGCGAGAAGCTCCGCCTGCTCCGTATCCCTGGAAGCATCGCTCTTTCGTTCATCGATCTTCTTCTCCAGGAGCGCGTTCTGGTCGTTCAGTTGGGAGAGCTCCGTCTCCTGTTCGCCAAGCTTCCGGTTGGCGGGCTGTATGCCGAGCATGTACAAGGCCAACAGCAGCAAAAATAAAATCAGCATTCCCAAAATAATCGGCGACCGGTATTTATTGATTTGTTCCACTGCCATCCCCTCCTCCGCTCTCTGTGCTGCCGCCCGAACCCGCTGCCGCAGCGGCTGCGGCGGATGATGCCTCTGCCATATTCACCCGGTACACCGCAGTGTAGACGCCGGCGGATGATGAGGCGGTCCCGGAAGTCCCGGCTGCCGTATCGCCTTCCGTAAGCTTCTGAATGACAGCGTCCACCGTAAAGGACATTGTCCGCAATTTCGCCAGATACATAGAGGCTTCTTCCATGCTGGAAACTCTAACGCTCAGATCGATGGATGTCCGGTATGAATAGTTGACGGTGCGCAGCGCGCTGCCCGCCGGCAGTCCATCGGCCAGCTCCTTCAGCACAGATACAATGTTCATCTTGTACTTCAGAATTTCCTTGATCGCCGCTTGCCGGTTCAGCGGACCGGAAGTCCCGTTCAGCTTGGCCAGCTCGGACTGGAGCATGATGGAGCGGTCCTGCGCGCCCTGTATCTGCTGCTCATTGTCCGATATGCTCCCCTTGTCCGTCGCATAAAAAATGCCGGTCAAGATCGCCCCCACCAGCCATAGTCCGGCCAGAGCCGTAGCCAAATAGGGGAACAGAGCCGCTTCCCGGTCCTCCCGGGGGAGCAGATTGATATTCAAAGGCCCTCTGCCCCGCAGCGCTGCGCCCGCAGCCACCCGGTAATCGTTAAGCTCCGGATCGGGCACGGCGCCATCGGACAGATGGTCAAAACCGATCATCGAAATCTCCAGCTCGGTCAGCGACTGCTTCAGTTCCTCATAGAGCTGGCGGCGGACGCTTCGAGAGCCTGCAATCAGCACATTCCTGATCCGGGTGCTTCCGTCATGCAGGCTGTACTGATAGAAGTTCAGCATGCGCGAGATTTCGGCGGTAATCTCCACCATGTGACCGGGTGACAGCGCATCTCCGGAGACTTCGGACGCCGCTGCGGCCTCTTCAGAAAATGCCGGATCGATGTCAGGTTCGGATTCGGACAATTCAGACGTGTAGCCGCCATTCAGATCAATCTGATTAATCGTCCGGATGAACACCGGATTGCCGCTGCGGAACATATAGACATCCAGCACCGCATGTTCCATGCTGATCAGCATGGTCTCCTCGAACACGGCCTGCTGTCCAAGCGTCAGACTTCGGGCAAGCGCCGTCGCCGCGATCTCCACACTGCTGATTCGCAATCCCGCGCTTTCCAGCACATCGATATAGTCCTGAATCGGCTTGCGAGGCGCCGCAAACACCAGAAGATGGCTGTTCTCCTCGTCCACATCGGTCGTGACATAATCGTACACGGGATTTTCAAAAGGCAGATGCAGCCCCGTCTCCACCTCAAGCTTCACCAATTGATCAACCTGCTTGGGGTTGGTGCTCGGAATGCTCATTTTACGGATAATAATCTGTGAAGGCGGGATCGACAGGGCAACCCTGCTGCCCCGAAGTCCCTCCGATTTCACCCACGACTTGACTCGTTCCAGCAGCGCGGCGCTATCCGCCACCTGGTTCTCCACGATCAGGCCCGGCGGCAGAGGGAGATACCGCTTCTTGCGGACTTCCCATGACTTTCTGTTCTTTAAGCTGATGAAGCGGATTCCCGTCTGCTCAATCGCAAGACCGGCCGCGGGGTACATAAATCCAAGCATGTGCGCCATAATCCTCCTAACGGATAAGCGAGAGATACCCGCCGATAATCTGTGAGCCGTAGCCGAATGCGATCAGCGCGCCAGCTGCCAGCCATGGACCGAACGGAACCGGCTGCCCGCGCTTCACGATTCCGAGCAGTTGAAGCGATCCGCCTGCCAGCGTACCCAGCAGACAAGCGGCAAAGAAAGCAAGCAGCACGCCCGGGATACCGATCACCAGCCCCAGCAGCGCGAACAGCTTGAAATCGCCTACGCCCATTCCGCCGAACCAGGCGAAGGGGAGAATCAGCGCCGCCCCGACAACCGCGCCCAGCAGATGCACCCAGACCGGCCCTTCCGAGTGCAGCAGTGTGAGCACAGTCAGCACCGGCAAAAAAAAGAGCAGCACCTTATCCGGGATCAGCATATATTTCAGATCAGCCACCGTTACGATGACGGCCAGACTGGACAGCGCAAGCGCCGTTATTCCCTGGACGGTCAGGCCGAACTCCAGATAGGACCACAAGAACAGCAGTCCCGTTGCAAGCTCGCCCAGCGGATAGAGCGGGGATACGCTCGCGCCGCAGTGGCGGCATTTGCCTCCGCTGACCAGCCAGCTGAACACCGGAATCAGGTCCCTCGCCTTCAGGCGCGTCCCGCAGCCGGTGCAGTGCGACGGCGGATGAAGCAGCGATTCCCCGGCCGGCACCCGCAGCGCGACGACATTATAGAAGGAGCCCAGAATCAGTCCGAGCAGCGTCATGTAAACGGCAAGTATTATTGTCATGGCTTGTTTGTTTCCTGTTCCTGAGGGAGTAGGCCAGGATGGTAGAGCAACTTCGGAACTTTGGACTTCCGGCCGCTGTTGTTCGCGGATTTCTTATCTTAGTAGAGTTCAAGGTTGAAATCCGCTCACAAAGGCGGTCGCTGCCGCTCCTCCAGTTCCAAATTTCCTGCGTTGCTTCTCATCCTGGTAGATGAGTGTTGTTTAAAAAAGGAATCGGAATGGTCCGATTCCTAGAAGCCAAAGATGTATATTACTTAGTACTTGCAGGTTTGGCAGCTATTACTTCAGCTGGAGAAAATGTTTTGGCCGAACTCATTCCATCGACTGTTAAAGAAAAGCCACTCAATTGTCCACTTGGATTAAAAGTAACAGTCCCACCAGTAATTGCTCCTTTTGTACTTGGTAAAACAAGATTTGAGTCCAAATATCCTGCATGCACTAAATCATTAGAATTATCAGCATCAGCATCATTAACCGTAATCGTCCGATCAGTAAAGTCTCCATCAGTGCTAGTAATATAGAGACGCGCTGCATCATAAATCTGTCGAGCAGTAGCTACGTCAGAGTCGGATTTTGTATTGGAGATTATATTCCCAATCAACGGAATCGCAATAACCGCGATAATCCCCAAGATCACGATAACCGCCAACAACTCAATCAGAGTAAACCCCTTCTGATTCTCTTCCTTGCTCAATCTCTTTTTAATTGCATTTGCCAACATTTGATTTCCTCCCACTATAAATTAATAAAATCTCTTGTTTACTCACTCTTTCTCGGATTTTCACTCATTGACAGATCGAGAGATGGAGAAGTCATGTAAGGATGACATTATTTTCTGGAGGAGCCGGTGGCGGGAATAGAGGTCGGGGGATTATTTCCAACCCTTAGATAATTCCTCTGATCGCACCTTGGATATCCACACCTTCTTTTGACGGCTTACCCTCCCATGTCACGCTGGGTCTTAGCCCTTACATTCCTTCGTTCTGCCTCTCAAAAGGTGGACGCCGTTTCTTGCTCCTTTACAGGGTCGTTGCCCTTATGGAATAATTCCTACGGCTGCTCCGTGCTTCCGTTGTCTTGGCTCATTCCGGTCCGGCGGTAAACATGAATTCGGTTTGGCTTAAGCTGCCATCTGTAACTGAGCCTGACGCACCGGCCCTAACACGTCGTTTGCGTTGTACGGAACCTGCTTGGTTCCGAGCGTATGAAGCACGCGAATGAGCTTCCCACACAAGGCTACAAGGGATTGCTTTTTCTTGAGCGGATTTTGACTTCGCTTGGTGAAATACTGGTGCAGTGCCTTAAACTCGGCGTTCTTTGCCACCATGGGCATCACCGCCCGGAACAGCAGCGCCCTTAGGCGTGCGCGTCCACGTTTAGTAATACTGGATTTGCCCTTTTTCTTTCCCGAACTGTTCTCCTTGAGGTTTAGTCCGGCGAGCCGAATAATCTGCTGTCCATGCTCGTAACCGCTCAGATCCCCGACTTCGGCGAGAAACCCTGCCAACGTAACTACGGCTACGCCCGGAACGGTAAGCATCTCTTTCGTTCCCGGAATTTGAGCAAGGAGACGTTCCACCTCGGCCAGAATCTCTTCGAGTTGTCTGGCGAACATCTCATACTGCTCCAGAAGCGTCTTGATCTCCACTTTCGCTCCGGGAAGTCCTTCCGTAAGCCCGATGGAACGCCTCGCCGTTTCCATGAGGTGCAGCGCTCGTTTCGCCCCTACGGCTCGTTTTACGTCTTTTTTCCACCGCTGGACAATGGCCTCTGTGCCCATCTCTACGATTTCTCCTGGCGTTGGAAACTCGCTAAGCGTAATGCGTGATGCCTTGCCTTCCCAGTCTTTGAAGACCTGCGTGTACTCCGGAAAAAAGCGGTCCAGCCAGTTCTGCACCCGTCTTTGCACCTGCCCGAAGTTCACCATGATCTTCTCCCGAAGATTCATGAGAATCCGCAGGTCGGCGTAAACGCTCGTTGGCAGTTTGGGCTCGCTGTACTTCCCGTTTCGCACCAAATCGGCAATGACCTTGGCATCTTTATAGTCATTTTTCGTGGGTGAATTGTCTTCCAGTTCTTTGCTTTTGTGTACGTGATGCGGATTCACAATGACCAAAGGAATGCCCTGCCGCCCTAAATATTCCGCCAGCGTAAACCAGTAGTGTCCGGTGGGCTCAATACCGAAGAGGACGTCACTCTTGGCATGCTCCTGCTGAAGCTCCTTCATCCACTGAACCAGTTGCTCGAGTCCGGCACGGGTATTAGAGAACACACAATCCTTACCCAGTTCGATCCCTCGAAAGTCTATGGCGCGAGCCACATGGGTATCTTTGGCGATATCTGCGCCGACCACGAGGGTATTTTCGGAAATTCGGGTGATTCGTTGATTCTGTTTCTTCGATTGTTTATACTTCATGATAGAGTGCCTCCTATGCTGAAATTGTTCTTTGGTCGGAACGTTTCCCAGTATACAGAAGGCGCTTTTTTCATTCAAACCTCAGATTAATTCATTACAGGAATGGCTCCTAAAATGTTTTGATAAGCAGATGACGTCCGGGAACTAGAACTGCTAATTTTCTCTCTATCGTCAGCACGAAAGACAGCTTCTTCCGCCCGGCGTCACCCCTCTCAAAGTCTTCCTTTTACCCCATATTGCTGTACAGGCTAAACATCGGCAGCATAATGGCCGCTACAATCACACCCACAATGCCCGCCAGGAAAGCAATCAATAATGGCTCCAGCAGCGCCTTCAGCCGGTCAACGGTGTTCTCGACGTCCATCTCGTAGAAATCCGCTACCTTGGCCAGCATCTGGTCGAGCGAGCCGGTCTCCTCGCCGATGGCGATCATCTGCGTGACGAGCGGCGGGAAGACCCAGGCCTTCTTCAGCGGCTCGGACAACGGCTTGCCCTGTCTAAGCGAATCGCCTGCGCTGCGGATGTATTTGCCGATGACCTTGTTGCCCGCGATTTCATCGACGATGGCCAGCGACTGCAAAATCGGAACCGAGCTGGCATACAGCGAGGAGAAGGTGCGCGTGAACTGTGCGATCGAGCCCTTCTGGTTCAGCTTGCCGAACACCGGAACTTTCAGCTTGGCGTAATCGAGGGCGTATGACCCTTTCTCCGTGCGTTTGGCAATCATAAAGGCCGCGATTATGAGAATGATCCCGAGCAACCAGAAATACCACTGCCCCTGTATGCTCTTGCTGAGCGCGAGCACCATCTTCGTAATGGCCGGAAGCTCGGCGTTCATGGATTCGAACATCGTGACGAACTGCGGCACAATCGCCCACAGGAGATAGATGACGGAAGCCACGGCCATGACGGCTACGGTAATGGGATAGGTCAGCGCCGACTTGATCTTCTCGGTCGTCGTATGCTGCTTCTCGAAATACATCGCGAGCCGCTCCAGCGTTCCCTCCAGATCGCCCGATTCCTCGCCCGCGCGGATCATGCTGACAAAGAGCGGAGGGAATATTTTCTTATGATCCTGCACCGCCTGGGAGAACGCGATCCCGCGCAGCAGGCTGGCGTTGACGTCCTGCAGCGCTTTAGCCAGCGGCTTGCTGTCCGTCTGCTCCGCCAGAATGCGGGTCGCATCGACAATGGAGACGCCCGCCCGGATCAGAGTCGCGAACTGCCGGCAGTATATGATGAAATGAATCGTCTTGACGGGATTGCCGATATAAATCTCCATCGACAGAATGGAGTTCTTCTGCTCATTCAGCGAGAAGACGGTGAGTCCGCGTTTGCGAAGCTCCTCCATCGCGGACGGCTTGTCCTGCGCGGTCAGCTTACCCTTCAGCTGCCTCCCGCCGGATGTCCGGACCAGGTACTCAAATTGCGGCATCGACTCTCACCTCCGCCAAATAAGCCTTGGCCGCCGCCGGCTGAATCAGCCCCTGGGCCAAATATTCGCGAATGCTCATATCCAGCGTGTGCATGCCGAGCGACCGGCTGGTCTGCATAACATTCTTGATCTGATGCGTCTTCTCGCTCCGGATCAGGCTGCCGACCGCAGGCGTGTTCACCAGAATCTCCGTTGCGCACAGCCGCCCCTTGCCTTCGGCCCGGGGGAACAGCCGCTGGGATACGACCGCCAGCAGCACCGAAGCCAGCTGCAGCCGGATCTGATTCTGCTGATGGCCCGGAAAAGCATCGATAATCCGGTCAATCGTCTGCGGCGCATCGGAGGTATGCAGCGTCGCCATGACAAGATGGCCCGTCTCCGCCGCCGTAACTGCAGCCGAGATCGTCTCCAGATCGCGCATTTCTCCGACGAGTATGACATCCGGGTCCTGGCGGAGCGCTGCCCGAAGGCCGCTTGCGAAGCTTGCGGTGTCGCTGCCGACCTCGCGCTGGTCAACAATGCAGGTTCCGTGGCGGTGCAGGAACTCAATCGGGTCCTCCAGCGTGACAATATGCTTCCGCTCGCTGCGGTTGATATGGTTCAGCATCGCCGCGAGCGTCGAGGATTTGCCGCTGCCCGTCGGTCCCGTCACAAGGATCAGTCCCTGCGGCTTCATGGCGAGCGACGAGAGAACCGGCGGCAGCGCCAGCCTCTCCAGCGTCGGAATTTCCGCCGGGATGCTGCGGGCCGCAATGCTGACTCCCCCTCGCTGGCGGTACACATTAACGCGAAATCGCACGCCGCCCTCCAGCGGATAGGAGAAGTCGAGCTCGCCCGCTGCGCGGAATTCCTGCTCCCGTTCCGGTCCAAGCAGGTCCAGCGCCATCTGCTCCGCTTCGGCCGGCCCTACGATTCCGCCTTCCGTGTTATGAAGCGCCCCGTCAATGCGAAGCACAGGCGGAGAACCTGTGGAAATATGCAGGTCTGATGCTCTGGAGGAGTAGGCCATATGCAGCAGCTGCACAATGGAACTTGTCGGTATCGGCACTTTCTCTCCCCCTTCCTTAATGAGCGACCGTCTCCCGGAGCACTTCCTGGAGTGTAGTCAAGCCTTGCGAAACCTTAAGCAGCCCGTCTTCCATCAATTGAACAAGTCCGCGCTCACTGGCGGCGGTCCGCAGCTCCTCGACGGAAGCGGAGTCCGCAACCATCTGGCGAAGACGGTCATCGATCTTGAGTACTTCGTGGATGGCGAACCGGCCCCGGTAGCCCGTCGAGTTGCAGCTGCCGCAGCCCCGGCCCCGATGCAGCACTTCCGTCCGCAATCCGTACCGCTCCAGCATAATGCTCTCCTGCGTGGAAGGCGTGTAGGTCTCCCGGCAGTCGGTGCAGATTTTGCGCACCAGCCGCTGGGTAACGACGCCGATCAGCGACGAGGCGATCAAGTAAGGCTCGACTCCCATGTCGCGAAGACGGGTAATGCTGCTCACAGCATCGTTCGTATGCAGTGTGGACAGGACAAGATGTCCGGTCAGCGAAGCTCTTACCGCGATTTCCGCCGTCTCCGTGTCGCGGATTTCCCCGACCATGACGATGTTGGGGTCCTGCCGGAGGATGGAGCGCAGCCCGGCCGCGAAGGTCAGTCCAATCGCCGGATTCACATGCACCTGATTGATGCCCTCCAGCTGATACTCCACCGGGTCCTCGACGGTGATGATATTAACGCTCTCCTCGTTCAGATGGTTCAGTGCGGAGTACAGCGTCGTCGTCTTTCCGCTTCCCGTCGGCCCCGTGATCAGCAGAATGCCGTAAGGCCGGTCGATCATCTCCTTGAAGGCGGCGGCGTTGTTCTCGCTGAAGCCCAGCGTATCGACGGACTTGACGCCCGTGCTGAGGTCCAGCAGCCGCAGCACAATTTTCTCCCCATGCATCGTCGGCAGGGAGGATACGCGAATATCAACCATTCTATAGTCAAACTGCATCTTGATCCGCCCGTCCTGCGGCAGCCGGCGTTCGGCGATATTGAGGCGGGCCATAATCTTCAGCCTTGCTGTAATGAAGCCCTGCATCTGCTTCGGAATGAGCCGCTCGGTGCGGAGCGTTCCGTCGATGCGGTACCTTATGGCAAGATTGTTCTCGCCGGGGTCTACATGAATATCCGAAGCCCGGAGCTGTACGGCCTGCTGAATCATCTGGTTGACCAGCCGGACGATCGGCGAATCTTCGTCGGTAATTTCCGTCTCTTCAATCTCTTCCTGCGTAGGCAGCTCGACCAGCATCTGGTTCATCGAATCGCGCATGCCGTAATGCCGTGCAATGGCGCGCTGCAGCTCGTCTCTCGTGGAGATGGCCGGCTCGATCCGGAAGCCCGTGCTCATCCGCAAATCCTCGATCGCGAAATAATCCAGCGGGTCCGCCATAGCCACCATCAGTTTCCCGCCTTCTTTCATAAAAGGCAGCACCTGATACCGCTTCGCCAGGCTCTCGGGAATGATCTGCGTAATGGCCGGGTCGATCTGATATTTGAACAGGCTGACATGCGGAATGCCCAACTGGAATTCCAGCACCTCGATCAGTTGCTGCTCGGTAATATAGCCTTGCGAAATGAGCAGGTCGCCCAGCTTCCGCTTGGTTTTTCGCTGCTCGACCAGCGCTTCCTGAAGCTGCTCCTGCGAGATAATCCCGTTCTCTACCAGCAAGTCTCCAAGTCTCTTCTTCACGATCGCCAACCCCGAATCATCTCCATGCCATGTGGTATAAATGGTTTATCGGACATAAATCGCTCAAAATGTAGCAACTTTATTACGAACGCAGAGCTACATTATCAAGACGGAAATACCGATGTAAGCCTATGTATGCGCAAATCTCCGATTCCTTACTATAAAACATAACAGATTACAGCTTATAGTTCCATAGTCTTGTTTTTCAGGGACATTTTACTTATGAAATTATTGCCTGACAGTGAAATTTATCCTAGAATGATATAGAGCATAGAATAGATTCTGTTGCAAATGGACGTTCTTTATAATGATCGGAATGACTTTTTCACCCTTAAATCAATCTACTATCTATATTTATCTAAATGTTCGGGGAGAGATGGAGATGCGATTAGCCAATCGGAGAAAGCTGTTCATATTCGGAGGCATTGCGGCGGTGGCAATCGTGCTTGTCGCGGCAATCTGGGTCTTCATGCCGGATGTCGAAGCAACAGACAATGACACCCATCCCATCCGTATTCTGGAGATTACTGATCCTACCAGTTCTACTCTGGGTACGGACGGAAGCGAGCTGGCCTCCCTCAAAGGGCAGGCCAATATTACCGTCGATACGGTAACCATGAAGAAGTTCGTCTCGCTCCGCGACAACTGGGACGGCAAATACGACGCGGTATACATCGCCAAAGGCGATTACAGCAAGACGCTGGTCGACAGTCTCTCCAGCTACTCGTCGGACAAACGCAGCGCCGCGCACAACACCCTCGCCGTCCAGAATGATATTACCAATCTGAAAGTCCAGGAAATCAAAAGTTATTTTATTGATAAAGGCCTTTATGTCTTTCTTCGGGACGAGACGTTTACCAATCAGAATACCGCAGCCAAACAAGGCAAGCTGTATGCGGCCTTCAATCCGTACCGGACAGCAACCGGCGCCAAATCCAATGTGGTGTTCCTGAAGGGGGCCGATCTCGATACGTTTATCCAGAAGATCATCAACCGCTCCACTCCTTATCTTGCCGGATTGACCTGCCGTCCGCAGCTGACCATCACCAACCGTTCGGACCTAATCAGCTACAGTTCCGATCCCAGACACACCTATTCTTCCGGCGACACGCTGAGTTTCTCGATCCGGCTCGGCAACGTCTCGGCCAATCTGGCCAATCAGCCGGTGCGGGTAAAGCTGTATATGAATATCGATTCCTCGGCAGTCATGACCGAAAATGACGTGGTGGCCGCGCTGGACATGAAATCGCAGAGCGGCACACTAACCTACAAGCTGCCACAGACCTTCTCGGGACCGCTGTACTGGAAGCTTGAGGCATCCGATCCCTCGACGGGCCTCAAATCTTCTGACAGCGACTCTATCCTATATAAAGGCATCAAGCCGGTCATCAAGGTTCTTCAGGTTATGCCTGCCGGCAAAACCGGCAGCACCTTGACGGCTTCGGGCAATATGGATCAGACCTATCTGACCCAGCAGTATTTGTCCGCCAACAATTTGTCGTCGGCCGATTACCAGCTGGTCATCTCCACGATGGACATGAAAGCCTTCAACAGCTATATCGAGGGTCATGCCAGTGCAGCCGATCCTACCAGCGGTCTGAACGGCGTGTACGATATGATCATCTTCGGCTTTCAGGATATGTATGACCGCATTACGACGCCGATGATTTCGGAGAAGGCCGCCCAAGCGGTCAAAGCTTTTGCGGTACAGACCAAGCAGAGCCTTATGCTTACCCATGATACGATCTTCGAAGATCCGTCCGCTCCTTATGCCGGGAGCAAAAATTCGGACGGAACCACCAATTACAACTACTGGAGTTATTATTTCCATGACCTGGTGGGCCAGTCGATGCCTCGCACCTACTTGGGCGGCGAGGCGGTCAACAGCGCAATCACGGTCGTGCCGGTTAATTCCGGGCTGCTTACCCAGTACCCGTTCAACCTCAGCACGGTGCCGCTCAAGAGCGACAACACCCGCTATCAGGTGGCGCGCACACATGACCAGTTCTTCCCGCTCGACCTGGAGCGGGCCGATGTTATTCCGTGGTACAACATCAAGAGCGATGCCAATATGCCGCAGCGCGATACAGACGACACGTATAATCATTTCTATACGTATTCCGTGGGCACCATCACGTTCTCCGGAACGGGCCACAGCAATACAAACTTCCCCGACTGGGAACAGAAGCTGTTCGTGAACACCATGTATCGCGCTTTTGCGGGGGCCAACCACGCGCCCGAGATCACCGTCAAGACGCCGACGGACAATCTGGAGAAGCCTTCGTACCAAGATAAAATTATGGTCAGCTATACCGTTCAGGACTATGATCTGAAGGACAAGGAGCTGACGACCAGCCTTCAGTTCAAAGTGGGCGACACGCCTCTTCAGGGATATTCCGTGCAGAATAAAGCTGTCCTGTCGGGGGATACAGTCAGCTTCACCTTCGATAACCCGCTGCCAAGAGGCGGCCAGTTGACCATTGAGATCACAGCCAAAGATAAGCAGGGCGCCGCATCTCTCAAGACGGTTCATGTCCCGATTACCCGGATCGACTCCAATCTGACGATCGGCCGCACGCTCTCCTCCAGTACGGTAGAGCGTGACAAGCCGGTTACGGTTCAATATACGGTAACCCCGGACCCGGTTCCGTATTTGTCCGTTGAAACGGGAGATCAAGGCATCGAATCGCTGGTGATTTCGAATGTGAAATACGAGGAGACCTTCCCGGCCAATCTGGAAGTCAGCGGTCTGTCGGTCAACGGCGCCAGCACCGGCTTCACGCGGACGGGATCGCTCCAGCAGGGCTATACCTTGTCCGGAAGCCTGGGGGATATCCAGTACAAGATGTCTGAAGTCAATGGCGTTAAAATGTACGTTCCCAATCCGGCGGACCCGATTACGTTCAGCGTGAGCGTCGTTCCGAAGGTCAAGCAGTCCTATTTGATGGATAACTCCAAAATCACCTTTGAGGATATTCACGCTACAGCGGGTGCGGCGGCCGCGCCGACGCCTTCGCCTTCTGCCTCTCCCACACCGGCGGCGAGCTTCCCGGGCTCCTCGGCTTCCGTCAACGCGCTGGGTATTGCGAGCGATTATTCAGTATTCATGCTGAATCAGATCAACTTCGTGAACAGCGGGTTCAGCAACAATTATCGCATGGCGGCGGGCGGGAATATTTCGATCGGCTCCTTCAGCCTTGGAGGCTCCCTGGGCAGCAATCCGGCCGGAGCCACCGTAGTGGCGGGCGGGAACTTAAGCTTAAGCATGAATGGCGGTTCTCTGAACGGCACGGCCTATTATGGAGGAACCGTTTCGGCTCCGAGTTATCTACTGGGCCAGACACGTCAGAATGCCAATTATATGAATTTCAACAGCATCGGAAGCGCACTGAAATCCCGTTCCGCCGGTCTGGCGAGTCTGTCCAAGACGGCCGACACTTACTATGATCCGAACGGATCCGTGGTACTGACAGGCACCAAGACCGACCTGAATGTCTTTGAGATCAACGCCGATGCAGCCAGGGAACTGCACAGCATCACCTTCAATGTTCCGTCAGGCTCGACGGTGCTGCTGAATATCGCAGGAACGGACGACAAGCTGATCAACGGCAGCATTAATTTGAACGGGGTATCCACGGCCAATGTCCTGTATAACTATTATCAGGCGACCAGCCTTTCGATCCAAAGCTACGGCATCGTGTATGGAACCATATTGGCGCCTTTGGCCAATATATCGTTCACAGGATCGTTCGAAGGATCGGTTATCGGAGGCTCCATCACGGAAGGCAGCGGCGGACATTCGTTCACCGGATCGCCGTTCTCCGGCAGTCTGCCGGACACACCGTCGGCTACTCCTACACCCGCTGCGACGGCCTCGCCGCCTCCGGCATCGGCAACTCCTTCAGCTTCGCCCGCAGTTAGAGAGACGAAGACCTTGTACTTCAGTCCGCTGGCTTTCGAAGCGATTGTCAAGGTGTCGGCCATTACGCTGTCCGACGCGGATGTCCGAGTCGGCAGCGAGGTGAAGCTGTTCCCGGTGATTACGCCGGATGACGCCAATAACAAGAATGTGGCCTGGACATCTGCCAATCCCGGTATTGCTTCAGTCGATCCCAATACGGGTGTAGTGAAAGGCATAACCGCCGGCGAGACGACCGTTACGGTAACGGTCAGGGATGGCAGTAATGTCTCTGCTACCGCGCATATCCATGTAATCTCGCCAAATTTGTCCATTCAAGGCCCGGGCATCGCCAAGGTTGGAGAATCCATTTCCTTGCAGGCCGTCTACAATACAATACAGGAAACGGTCACCGGCTATGAATGGTCGGTCCAGGGCGGAAACAGCGCAACCGGCAGTATAACGAAGAGCGTCCCGGACGGCAGCACAGCCGTCTTCCAGGCAACCCAGTCCGGCACCTACACGGTACAGGTAACCGTCAAGACAGACGCGAACCCCTCCGGGGTCACGGCAACGAAGACGATTAACGTCGGTCTGAACGGTCTGGTCATTCAAGGAACGCCCAATGTGTACCTGAACAACAGCACTGCTTTAACCGCAGTCCCCGATCCGGTTACGGCATCCCATGAGCAGTACGCCTGGAGCCTGGTGAACAGCGGCGATCTCGCTTACGGCGGATTTGTCGATAGCCAGGGCAACACGGTGGCTTCGCTGACCACCTCAAGCGCAACCGTATCATTCAAGGGAACCGGCGTGACGGACGGCATCGGCATAATTGTCACAGCCGCCGGGACCACAAGCAGCGCCTTTACCGTGAAAGTGCTGAAAGAGCCTGACCTGCAGTTCTACCCGGCCTCCGGCGTGATCGCCGTTGGCGATAAGCTTGAACTGCTGCCTAATCTGCATACCATTCCTTATGGAGATGTTCCGCAGAATCTCGTTCCGAGACTGCACTGGAGCATTCTTGGCAGAGGAAGCAGCCCGGCCGTCTCGCTGACGCAGTCGGGAACGGTAACAGGTCTGCGGAAGGGATCGGAGCAGATCCAGGTTTCTTACCAGACCGTAAGCGGCAATACCGTGACCGCCACCTATACAATCAAAGTGACGGCGCCGGAAGATACCGGAGAGAACCGCTACTAGAAGCACAAGCAGAAGCATAGCCTAATCAAGATTTGCCCCGTCAGCAAGTCTTCTTAAGTTGAAAGAGCATCTATTCCTCAATAAGCAAGCAAAAGCGGCAGTTCAAAGTCACCTTTCTTGAACTGCCGCTTTTGAGTTGGTATATGCGAGGACGCCTGGTATCAGAGCCGCATTCGTCTCGGCGCCTTTTAAAATTCAAACCTAAGCTGAAGCTCCTAACACAAACCAGGGGCCGTCTTGGGGACGGCCCCTGCCTATAACCTCTAAAGGTCCGTTTAAGGCTTCAACTCAACCGGTCCGGCGTGGATGCTGATCATCTTCACCCGGGGCAGGCCCACCTTCTGGTCCTCGAAGACCTGCTCGTTGTAGCGGACCTGGAACCGGGAGGCGGCTGGTTCGGTCTGATCTTGATTCTCGAAGCTGAAAGCATATTGGCCGGGTACGGCCGATACTTTGCCTACCACCGCATTGATCGTAAGATCACCTTTGGCGAAGAAGCCGCCGTCAATCGAGAAGACGGAACCGACGCCGTACAGCTCGGCGGTGCTGTCGGTATAGAAGAACGCCCGCAGCTCCGTTACTTTATCCTGATCCTTGAATTCATCCACCCGATTCACTAGCACGGCCCCCTTGGAAATCACGACAAGTTCCTTGTTGTCCTTCCCGGTAATGCTGGCGTTCACGATATTTGTGCTTCCGAGCGTGTAGAGGGTGGAGTCGAACCGGACATCTCCTTTAATATTCAGGTTGCCTACCACCAGCAGATTCGCCTGCACCGTAATCGGCGCTGCCGAGCTGTAGTTATCGATGTTCAGATTGCCGTTGACAATTAGCCAATGCGAAGTTGCTTCCGTCTGGCTGCCGCCGGCCTTGGCGGTGTCGGTGATCTCATTCAAGGTTACGCCGTCAAGGTTCAGATCGCCGTTATAGATCGCGCTGCTGTTCAAATGGGCCAGCTGTGATTTGAAGGCCTGCACGGCTTCGTTGTACAGCTGCTCTCTCTTCACGGCCAATTCTTCCTCAGTCAAGCTGTCATCCGTATACCCGTTAAAATCCGCTCTCTCCGGCATTCTTAAGACCGGCACGGTCTGCGAGCCGATTGCCCCCGAGCCATCCTCCCGAATAAACGATTGGGCCAGCCGGCTGCCCCGGCTGATCGCACTCTCCCCGCTCTTCGGGCCTTCGGCTCCGTAATACGTACTCGCCAAAGCCGCCTTGTTGCCGGATGAACCGGATGCCTCGGCCACCTTGTCCAGGAACGAGTCCTCGACATCGATCTGCACGAAAGTGTTCTTTTTCTTAACAAGCGAGTTCTCGTAGGTCTTCTTCACCCGCTCATCCACCCGGTTATACTGGTCTTCATCATTGATCGGCACTGTGCTGTAATCCGCCCCGCTCCAGTACCGCAATGAGTCCAGCGACTGCACATGGGCTTCACCGTCAATCAAGGGGTAGAGCGAGCTCTCGGTCAGATCGGCGCCGGCATGCTTGTATTGAGCGATGGGACTGAGCTTAAGCTGATTTCCAGCATATACGTTGCCCTGGGTGTACGGAGCCCCGTTCAGAATCACGTTTCCTTCCGATCCGAGCGAATAATTGAGGAAGTCAGGGAAAGTTGTAATTTCCACCCGCTGCTCCAGGGTGCGCGAGACGCCGTTCACGTTCGCATTGGCCCGGATCACGACGACGTACTGGCTGCCTGTGGATGCGGAATCGTCCAGCGTAATGCCGGTGATCTCGTTGGCGCCGCCTTGAAGGCTCGTATTGGATGCAAAATCGGCCGTTTTATTCTGAAGCCCCGCCAGAAACGTATGAATCTGCCCGTCCAGCTCTTCTTGCGGAATATCGGAGCCGCTCTCCAGCCGGCGGTTCAAATCAGCCGTAATATAGGCGATCACTTCATCAATCTTCTTCTGCGCGAGATGCAGGCTCTGCACATCATTCTCCCGCGTCTCGGTCCGCTGCGCTCCGCTCAAGGTCGCGCTCAGCACGCCCACTCCCAGAATCGTAAGCAGCAGGACAATGAACATGACGAGCACGAGCGCCGAGCCATGCTGCGAGGCGAAACGTTCCCTCAGTTTTCTCAGTTCCCTCGGCCCCCTTGCAACTCGGCTGCCGCTGCCGGCTCTTCTGCGACTCGACATGTGCCGCTCCCCCTAAAATCCAAATTGGCTGTTAAGCTCCAGCTTGTTCTCTTCGCTTCCCTCATACTTCAGCACCAGCTTGATCTGAATGGTTCCCGATTCGCACAGCGCGCCAACCGTACAGGATCGCCCGTCCGCCGTGGAGGCGGTGATCACCGAATCCCCAAGCTCGGAATTTACGGCGATCGGCGAGGCTGTGCCCGAACCGGTCCCGCTGCCCGATATGACGATCTCGCTGCCGCTGACGACAATCGTCTCCGGCGGGGCATCGCTTCTCTGAAGCTCAATGCCGCCGGCGGTGTTCTGAACCCGTTCGGGTCCGTACGTATACAGCTTCGTAATAATCGAAGACATAATCAGATCGGCTTCGTCCCGCAGCTCATTTTGAACCGTGATCTTGTGATAGCTGCGGAAGCCGAACATGGTCACACCGGAGATCAGACCCGCAATCATGGCAAAAATCGTGAGCGAGGCGATCAGCTCGATCAGGGTGAATCCCTCTTGACGGGAGGAGAGGCGCTTAGCGAATTCTTTCATCCGTGATATATCCCTCCACCTCAACGTTATAGTCCGGCTGACCGCCCGCGTCCTCGCGCCGCACCTGCACCTTGACCGGAAGCAGATAGGCCCGGGATGAGGTCTGGTCGATGTCCGCGGTCCCGCCCGGAGACGACGGCTGCGGCTGCTCATCCCAAATTTCCGGCTGGTACACAACCCTGATCTGATACGCAATGCCGTTCACCGTAGGATGCAGCACGCTCGCCAGAGAACCTGTAAAGCCCGAAGACGGCGTATCTGCCGTTATGGCATTGGCCCCTGACGCTGCTCCGTTCGCGGCTTGATCCAAGTAAATCTTTTTCACACCGTCAAAGTCCTGCTTCTGCATATAAAAAAGCGCGTTCCGCGCCAGATTGACCATTATCGTCTTGTTCTGGTTCGATTTCGAATAGGACATGGCGTTGATAAAATAAGAGGTCAGCACAAGAGACACGATCGCCAAAATGACAATCGCCGCCAGCACTTCTATCAGCGTGAAGCCCTTCTCCTCTTTTAGGCCAAACCGCATCCCTCTCTGCCTCCCGAAAGCATGTCCATATTCACACTTGTATGTCTTTTGGACTATATCTTCTATTATAAATCCCAGATATGGAAGTCTACAATCTCTAATTCTACTTATATATCGGCAAAAGTTTGTGGTATGATTTGCACTGAAGGGAGGATTTTGATTATGGCTTTAATCGAATGCCGCTTTTATTCAGACACGCTGGGATTGAGCACATCCATGACCGTGATTTTGCCCCAGCAGACCACGACTCAAATCGGAATGAGCAACACTGTACGTGAAAGCGCTCTCCACCCAACGCTGTATCTCCTGCACGGGTTATCGGATGACGATTCCATCTGGCTTCGCCGCACCTCGATCGAACGTTATGTCGCCGATATGGGGCTGGCGGTAGTTATGCCGAGCGTGCACCGCAGCTTCTATACGGACATGGCCTGGGGCGGCCGCTACTGGAGCTTCATCAGCGAAGAGCTGCCGGCGCTGGCCCGTTCCTTCTTCCCGCTGTCGCCCAAGCGCGAGGATAATTTCGTGGCGGGACTGTCCATGGGCGGTTACGGCGCCATGAAGCTGGGTCTGCGGAGACCGGACGCTTACGCCGCCGCAGCCAGTCTCTCGGGAGCGCTCGATATGGCGCACAACTATATAAACGAGGAAGACCCAAGCGTCAAGTCGAAGGAGTATGAAATGATCTTCGGAACCGAAGACATCGCGGGAACCGACGAGGATCTGCTGTCGCTGCTGACCAAAGTCGATGCCGCAAGCGGTCCTAAGCCGCTGCTGTACCAGTGCTGCGGCACGGAGGATTTCCTGTACGCGGACAATCAGCGGTTTCGCGAAGCCTGCAAGGCGACATCCCTCTCGCTTACATATGAGGAAGGGCCGGGAACCCATGAATGGGGCTACTGGGACGCCAAAATTCAGGATGTGCTGAAGTGGCTGCCGCTGAAATAATCAGGTTTTTGGCCGACTGAACACAACATTGGAGTGAAACAGCAAAAGCTGGATACGGCATTAGGCAGAATACGACGATAGGCCAAAAACAGCAAAGCTGAACATACAAAAACAGCTGTTCCGCAAAGGGAGCAGCTGTTCTTTTTATACTCATGATCCGGGTTCACTGATGTTCTCGAGCTTGCGTGATCGGCTCATATGATTGACTTATGCTACTTGGCTTCCGCCGCACGCGCCTCCACCCACAGCTTCGCTTCCTTCAGGCTCTCCTCTGCGCGTGTAATCGCAGCCTGCACCTGTACGGTCGCCGTACCGCCGTATACGTTGCGGGCATTCACCACCGCCTCCGGCTGAAGCACGGCATAGATCTGCTCGTCGAAGAGCGGCGAGAACTGCTTGAATTCATCCAGCGTCAGATCCAGCAGGAATTTGCCTTCGTTGATGCAGTAGAGCACCGTTTTGCCGATGACTTCATGCGCCTGACGGAACGGCAGCCCCTTGCCAACCAGGAAGTCCGCAATATCCGTGGCGTTGGAGAAGTCGGTGTTCACCGCTTCCCGCATCCGTCCCTTGTTCACCTTCATCGTGGCGATCATCGGAGCGAACAGCTGCAGCGCGCCGGTGAGCGTCGCCACCGTGTCGAACATGCCTTCCTTATCTTCCTGCATATCCTTGTTGTAGGCAAGCGGAAGGGACTTCAGCACGGTCAGCAGGCCCATAAGGTTGCCGTAGACGCGGCCCGTCTTGCCCCGCACAAGCTCCGGCACATCGGGGTTCTTCTTCTGCGGCATGATGCTGCTGCCGGTGCAGAACGCGTCGTCCAGCTCCACGAAGCTGAATTCCGTGCTGCTCCACAGCACCAGCTCCTCGCTCAGGCGCGACAGATGCGTCATGATCAGCGAGGCGCTCGCCAGGAACTCGACGATAAAATCGCGGTCGCTGACAGCGTCCAGGCTGTTCTCGTACACGCTGTCGAAGCCGAGCTGCTCCGCCACAAAATGCCGGTCGATCGGGAACGTCGTTCCCGCCAGCGCCCCGGCGCCCAGCGGCAGTACGTTGATGCGCTTGTAGCTGTCGGTCAGCCGCTCCGCATCCCGGCGGAACATCGATACATAAGCCAGCAGATGATGCGCGAACAGAATCGGCTGCGCCCGCTGCAGATGCGTATAGCCCGGCACGATCGTCTCCACATTGTCCTTCGCCTGCCCGATCAGTGCCTCCTGAACATTGTGCAGCAGATCAACCAGCTCCACGACCCGGTTCCGCAGATAGAGATGCATATCCGTTGCCACCTGGTCGTTGCGGCTGCGACCCGTATGCAGCTTGCCGCCGACCGGCCCGATTTCCTGGATCAGATGCTTCTCGATATTCATATGGATGTCTTCATCCGAGACGGAGAACTCCACTTCTCCGGCACGCACCTTCTCCAGCACCTTCTGAAGCCCCTGCTTGATCGTCTCCACGTCTTCCTGCGGCAGAATTCCGCATTTGCCCAGCATCGTCACATGGGCCAGACTGCCCTGCACGTCTTCTTCCGCCAGCGCCTTGTCAAACCCGATGGAAGCCGTGTATTCTTCCACCAGCTTGTTCGTCCCTTTGGTAAAACGTCCGCCCCAAAGCTTGCTCACCGCTGTCTTCCTCCTTGTAAAAAAAATGCTTGTCCATTCCATCCCTGTATTTCATGGAAAAACCCGGGCTCGTGAGGCGCAAAAGCCGTCCCCGGTCCGGGTGTGTTTCATTTCATCATACCGCCAACGTGAAGTCGTCATGACGCCATTATAGCACCATCACGCCGCCGAGGTGAATGAACCCCGCGCGCTCCGGTCCCGGCCGCCGATGCTTCCCTCATCGGAGGACCCGGACCGCGAAGCCGCCGCAGGCCACTACCGAGCGCTTACTTCGCCGATTCGGCCACGCCGGCCGATACTTTCAGGCGCAGCGCGTTGAGACGGATGAATCCGGTCGCGTCGCCCTGATCGTAAGCCTGCGTCGGGTCGGCTTCCATCGTCGCGATGTTCGGGTTGTACAGGCTGACCGGGCTCTTGACGCCCGCAGCGATAATGTTGCCCTTGTACAGCTTCAGACGAACCGTGCCGGTTACGTTCTGCTGGCTCTCGGTAACAAGCGCCTGGATCGCTTTGCGTTCCGGCGCGAACCAGAAGCCGTTATAGACCAGCGTGCTGTAACGCGTAATCAGGCTGTCGCGTACGTTCATGACTTCGCGGTCCATCGTGATGGATTCCATTTTGCGGTGAGCGGTGAACAGGATCGTGCCCCCCGGCGTCTCGTATACGCCGCGGCTCTTCATGCCGACGAAGCGGTTCTCCACCATGTCGACCCGGCCGATGCCATGCTTGCCGCCCAGCTCGTTCAGCTTCTCCATCACCTGAAGCGGATTCAGCGTCTCGCCGTTCAGCGCTACACAGTCACCTTTCAGGAATTCAAGCTCCAGATACTCCGCTTCGTCCGGTGCGTCTTCCGGCGCGTTCGTCAGCAGGAACATTTCCTTGTTCTCCGGAGCGCTGGCGTCGAACCACGGGTCCTCCAGCACGCCGCTCTCATAGCTGATATGCAGCAGATTGCGGTCCATGGAATACGGCTTCGCCGCCGAAGCCTGTACCGGAATGCCGTTCGCTTCTGCATAAGCGATCATTTCCGCGCGTCCAGGGAACCGGTTGCGGAACTCTTCCAGACGCCAAGGCGCGATAACCTTGATGTTCGGAGCAAGGCCGGCAGCACCGAGCTCGAAGCGCACCTGGTCGTTGCCCTTGCCGGTCGCGCCATGCGCAATGGCGGTCGCGCCTTCGGCGATGGCGATATCGACCATCCGCTTCGCGATCAGCGGGCGGGCGATACTCGTGCCGAGCAGGTATTGTCCTTCATACAGGGCGCCGGCCTGGAACATCGGGTAGATGAAGTCCTTGGCGAACTCGTCGCGCAGGTCGTCGATGTAGACTTTCGACGCGCCTGTGGCGAGCGCTTTTTCCTCCAGACCGTCAAGCTCTTCCTTCTGGCCGATATCGGCCGTAAAAGCGATAATTTCCGCGTCATACGTTTCTTTCAGCCATTTCAGAATGACCGAGGTATCCAGGCCGCCGGAATAGGCGAGCACGATTTTTTCTTTTGCCATGGGATAGCTAACTTCCTTTCCGATATAAAGGGTTGATCATGCGAAAAGGATGAAGGCCCGGCGGCCTGTCATCCCGAAGCGGTGAAGCGAGCAAACTAGCGCCAACGTGCGCCCGTCTTAAGCCTCTATCTAGCCCATCAGGGCGGCCATCAGCGCTTTCTGCGCATGCAGCCGGTTCTCCGCCTCGTCAAAAATAAAGGAATTCGGTCCGTCGATCACGTCTTCCGTCACCTCTTCGCCGCGATGGGCCGGCAGGCAGTGCAGGAAGATGAAGTCGCTCTTCGCAAGCGCGACGAGCTCGCCGTTCACCTGATAGTCCTTGAACGCCGCTTCGCGCGCCTTCTGCTCTTCCTCGAAGCCCATGCTCGCCCATACATCCGTGTAGATGACATCGGCATCCTTGACCGCTTCCTCCGGACTGCGGGTAATGACGATTTCGGAACCCGTCTCCTGCGCGATTTCCCGCGCCTTGGCGACAACAGCGGCGTCCGGCTCATAGCCTTCCGGTCCTGCGATGGAGACATGCATGCCCACCTTCGCTCCGCCGATCAGCAGGGAATGCGCCATATTGTTGCCGTCGCCGACAAAGGCCATTTTCAGCCCTTTCAGCTTGCCTTTGTGTTCATAGACCGTCTGAAGATCCGCCAGCACCTGGCACGGATGCGCGAGATCGCTCAGTCCATTGATGACCGGAACCGAAGCGTAGCGCGCCAGATCCTCTACCTTGTCGTGGCCGAAGGTGCGGATCATGATGCCGTCGAGATACCGCGACATAACCTGTGCCGTATCGGCAACCGTCTCCCCGCGTCCCAGCTGAATATCGTTCCGGCTGAGGAACAGGGCGTGTCCGCCCAGCTGGTACATGCCAACCTCGAAGGATACCCGGGTGCGGGTTGAGGATTTCTCAAAAATAAGTCCGATCGTCTTGCCTTTCAGCGGCTGGTAGACCTCTCCGCTCTTCTGCTTGCGCTTGAGCTCGATCGCCAGATCGATCAGATACTGGATTTCTTCCGTGGTGTAGTCGTCCAGCTCCAGAAGGTCCCGCCCTTTGAGCGAAATCTGAACCATGAATCTGTTCCTCCTTGTCGCATTCGCGGACTTCCCGGCAGGCCGGGAAGTCCATGGTCACCCCTAGTTTGCGAATTGCGGGGTGCCGTTATGTTATCCGTCATTGCAGACGTCTTTAAGCCTGATGCTCCTTGGCATAAGTATGAATGAGATCGGACAGGATGTCCACAGCCTGGTCGATTTCCTCCCGGCTTACATACAGGTTCGGAAGCAGGCGGATTACATGCGTTCCCGCCGTCACGAACAGCAGGCCGCGCTTCTGTCCGGCCAGCACGATGTCGCCGACAGCTTCTTTGCATTCGATGCCGATGAGCAGCCCTTTGCCGCGGATGTCGAGGACGAACGGGCAATCCGCCAGCTTCTCTTTCAGCTGCGCCTTCAGGTACTCGCCGGATTCGGCCGCGCGCTGCGGCAGGTTATCCTCCAGCATCGTCTCGATGGTGGCGCTCATCGCCGCCGTCGCAAGCGGCGTACCGCCGAACGTCGAAGCATGGCTTCCCGGCGGGAACGCTTCGCGCAGATAGCCCTTGGCCAGCATAAGGCCGGCCGGGAAGCCGCTGGCGATGCCTTTGGCAACGGTGAAGATGTCCGGCTCGATACCGTAGTGCTGATGCGCGAACAGCTTGCCGGTACGGCCCATGCCGGTCTGCACCTCGTCCACGATGAGCAACAGGCCGTGGCGTTTGCACAGCTCGACCACGCTGTTCAGGAAATCCGGCTGCACTTCCAGAATGCCGCCTTCGGCCAGCACCATTTCTAGCATGATGGCGGCTGTATGCTCGCCGATGGCCGCTTCAAGGGCCGGAAGATCATGCAGCGGAACCGTCACGAAGCCTTCCGGCAGCGGCAGGAAGCCGTCCTTGACCTTCTGCTGTCCCGTAGCCGTCAGCGTAGCCAGCGTGCGTCCGTGAAAGGACTGCTGGAACGTAATGACTTCATAACGTCCTGTTCCCTTGACCTTCTGATGATAGCGGCGGGCCAGCTTGATCGCGGCCTCGTTCGATTCCGCGCCGCTGTTGCAGAAGAATACCTGGTCGGCGCAAGTGTTGGCCGTCAGCAGCTCCGCTACGCGGTCCTGGCCCGGAATGTGGAACAGGTTGGATACATGCCACAGCGTATCGATCTGCTGTTTCAGCTTCTCGCCGACCTTCTCCGGCGCATGTCCGAGGCTCGTTACCGCCAGGCCGCAGGTGAAATCGAGATATTTATTGCCTTTGTCGTCCCACACCCAGCTGCCCTTGCCTTTGACCAGACTGATGTCGTATCTGCCGTACGATGGAAATACATGCTCCAGCTTGCCGGAGCCCGCAGTCTTGACCGCTTCCTCCGTCTTACCAGTAGCGCCTGCCTGTGTTCCGGTGTCTGCAATATGCTTTTGCACGAAATCAGGCTGATCCATATGCGTAAGCTTGCTCATGATCCTTCACTCTCCCCCGCACGCCGCCCCTTAGGCGGCCGCCGAATTTTTTGACGATACTCACTCTAGCATTCCAAAGATCTACCCGATGAACCCAATGCTCTTTATTAGCATCATGCCTCTTGTACAACTTCATGCCCTTGATACTTCACACACTTAATACTTCACTCACTTGATGAAAGAGACGGTATAGATGCTGCCAAGACTCCCGTAACTTCATTAGGATGAAATAGCTGGCATCCTCCGCCCCAGTCTCCCAATCTTGCCCTCAGGCTTCCCAATCTTGCCTTCGAGCCTTGCTCCCGGATAATTTCTCTGTTTCCGACTAAAATCCTTACTTCCGGATAATTCGAGTACCGATTGTCTCTCCGGCCAGCACTCTGCCCAGCACACCCGGCTCTTTGCCGTCCACGATGACCACCTCGGAGACGCTGCCTTGGATGCAGTCGATGGCCGCCTTCACCTTAGGAATCATGCCTCCGTAGATCTCGCCCGTCTCAATCATCTGCCCGATTTGCTCGACCGTCACGGAAGGCAGCACCTGCTTGCTTCCATCCTCCAGCGTAGTCAGAATGCCGGGGACGTCGGTCACCACAATCATCTGCGGCGACTGCATGAAGGAAGCTACCGCCCCCGCTGCCGTGTCGGCGTTAATGTTATACCGCTGTCCGTTGCCATCGATTCCAAGCGGCGCGATAACGGGGATATAACCTAGCGCCTGAATGCCGGCAATGATCTCGGCCTTGACACCGGTCACGTTGCCGACCAGCCCTACCTCATCGCTGTTGGATACCGGAGCCGCTTCGATCAGGTTGCCGTCCACGCCGGACAGGCCGATTGACTTGCCGCCGCTGCTCTGAATCCGCCGGACAATTGCCTTGTTGATGCTGCCCGACAGCGTCATCTCCACAACGTCGAGCACTTCTTCGGTCGTGACCCGCAGGCCGTTAACGAAGCTGCTCTCAATTCCGAGCTTCTTCAGATTCTCCGATATCGCCGGACCCCCGCCGTGGACGATCACCGGCCTCACGCCATCCTCCTGAAGCTGCCTGAGATCGTCAAAGAACGAATCGGGCAGCGCAGTCAGCGTGCTGCCGCCGCACTTCATCACGAACATGTTGCCATTGTCTGCGCCACTTGTATCCAAAGTCTCGCTCTGCGTCATGAGTGTCATTATCCTTCCTTATTCGGCCGCCCATCCCGCCACAAACGCGAGGGCAGCCGCTGAATTGACATCCTTCGCCTCAAGTCCGGTAAGCCGCATTGATCCGCACATAATCGTACGTCAGATCGCAGCCCCAGGCTGTAGCCGAGCCGTCACCGTCTCCCAGGTTCACCGTAATCAGAACGGTGTCGCCCTGCAGGTAAGCAAGAGCCTTTTCCTCGTCAAAAGCCACCGGTCTAGACTGGGACAACACCTCAATCTCGCCCAGCGAGATGTCAACCCGTTCCACCGACACCGGAACGCCAGCACGGCCGACGGCGGCGATAATCCGCCCCCAGTTCGCATCTGCGCCGAAGACGGCGGATTTGACCAGACTGGAGCCGACGACCGTCTTGGCAATCGCACGGGCCGCCGCTACATCCTCAGCCCCGCTCACCACGACCTCAATCAAATGGTTCGCGCCTTCTCCGTCGCGGGCGATCGCCTGCGCCAGATGGCGGCACACATGCGTGAAAGCCGCTGCGAAGGCTTCCCAGTCCGGATGCTGCCGGCCCAGCGTCTCGTTGCCAGCCAGACCGCTCGCCATCGCCACCAGCATATCATTCGTACTCGTGTCGCCGTCCACGGTAATCATGTTGAACGTTGTATCCGTCGCCTGGCGCAGCAGCGTCAGCAGTTCTTCCTGGCCGACGGCGGCGTCCGTCGTCATGAAGCCGAGCATGGTCGCCATGTTCGGGTGGATCATGCCGGAGCCTTTGGCCGCGCCGGCGATCAGAACCTCTTTGCCGCCGACATTAACCTTGACGCAGCACTCTTTCTTCACGAGGTCTGTCGTCAGAATCGCCTGGCAGAACTCCTCGGCTCCCGATGCTCCGCCGTCCAGCTTCTCCGGAAGGGAAGCCAAGCCGCTGCGCACGCAGTCCATCTTCAGCAGCTCGCCGATGACTCCGGTCGAAGCTACCGCCACATCATCCTCGCTTACGCCCAGATGCCTGGCAGCTGCAGCCCGCATCTCATAGGCATCGGCTTCGCCCTGTGCGCCTGTGCAGGCGTTGGCGTTGCCGCTGTTCACGACAACGGCACGCAGGACACCGTTGCCAAGGCTTTCCCGCGTCACTTTAAGCGGCGCCGCCTGGAACAGGTTCGTCGTATATACCGCCGCGGCTGTGGCCGGAACCTCGCATAGAATGGCCGCAAGATCGTTGCGGTCGGTCTTTTTCAAGCCGCAGTGCAGACCTCCGGATACGAATCCGGCCGGTGTCGTAATGCTTCCGCCTTCGACGACGGTGTACAGCTTCTCGCTCATGTCTGATTTACCTTTTAGCGTTACGGATACACTGGCGTGTAGCCGAGCCCAAGGGTTTCCTCCCATCCCATCATAAGATTTAGATTCTGAATCGCCTGGCCCGCCGCACCCTTTACCAGATTGTCGATCACCGAGAAAATGGTGACCCGTCCGGTTCGGGGATCAACCGCAAAGCCGATATCGCAGTAGTTGGAGCCGCTGACCTCTTTGGTTGCCGGCAGAATACCGGCGCTGCGCACACGCACAAAAGATCTACCCTTATAATAATTGCGGTATAGCTCGATGAAATCCTGTTCGCTGTACGTATCGTTCAAGCTGGCATAACTAGTGGCCATAATGCCCCGCGTCATCGGAACCAGATGCGTAGTGAAGGTGACGATCACCGGCTCTCCGGCAATCTCCGTCAGCGTCTGCTCGATTTCCGGGATATGCTGATGCTTGTTAACCTTATAGGCTTTAAAATTCTCATTAATTTCCGCGTAATGCACACCGAGATTTACTCCGCGTCCAGCTCCCGATACACCGGATTTGGCATCAACAATGATGCTCTCCGGCTTGATCCATCCTGCTTGAAGCGCCGGGATCAGACCGAGCAGCGTCGCCGTTGGGTAGCAGCCCGGATTCGAGATGAAATCAACGCCGGCCGCGCGGTCGCCGAATACCTCGCACAGTCCGTAGACGGCCTGCTGCAGCACTTCATCCTGCGGAGCCGGATGTTTGTACCAGCGCTCATACTCCGCACCGTCCTTCAGCCGGAAATCCCCCGACAAATCTACTACCTTAAGCCCCGCCTCCAGCAGCTCCGGAACGAGCTTGGCGCTGACGCCCGATGGGGTTGCCGTGAATACGACGTCGGCCCTCTCCTTCATTTCCCTGGCATCCACACCGTCCAGATTCCGCGTAAACACGCCAGTCAAATGCGGGAAGCCTTCTTCAATCGGCGCCCCTGCCGATGATGAGGAAATCACCGATGTAATCTCCACCTTCGGATGCCCCTGAAGCAGCCTGATCAGTTCTACTCCCCCGTAGCCGGTCGATCCCACGATCGCCGCTCTCACCTTGCCTTCCACCGTCATCTCTGGTTCCTCCCTGCCGTTTTTCTCTTCCCTATTATATCGGATAATGTTCCTTATCCGCCGATGGCTTTTGCATGCCGTCCATTGAAATATGTATTATTATACGTCCTCATTAATATAAATACAACAGGTTATGTAACATTATCCCTCAGGCGTCTTCCGGCCTCAGTTTGCTCGCCAAGCCAGGCTTTGCCTTTGAAGCATAATCAGTTCATGCACGGATACTCCGCACCCTATGCTATTCTGCTTCATAAGGTTCTGATGCCTGACGACTTTGTTTATAGGCCTGCACGACAGCTTATTCTTCCTCCTTTTTTACGAAAAAAGAAGCGCAGCTTCTCCTCTACGGATCAGCTACGCTTCTCGTTTAAATCCTTCGCCCAGCACTTCATGGGCATCACTGATAATAACAAAGGCGCCCGGGTCCACCGACCGGACGATGGCCTTCAGCCGGGTCGTTTCATTCTGTCCGACGGCTACCATCAGCACGGTCCGGCTGTCTCCCGTGTATCCGCCCTTGGCGTCCAGCTTCGTCAGCCCCCGGTCCAGATCATGCAGAATCGCTTCCGTGATCGCGTCCGTATGATCGGAAATGATATAGGCGACCTTGGTATAGCTGAAGCCGACCTCAAGCGCATCGATGACCTTCCCTGTGACGAACAGGCCGATCAGTGCGTACAGCGCCTGCTCCATGCCCAGTACGAAGGCAGCCAATGTGATTACCGTTCCGTCCAGCAGCACCACCGACAGCGAGAAACTGAAACCCGTCAGCTTCTGAATCACCTGGGCCAAAATGGACAGGCCCCCGGTCGAGCCCCGGCCCCGAAAAACCAAGCCCAAACCCAAGCCCACTCCGATGCCGCCGTAGATGGATGCCAGCAGCGGGTTGTGGGTCGGCACAGGACCGTCCTTGGTCAGGTAAATGAACAGCGGCAGCACAAAGCTGCCCAGCAGCGACCGCAGTCCATACTGGCGGCCCAGCATGAACACGCCCAGGAAGAACAGCGGAATGTTCAAAGCCCACTGGGTAAAAGCAGGCTCGGCCCCGAACCAGGCCTGCGCCAAGACGGACAATCCTGATACGCCGCCGGAGGCAATCCGGTTGGGCAGCATGAACAGATTAAAGGCGAGTGACGTAATCAGCGAACCGACAACAATCAGGACCGTATCCACCAGATGGCGGATCGGTCCGTTCAGTGGAATAAGCGGCGGCTTATTTCGTGAATTTATTGAAGACATCCCTTATTCAGCCTCAGTCTTGATCTGGCCGCGCAGATAGCCGTCGATAAAAGCATCCAGATCGCCGTCCATGACCGCCCCGACGTTACCGGTCTCTACGGAAGTCCGGTGATCCTTAACCATGCTGTACGGATGGAAGACATACGAGCGAATCTGACTGCCCCAGGCGATATCGGACTGCTCGCCGCGGATCTCGTCCAGCTCGCGCTGCTGCTCTTCGAGTTTACGCTCGTAGAGCTTGGAGCGGAGCATCGTCATCGCGCGTTCGCGGTTCTTGATCTGCGAGCGTTCATTCTGGCAGGTCACGACGACGCCAGTCGGAATGTGAGTAATCCGGACCGCCGAGTCCGTGGTGTTGATATGCTGACCGCCGGCGCCCGTCGCGCGGTAGGTGTCCACCTTCAGATCCTCGGTACGAATCTCGATATCAATATCTTCATTAATCTCCGGCACAACATCGCAGGAGACAAAGGACGTATGACGTCTTCCCGAAGCGTCGAACGGGGAAATACGGACCAGACGATGCACGCCTTTTTCCGCCTTCAGGTAGCCGTAGGCATTGAAGCCTTTGATCAGCAGCGTCACACTCTTGATCCCCGCTTCGTCGCCAGGGAGATAATCCAGCACCTCCACCTTGAAGCCGCGCTTCTCCGCCCAGCGGGTATACATGCGGAGCAGCATTTGGCCCCAATCCTGGGATTCGGTTCCGCCCGCGCCCGGATGCAGCTCCAGAATGGCGTTCAACTTGTCGTATGGCTGATTCAACAGCAACTGCAGCTCGAATTCCTCCAGCTTGCCCACAAGGGCGCGGACACTGCCGCCCACCTCGGCGGCGAGTTCGTCGTCGCCTTCCTCGTCAGCCAGCTCGGCCATCAGCACGGCATCATCGTATTCCTGCTGCAGCTTCTGATATTCATCCACGCCGGATTTCACGGCGTTCATCTCGGCAATGACACTCTGGGCTTTCTCGTTGTCATCCCAGAAGTCGGGAGCCGCCATTTTCTCCTCAAAGTTTGCGATCATTTCCTGCTTGAGGTCTAAGTCAAAGAGACCCCCTAAGGTTGGTTAATTTCTTGCCGATTTCGCGCAGATCCTGCTTCACACTTGCATCAATCATTGATCACTGCACCCTTTCCTATAATTATCAGAAAACGGCTGAGCCGCTAACGGGAATCCCCCCGGCCCAGCCGTTCTTGTCAATCCGGTCACTTAAGACTTAAGCGTTCTGCCCGTGGCAGTTCTTGAACTTCTTGCCGCTGCCGCAAGGACAAGGATCATTCCGGCCGACTGTGGCGCCCACGGCTACGGGACGCTTCTCGGCAGGCTCGCCGTTCGTGGAGATTTTGTTCTCCTCCACAACCGACTGGCGCTGCTGATTGGTCTCGATGTGAGCCTTCATAATATAGGTCGCCACTTCTTCCTGAATGCTTGCCGTCATGGCATTGAACATCTCGAAGCCTTCGAACTGATATTCGCGGAGCGGATCCGTTCCGCCGTAAGCACGAAGGTGGATACCCTGGCGAAGCTGATCCATGGCATCGATATGGTCCATCCACTTGCTGTCAACGGCGCGCAGTACGATAACCTTCTCGAACTCACGGACAAGCTCCGAACCGAGACGTTCTTCGCGGGCGGAGTATTTCTCCAGCACCTTCTCGAAGATAAATTCCACAATCTCTTCCGCTTCCTTGCCCCACAGATCGTCACGGGTCAATACGCCTTCGTCAAGCAGCTTGCTATTGACATAATCGGCTACTTCCTGAATCTCCCAGTTCTCGGGGATATCGTCGCTGCAGTGAGCCTGCACAACCCGTTCGATTACTGGCTTGATCATTTCCACAACAACGTCCTTGATGTTCTCGGACTCCAGAATTTCGCGGCGCTGCTTGTAGATAATTTCGCGCTGCTGGTTCATGACGTCGTCATACTGCAGGACGACTTTGCGGATGTCGAAGTTATTGCCTTCGACCCGCTTCTGCGCCGATTCTACAGCGCGGGTAATCATCCGGCTCTCGATCGGCTGATCTTCTTCAAAGCCAAGTCGTTCCATCATATTCAGCACATTGTCAGCGCCAAAACGCTTCATCAGCTCGTCGCCCAGCGACAGATAGAACTGTGTGGAACCCGGGTCGCCTTGACGTCCCGCACGTCCGCGCAGCTGGTTATCGATCCGGCGCGATTCATGGCGCTCGGTGCCGATGATATGCAGGCCGCCAACCTCGGCTACGCCTTCACCGAGGATAATGTCGGTACCGCGTCCCGCCATGTTGGTCGCAATGGTCACCGTGCCCGGCTGACCGGCGTGGGAAATAATTTCAGCTTCCGCTGCGTGATGCTTCGCATTCAGCACCTGGTGCTTCACGCCTTTGCGCTTCAGCATTTCCGAGACCAGCTCGGAGTTCTCGATGGAGACCGTACCGACCAGCACCGGCTGGTTCTTCTTATGGCGCTCCACGATTTCTTCAACCACGGCGTTGAACTTGCCTTTCTCGCTCTTGTAGACGATATCAGGCATGTCCGCCCGGCAGTTCGGCTTATTCGTCGGAACCTGGAGAACTTCCAGTCCATAAATCTTCTTGAATTCCTCTTCCTCCGTCTTCGCCGTACCGGTCATGCCAGCCAGCTTGCGGTACATACGGAAGTAGTTCTGGAACGTAATGGTGGCGAGCGTCATGCTCTCGTTCTGCACCTGGATTTCTTCCTTGGCTTCAATCGCCTGATGCAGACCGTCGCTGTATCGGCGGCCGGCCATGAGACGGCCTGTGAACTCATCGACGATAACAACCTCTTCATCCGTAACGACGTAATCAACGTCGCGGCGCATAATAACATTCGCCTTCAGAGCTTGTACGATATGATGGTTCAGCGTGACATGGCTGTGGTCATACAGATTCTCGATGCCGAAGGCTTTCTCGGCGAGCGCAACGCCTTTTTCGGTAAGGGCGACCGATTTCACCTTGATATCTACCGTGTAGTGCTCTTCCGCCTGCAGCTTCTTCACGAAGCGGTCAGCAGCGTAATAGAGCTCCGTCGACTTCTCGGCTTGTCCGGAAATAATAAGCGGTGTCCGGGCTTCGTCGATCAGAATGGAGTCAACTTCGTCAATAATGCAGAAATAGAGCGGACGCTGTACCATCTGCTCTTTATACAGCACCATGTTATCGCGCAGGTAGTCGAAGCCAAATTCATTGTTCGTGCCGTACGTAATGTCGCAGGCATAAGCTGACTGTTTATCCGCATGGTCCATGCCGTTCAGGTTAACCCCGACCGTCATGCCCAGGAAATTATAGATTTGTCCCATTTGCGCGCTGTCGCGCTGGGCCAGATAATCATTGACTGTAACAACGTGAACGCCTTTGCCAAGCAGAGCATTCAGGTATACCGGAAGCGTTCCAACCAGCGTCTTACCTTCACCGGTCTTCATCTCCGCGATCTTGCCCTCATGCAGCGCCATCCCGCCAATCAGTTGCACATCAAAGTGCCGCATTCCAAGCGTACGCTTGGAGGCTTCACGCACCGTTGCAAAGGCTTCTGGAAGAAGCTCTTCCATCGTCTCGCCTTTCTCGATACGAGCCCGGAACTCTTCGGTCTTCGCCTTCAGCGCCTCGTCGGAGAGTGCCTCGAATTCCGGTTCCATTCCATTAATAATTTCGACCGTCTTCATCAGACGTTTGACATCGCGTTCATTCGTGTCGCCGAATATTTTTTTAACAAGTCCTAGCATGGTTAACCGTTGCCAAAAACCTATAAAAATCGATAAGCTTTGTTTAGTTCCTGCTTCATCGTGTCCGATTTGGCCAAAGGCTACTTTCGTTTGGTACAACACTCCACAGGCGTCAATTCGGGTACAACGAACCCTACATATTAACAGGTTTGTGTTATTTCATCCTGCTAATGTTCCATAGTTGGCTAAATTGATCGCCGCATTTAAATCCCGGTCGATTTCGCGCCCGCATCCGCAGGAGTAGATTCGATCGGATATTTTCAAATCCGACTTAATCTCTCCACAGAAAGAGCATCTCTTCGATGACGGGAAGAAACGGTGGGCCTGCATGAATTGAATCCCGTGCTTTTCACACTTATACTTCATTTGCCGGATGAATTCATGAAAGGACTGGTTCGCAATTGCTTTAGCCAAATAACGATTTCTGAGCATCCCATTAATGTTCAAATCCTCCATGACAATAACGCAAGGCTTGGTCTTCGCGATTGCGGTAGTTGTCTGATGCAGGTAATTCAAACGGATGTTCCGAAGTCGTCTATGCAGGTGTCGTACCATATTTTCGATTTTTATAGTGTTGCCTGTTTTGACAAAACGGTTTCCCTCCTTATTCATCTCGTATTTGCGAGAAGCCCTTCTCTGCAACCTTTGAAGGCGCTTCTCGATCTTTCGCACTCGCACTGTCTTGTTGATGTTCGGAAAGACTTGTCCCGCTGACGTTACCGCCAAGTAATTAATGCCCAAATCAATCCCGATTACGTGGTCCGTTAACTCTTCCTTTCGGATGTCCTCCTTAATTCCGACAGACACATACCAATACCGCCCGTCATAAGTGACATGAGGATTAATGTATTTGACGCCGATTGGAATTTGCTCGGATGTCTTCATCCAACCGACCTTCTCAATGAGAACGAACTTGCCTTCCTTTACCTTCAGTTTCAGATTATCATTATAGAAACTCGGTGTTGATCTCTTTCTCGTCTTGAACCTGGGGAACCTGCTCTGCCCTTTGAAGAACCTTTTAAATGCTTCGCAGGCATCTTTCACCGCTTGTTTGGCTACGTTATTCGATACCTCAGATAACCAGTTAAACCCGTCAGACTTCTTGAGAATGGTAATTTCTTTACGCAGATCGTTATCAGATAGAAACTTCCCGCCATTCTCGTAGTTCACCTTCTGCCTGATCAGCGTCCAGTTGTAAGCCCATCTGGCGGTTCCCGCCGACTTCCATAGTTGTGCTTCCTGCTCCTCAGTTGGGTGAAGTCTGACTTTTCTCGCTAAAATCATCCTCCATCAACTCCTTGTTATCTAGCTTACATAAGCTTAAGAATAAGTCAAGTTGTTGTTGGGAGTAAGACTTAGAAACCCCTACGAAAAGACTTGAGAAGGCCAAAATTGTCTATTCCCCCGATTGTACAGCGTTCGTACGGCTATTCAATCTTTGCTGCATATTGTCTGCTATTGTACCACTTTAACTTAAATCCCACCTTGCTTACAGGGTGTATGGACATGATAACGCAGTACATGAAAAACTAAGCCCATATAAGGTTTTATGGTTTTTTATTTGTTGCCTTAACCCCTTTCATGCAACACAGATGGTGGAATCTAAAGCGTATCCTCCCAACGTTGAAAGGGCCGCAAAACACCGTCGATTCCGCTGCTTCATAAATTGTAACAGTTTGTAAGGGAAGCCGCAATATAAGCAAAAATCCCCCGTATCTATATATATACGCACAAGAGCCCTATTCGCTTCACACGAATAAGGGCTCGGGATCATTTTTTTATTAGAGAAGCTTACTTACTCCATTTAATCCTGTTCGATCAAGCCGTACTTGCCGTCATTCCGTTTGTACACAACGCTTACTTCGGAGGTATCGATATTGGAGAACACAAAGAAATTATGTCCCACCATATTCATCTGAAGTATGGCTTCTTCCACATCCATCGGCTTCAGAGTGAATCGCTTGTTGCGCACAACCTCCAATTCATCATCCTGTTCTTCTACAGCTACATTGCTGCCCGAACCACCTTCCACAAAGAGTGTCTTCAGACTGCCTTCCTGGCGGAATTTGCGGTTGAGCTTGGTTTTGTGCTTGCGGATTTGTCGCTCCAGCTTGTCCACTACACCGTCAATGGAAGCGTACATATCATCGCTGCGAACTTCCGCACGAAGCGTGACGCCTGCAAGCGGGATCGTGACTTCCACCGTATGAAGACCCCGTATGACGCTAAGCGTTACGAAACCTTCCTGGGTAGGGGGTGCATCGAAATACTTCTCAAGTCTGCTGAGCTTCTTATCAACATACTCTCTCAAAGCGTCGGTCACTTCAATTTGTTGACCTCGAATGCTGAATTGCATGGGCACTCCTCCTTTGCACCTTCATTTTACCATAACGTAAGCGCCGTGTAAAAAGTTTAAAATTGTGTAAATCCGCTTTCATGTGCAAATTGATCCAGCATGTGGACATCAGCTAAACTCCGGTCGAAATCTTGCCGAGGATGTTGCGAAATCCCTCTTTTGCGGTTGTTTTTCTTCATTTTCAGAATGCTCAATCTTGGACGAACACTTCCTGATCACATCAAAAAAAGATCCCGGAAATTCCAGGATCTTTATTGCTAGCGTCGTCTCAATTTGCTAACCATCTACCGTATATGTAGGTCGGCTAAGCCGGATGATTATAATTTGATTACGTTAGCTGCTTGTGGTCCGCGTGCGCCTTCCACGATGTCAAACTCAACGGATTGTCCTTCTTCCAGCGTTTTGAAGCCTTCGGATTGGATCGCGGAGAAGTGAACGAATACGTCGCCGCCTTCTGCAGTTTCGATGAACCCGTAGCCTTTTTCTGCGTTAAACCATTTAACTTTACCTTCCATTGCTTGAACATTCCCTTCATTATCAAATGAACGTGAGTCTCGCTCACAAGTCTGACTATACCACCGTAACTTCTCCATTGTCAATTGGAATAGAAAATGTTTACCTTCAAAAAAATGGAATTTACCAATTCGTTTGTCAGCCGCAGTTTCGTATCCCCTGAAAAGTGAAGGTATCAGTGTTAGCGCAGTTACTTACGATTACCCGCGAAGGAAGGAGGTGAAACATTGGCTCGTTATTTTTATAAATGCTTCTGATCTAAGCTAATTCCGGTAGTAATCAAAGATTAATTTAACGGTTGTACACACATCATCGATATCTTTTTCACGCATCTTAGGGAAAAGCGGCAATGTTATAGATGTCTCATAGTAATGCTCTGCTTCCGGACAAATCCCCGCTTCATAACCTAGTGATTGATAATAAGGTTGCAAATAAACCGGGTAATAGTGAATGTTGACCCCAATATTCATCTCTCTGAATTTCTCGAAAATCACTTTGCGAGAAGCTGTAAAATACTCCGGTAACCAGCGGAGAACATATAAATGCCAGCTGGAGTTGGCGTTAGGATGCTGATGTGGAAGGACAAGACCCGGTAAATCCTTGAACTCGTCATTATATATAGCGGCGATCTCTCTCCGGCGGGCCACAAAATCATCCAGCTTGTCCATCTGCGAAACGCCAAGAGCTGCCTGCAAATCCGTCATTCGATAGTTATAGCCTAGTGAATGCATCTCATAGTACCATGGGCCGTCGTTTTTAATAAGCTCTGAAGGTTCCCGGGTCATTCCATGACTTCGGAATTGAAGCAATTTGCGATAGTACTCTTCATTATCGGTAACAATCATTCCACCTTCACCAGTTGTGACATGTTTCACAGGATGAAAGCTAAACATCGTCATATCCGCCCATGCGCCAATTTTACGTCCATTGTACTCAGCACCCAGCGAGTGTGCAGCATCCTCGATTACCACTAAATGATGATCCTTCGCAATAGATCGAATTTTGTCTATTTCTGCCGGCTGTCCTGAAAAGTCGACAGGAATGATTGCTTTTGTGCGACTGGTAATCTTGGGCAAAATCTGAGCCGGATCAATATTATATGTCAGAGGATCGATATCGGCAAATACTGGCGTCCCACCTTGATACAACACACAGTTGCTGCTAGCCAGAAAAGTAAGTGGCGTCGTAATTACTTCATCGCCTTGACCAATGCCGGCTGCGAAACAGGCGCCATGAAGCGCAGCAGTTCCGTTTGCAAAGGCAACTCCAAATTTGGCTCCGGCATATTCTGCTACCTTGGATTCAAATCGCTGGATAGACGGACCCTGAGTGATAAAATCGCTCTTCAATACATCAATCACTGCGTTAATATCAGCTTCATCCAACCACTGCTGACCATAGGGTAGAAGTGTCGATCTTATAGGTTTAAGTTCATCATTCTCTACCGTCATTACAGTCTCTCTCCTCTCCCGCAATTTCTGTCAGCTCAGTCCACCCTGTCGAATCCATTCCCTGGTCTTCTCAATTCCCTGCCGCAGTGTCACTTCCGGCTTCCAGCCAAGCAGTTCCTCTGCCTTGGTGGAGTTGCATAGCAGTTTTTGAATTTCGCTCTGCGGGTGGATATGCGGCACATGCTTAATCCGCTCCGAGGATCCAACAATCAGCAGCGCCAGTTCGTTCACACTGATGTCTTCTCCCAATCCAGCATTCACGATCTCGCCGTCCACAGCACTGTTGAATCCAGCCGCAACCACGAAGCGTGCACAGTCCTCAACGTACAACAAATCACGTGTCTGTGTGCCTTCCCCATAAATATTCAGCATTTTCCCGTCCAGATCATTCTTCAGAAAAATCGCAACTACTCCACCTTCACCACCCGTCTTCTGAAACGGCCCGTACGTGTTGAACGGTCGGATAACAACCGTTGGCAGTCCATACGCATGATAATAGGACAGCACCATATTCTCTGCGGCAACTTTAGCTCCTGCATAAGGTGAAGCCGGCTTAGTCGGGTGAAGCTCGCTGATTCCCGATTCGTCCGTGCAGCGGTCATAGACCATGCAGGTGCTCATAAAGACCACTTTCGTATTGTATTTTCTGCACTGCTCTAATATATAGAATGTTCCTACTGTATCATTGTTAAAAGTCGTTCTTGGGTCGTCAATGGAATCTTGTACATTTATCGAGGCCCCAAGATGATAGCAGATCGAGAAGCGGTTCTCTTCGAACAAGTTGGATAACAACTCTTCGTCCAGAATGGTTCCTTTAATAAAAGCTTTAAAATTGGGATTACCCTGAAATTCGGCAAGATTCGACTCCCGTCCATTCGACAAATCGTCCAAAATCCATAATTGATGGCCCTCGTCCAATAGGCGCTTGGCGACCCAGCGACCGATAAAACCGGCTCCGCCAGTGAGCAGGATGTTCATGGATTTCATTTTATATAACCTCCCAAGTCAACGGTGTACCCTTTTTAACTTCTTTCGTTATAACTCGTCCCAATAATTGATCTAAGTATTTAGTTGGCAGGCCCATGCCTGGCCGGATTGCTTTAATATTGTCACGGGATAAAATATCCCCTGGCTTCAAATCCTTCGAGATATACAATGATCTCCGAAGCTTCAGAGATTCACGTTCCCGCTCGGTCACTCCATAGGTAATTTGTCCAAGCGACTGCCGCGCCCGTTCCGTTTCTAACACAAGGGCCTTCATTTCTTCCGGCTCCATAGAGAAAGCAGAATCCACTCCTCCATCAGATCGACGAAGAGTAAAATGCTTCTCGATAACCGTTGCCCCAAGCGCCACACTAGCTACCGAAACGCCGATCCCCATAGTATGGTCCGACATCCCTACTGGACATTGAAACAGTTGTTCCAAATGTGGCAAGGTTAGAATATTCGTGTTTTCAGGCGTGGCTGGATAAGTGCTTGTACACTTGAGCAGAACCAAATGTTCACAACCAGCTCGTCTCGCTTCTCGAACCGTCTCATCCAGTTCGGCTATCGAAGCCATACCGGTCGAAATGATAAGCGGTTTTCCTGTAGCAGCTGCTTTACGGATAAGCTGAATATCTGTGTTCTCAAAGGATGCGATTTTATATGCCGGTGCATTTAAGGATTCTAAAAAATCTACAGCTGTCTCATCGAACGGCGTGCTGAATGCGATTATTCCCAATTCCGCACATCGGTCAAAAATAGGCTTATGCCATTCCCATGGTGTATAAGCCTCCTGATAAAGATTATATAGAGAATTGCCCTTCCACAAACTGTTAGGGTCCTCGATATAAAAATCGCCTTCATGAATATCCAAGGTCATGGTATCAGCCGTATAGGTTTGAAGTTTTAGAGCGTCCACTCCCGATGCCGCTGCTGCCTCTACGATTTGCAATGCTCGATCTAAAGATTGATTATGGTTTCCAGACATTTCAGCAATAATGAATGGTTTATGTTGCTTTCCGATCGGGCGACCGCTAATTTGAAATTCCAACGACTATTCCTCCTTCATAAATTCGACTATAGGATGATTGATGTTATCTCGAAGCTGACGCATATAAAGAAGTGCATTATCGCTTTTGGTGCACACTTCTTCAAAATTTGACGAAATACTATGCAAAAAGTCTATTACGGTATATCTATCCGTTGAACTGCTTTCTCCCAGATTCCAAATCAGTCCGAGCCGTTCGGCTTCCTTTGTTGGCTCTATTTGATTGTCTGCTACAGTAATTACGGCTGAAGGAACCCCCATAAAACAACGCTCCCACATCGTAATTCCTCCGGCTCCAACAGCTAGGTCAACTTGTGATAGAATTTCGGCCATATTAACCTGTTCGTAATAAGTAACATTTGTAGTATCTATAGTAGATTGTCGGATCAATTCACGTTTTTCATTAGCCGGTCCTGCCACAATGTGGAAATGAAGCTTGTTTATTTCGCCACCTGCAATTTTAATTCCCTCTAGCAGCTTACCGATCTCCCCTGTTGGGTCACTGCCACCAAAATTAACTAGTATTTGTTGAACGGTTCCTGAATGTTTGTGATTCTTGTAATAAGAATAGAACTCATCCCGCAGCAATAAAAAAGAGGGTCCCAAAAACAGCCGGCATCCCTCATTCAACAATGGGTTATAACGTGTATCCATATTAGAGTACAAATTTTGATCCAGGATTGCATTGCACTCATGAAGCCTGTTAGCTAAATCATCAATAACAAAGATTTTACGTACATAGGCTTTAAGACTTCTCTCCCAACGAGCATCAAGCCCATAATGATCCACAACCAACCAATCCACAGAAAGTCCAACTAAAAGTTCAGCGGTCTGCATGGCATCCAAGCGATCATCTACTACCCCGTCAATTCGGGAACTGACCAATTTTAGCTCAAAACCGAGTCCTTGGATCTTCTTATTCAGGGCTTCAGGAAGATCAGAATTACAGATAAAAACCACATGTACAGATGTGGTAGAACGTAATTTTTGCATAAGTGTCAGACAACGCATCACATGTCCGATTCCAATAAGCGCCGATGCATCGGTTCGTATTGCAACAGTGTTCATATTGCCCTACCTTCATACTAGTCATTTGTTTTAAACTTTGAATCAATTATTACCTCTAGCAATGATAGTCCATAAATAATTCATTTTTCTGAAAGCCAGCCTTATGAAAGGCTTTGAATGAAATAACGTTCTCCGACTTGATATAAGCTCTTAACGTGACGGCACCAAAGAGCTGCTTACAAATCACAATTGATTCCTTAATTGCCATAAATCCAAACCCCTTCCCACGCTGTAATTCGTCTATGGCAATACTAATAATAACTAGTGACGGTTCCTTTTGCTCCAAACGAAACATACCTACAAGTTCATTACAATCATTAAGTATAATAAAAATCCTAAGGTTGTTATTTTCCAATGCCTTTTCTAGCCAACCTTTATGATCTTCCCATTGAATTAGGTCACTATGAAATGAATAATCTCTCACACTTGGTTGATTTCGAAGTTCAAACAAAAACCGAGCATCTTCATAAGTCACAGCCCTAAACTGCACAGTTTTCACCCCAAATAATCATATTTACATTATCCTCATAATAACTTGTTGCTTCTACTCACCTAGTTTCTTTTGCACAACGTTGGCGTTGATCAACGCCAACTCCGGCTTCTCCCAGAACAGACGTTGAACATCGTCCCAATAAAAAATGCGGCCCTGATACAGCTCGTGATAAACACGAGAAATTAATTCCCAATCTTCCGGCGTATCGAGAGTTAAACGGTACTGCGAACAGTCAATTTCATTGGAATAATGATGAATCCGAAATTCCCCAGGATGCTGATATAGATACGGGGTCACATGCTCATGTTCATACTCTAATGTGGCACTTTCAAAAGCTGCCTTCAATGCCTTAAAACTGAACACCTCCGTATCCATACCTCTTGGAAAAGTACCACTCAGGCTACTACTGGAATAATCATAGCTATTCTGTAAAAAATGCTTAATAACTGCGTCGGAAATCTGAGGATCCAGCAAGGGACAGTCTGAGGTAATCCGCACAACAACATCAGCCTGAGATATTACAGCCGCTCTATAATAGCGCTCCAACACATCGTCTAGGCTGCCTCTATAACAGTAGACACCGTATTTCAAAGCCTCATCCTCAATCGACTTATCTTCTTCACGATTAGTTGTTGCAACTATGACCTCGTCTACGGAATCAATCGCAAGACTCCTTGTAATCACATGTCCGAGTACTGTTCGATCTACTAGTGTCTTCATCACTTTACCGGGAAGTCTAGTTGAACTCATACGTGCTTGTATAATGGCTACTGTTTTCAATTCCTCACCTCCAATGCATTCAAAACCTTTATAAGACAGGAGGAATACCTATCAAACCTGGACTCGATTACAATTTCCAATAATCTGCCAATTAATATTGCTTTACTGAAAGTCTTTAGATCATTTTCTTAGCTACCACTTGCATCTGCCCCAAATACTCTTTACCTGAACTGATCTTCAAAATCTCGAACCCAAACATTTTCAATAATACGCCCATTGAAATATGATCATATAGTACTACATGTAACGGCGGATCCAAATGCCGCCACTTCTCTTGTTCAAAATAGCTTGCAGTCGAACTGATATTGGGTGTATTAAGGACTAATAAACCGCCTGATTTTAGGATATATTTTACATTTGTAATAAAGTCCTTGGGATCAGGTATATGCTCAATCACATCCCATGCTGTTACCACATCGAAATATCCTTCGTCAAACATACCAGCAGAAATCGTACCTGTAGTGATATCAAGTCCATATTTAGTTCTAGCTACTTGCGCAGCTTGATCCGAAATTTCAATGCCCTTAACATCCCAATATCGAAGCTTGGCTTCATTTAGAAAATGTCCAGTAGAGCAGCCAATATCCAGCAATTTACCCTTAGGATAGCGCAACGAAGCACTCAAATAGTTCTCAACTAAATCCATTCTGTTTTCATTAGCGTTGAGTATTGCAACATTGATATTGTCTAGCTTCGAGTCCCACCCCATCTTTTCCCGGTGGTTCTTGGAGTAATAGGTTCTATTATAAAAATCATCCAAGTATTCTTCTGTGGGCATAGGATTCATAAATACCGTACAGCAATCCAAACAACGGTAATGCTCTGTGAGAAAATTGTCATGACCAAGGATGGAGTATAGCGGATCAAACTCAGTCCCTCCACAAACCGGGCAAACTTCCGCTTTCTGCTTATATTTCTCAATATTTTGAGAATCTTGCATCATATTAGTTGAATGCTCCTCAATAGCAGAGGAAATGCAATTGATAATCTCCTCCGCTCTGTGCTTATACGTGTGTTTTTGAATGACTTCTTGATACAGATCTTGAACAATTTCCTTGCGCTCCTGTGGATGAGTGAGATAATAATCTCCCTTGACAGCCATTTCCTCCAAATTCCTAAAACTGACGAACTCCCAATGGTCCGGAAAGATCAATTTCATATCTTCTTTATAATCGCTTAATACAAAAGCTTGAGAAGCAAAACCATCAAATACTCGATTATTCACGGAACTTTCCAATTGGAGCGATGAGACATTCAGATTCAGCGGGTAGCTCTGATATACTCTGGTTAGTTCAGTATAGGGTACTGGATTATGGAAGTGAACAGCTGGTTTGGACCATGGACTTGCTCCATAAATATGAATATCCACACCACCAATAGAATCCAGAACATGTTTCCGCATTACTACACTGCCTTTGGCATGAATCGGATAATAAACCTGCGCCCAGAACACCTCAGGCTTAACGGTAAATAAATTTCGTATGAAACTATATTTTTCTTCCTCAAACGCTGCCAGACATAACTTCAGTACCGGAACATCAATATTCCGCAGCTTCGAAGCAATAATGTCCTCGACAAAATCATTAATTCTGTGATCCTGACTGACGGATCGATTTGCAATATCTTTTATCGTCCCGACAAAAGCGATGGCAGATTCCATAACAGGGAGTTCAGGGATCGGCTTGAATATTTCAGGATCGGTCGCTAGCATAATAGGGTATGCATTTTTATAACCGCTGCTTTCAAAAATACCAAGAATCAACCTATCCCAAATAAAATGGTGATAAAAAGCTTCATGCTCCGTTATTTCAGCAGACAGTTGAGCAGATAAGGAAAAAAATATATTATCATAGTGCAAGCAGATCAGAGGGAGCCCCATTTTTCTCAGCAAATATTGTCCGTCGGTATCCATTATACATCCGACAAATCCGTATGAGACGCAAAAATCTGGTTGAAAATCAATCAATTCTCTAGTTTGCTTTTGTCCAAATCCCGAATTCACGTGAATCACAGTTACATCATGATTCAACTGCTGAAATCCGCTAATGAATCCATCCATAACATGAGGCGCAATAATCCCGTTCCCTTTAATTACAGCGATTTTCAAACGATCCCTCTTTTCCGGAAAGAATCTCTCTAACTTAACAGATGATCCCGATGTAATAACTCTTGAAGCTCCTTCCGATTAATTGGCTGCACTTCATGCGAGCTATATCCCTTTGTTTCTGCCGGTTTAGCATTAATGTAATCTTTGGGCTCCAAAAAAGGGTTGAGAATAATGTACATCTCTTTCGTTTCCAAAGCGTGTACCGACTCTTCTTCTGTCATAAGCTCTTCATACATCTTCTCACCAGGACGAAGCCCAATACTCTCAACTTCAATATCCTCAGGGCTAATATTTAATACATGAGATGAACTTTGAATAACCACATCGGCCAAATCATTCAGTTTAATGACGGGCATTTTTAAAACAAATGTCTCTCCGCCTTGAGCCAATTCCATGGCTTTCATAGTTAATTCCGTTGCTTCTTGCAGCGTCATCATAAATCTGGTCATCTCTTTGCATGTTACTGTGATTTTACGCTTATGCTCAATTTGCCATTTGAATAAAGGAATGACCGACCCTCTGGAACCCATAACATTGCCAAAACGGACCGCTGCAAATATGGTTTTCTTCGAACCAGCTTGATATTGAGCCGCTGTGAAGAGCCTTTCAGCCATCAACTTCGAGGCACCATACGTATTTGTGGGAGAAATTGCTTTATCTGTACTCGTAAAAACGACCTTTTTAGCATTACAAGCAAGCGCAGCCTGAATTACATTCTGTGTCCCGATAATATTGGTTTGAACCGCTTCAAAAGGATTGTATTCGCATGCTGGGACATGCTTCATGGCTGCTGTATGGAAGACGTAGTCGATATCCTGCATTGCTCTTTCCACTCTCGCATAATCACGAACATCTCCAATGAGAAAACGAATGTTAGTGAATTCCTTATACTCTTGCTGCAATTGAAATTGCTTATACTCATCTCTACTAAAAATGCGGACCACTTCCGGATGATCTGCCAAAATATGCCGGAGCAAGCTTTGACCAATGGTGCCCGTTCCGCCGACCAGTAAAACCTTCTTCCCACTAAACCAACCGTTCATTCGTATCACCTCTGATCTCTGTAGATAAAATGTCCAGATGATCCAGTGTATTCTTCAGCAATTCTTGCAGCTCCGGCAGAAACTCCTTAAGTCTGGCCAACAAATTACCCAAGTGTTCTGATATTAATTCCGCCTTTTTCAAGGGATCTTGTGTTTCAACTATCATAGGTATATATCTCTTATAAATATTCATATGATGACCTCGTGTGAAAGCAAAAAACACGGTAAAGGTCTCTCTATTGGTGATCCATTTCCATAATTCATCCACTTTGTTTAGATTTTTATTAACTTTAGCTCTATTTCGCGCAGAACTATTCTTCTTCATTATCTCGACCGTCTCCAACATAACCTTAAGCTTCTGTTCCACAGTTTTGCTTTGCTTTAAAATATAGTCCAGTTTGGTTTTCATCTGTTCCAGTAATTTCACTTGGTTGTCCTTTGTAGGTGATTCAATCCGCACTGCAACGTTAAAATCTCTGCTTGGCAATTCAAGTAATTCAGTAATCAGATCATCCAAAGCCCTGTACTCTGTTCCTTCAATATGTGCTCCCCTCCTAGAAGCATTAGTGAAGGATAAGCCATTTATCATTTCCAGTTTTATCAAAACTTCCAAATCTCTCAGAGTTATATGCATTTTTAGTGTTGTCGGGTTTTCTCCGCCATCAACATTGGGTACGAACAGATTTGCAGCTTCATCTAATTGTTTTTTTTGTAATTCCACAGGAATATGCGCAACCCCTGGGGTATAAAACTGGTTTTGTGGATAAGACAAATCCTGCCCCATTAGTATTATCTCTGTAGCTCCCATATATCTTGCGGCTTGGATTGCGGTTCCTGTTACAGTAGACGTATTCAAGAATTTCGGAATCGAATGATTTGACCACAAATAATTGCTAATTAAGTCACGAGTAAACAGCGCGAACACCATTTCACCTTTGTAGATCTCCAAAATATCTGAATTAATTTGCGGGATAAATAACAACGGCACTTGACTAGTATCGATATTCTCAAAGACGCGAAGGTTAGGCTCCCCTCCGTCCATAGAGACCACTAAATGCGGCTGAATCCCATTATATTGCAAGGCCTGTATGCTTGAACCAGCGGCAATAATCAGGCACTTATCTTTCAACTGTTTCAGATATGAGATGTCCTCTTGCAAAGAAGGGCCGGATCCTACAACAATCGCCTTGCTCCCTTCCCATGCATTCTCAAGCAAATTGACAGACGACGATATAATAGTGTGACGCATGTTCTTTAATACATTTGTTATCCACAAATTTTGAAATGTAGTATAAGTCTGGAGATTTCCAATTTGGTCAATCATCGAATCCTTGAGATCATTTGATAAATCCTCAAAAGTTTGCATAAACAGTCTTTTGTATATAGGGGGTATAGCTGTAACTAATCTGTTCGATACCAAGTAAGTCGAGATTTGATTGGCTATCTGCTTCAAGAAAAGCGGATTTTCTCCTACCGCTACCAGTTTAATTCTAGAATCTGAAAACATCTTGCTTATATCACGAGTTCTAATCATCTGATTAAAAACGATTATGCTTGGTTCACAAACATAAACCTGAACAACCTCGGACAACTCCAGCAGCGCCTCCAAAAAATAGCCTAAGCCGATTCCGAACAGCAGAACATGTCCAGATGATGTAACCTCGCTTTGAAGTGTAGAAATCCAGTTTCTGGCTTCCGCTGTCGCATTATACTTGCTATGCAGAAAGTATTCCTGTCTGTCTACGGTCACAACCATATTGGTTTCATTATTCTTAGTTTCCGTTATGGTACACATCGGATCATTTATGTCATCATCTTCAATAAGTGAGATTAAACTAGGGTAGTTTTTTTGAATGAACCTTTTATTTTTAGTTAGAAAGCTCATAATTCTCTCCTAGTCCCTATGACGTGAACGGAAGTTCTGCAACAATGGAATGATTTCGTATTGAATCAAGTCTCCTACCGCTACAAAATTCTGAACCTGCAGACTGCTGTCAAGTTCTCTCACTATTACTTCCAGTGTATTGACGATCGCCAAGTACTCTGGTAAATCTCTCCCCTCTTGCTTCAGCAGTTCCGATTCAAATTCTAAGGCTTTGAAAATCCAGTCTAAACCTTGTATGAAGCTTGAGAACTGACTCCAGTGTTTCTCAGTTAAATCCCCATAAAAACTCCGCGCTACATCAATCGAAGCAGGAAGGAAACGGTCCAAGTACTCATCCAATTCTTCTTCAGTCTGTTGTATACTTTCAGCTTTAGAGAGTGTTGTTACATTTATTGCTTCTAACTCATCCAAATTCGCAATCATGAACTGTTCATATCCGTCAAATATTGTCTTATCATTAACTTGGACACAGTAAATCAAGCGCTGCCGTTGAGCAACTTGCGCAGTCGCCATCTTCCACCACTCATCCAATGATTGATAGTTCGATTCAATCTCTCTCGTCTCTTGCTGATCGATCATTACTCTCATATCATATCCTCACCTTTACATGTTCTTATAAATAATATATCGGCCAATTAGCAATGTTACTGAATATTGTAGAATTCCTCTTTTTAGTTTGACTATATCATAGATGCTATGTTCTAACTATTCCAGACCTATAGAGCAACTCCACTAGAGAGCATTGTATAATCGACTGTTATGGGAATCGGTAGACAAACGAAGACCCAGTACCATTTCTGGTACTGGGTCTTCGTTTGTTCGTCTTTTAGGACTTGTCTTGTAGAACTCATTCTAAGCGTTAATTATCCCAAGAGTTTAAGTACAGCCTGAGGCGCAGAGTTGGCTTGTGCCAGCATTGCAGTGCCTGCTTGAACCAGAATTTGGTTCTTGGTGAATGCCGTCATCTCAGTAGCCATATCAGCGTCCTTAATGCGGGAATTAGCCGCCGACAGGTTTTCGGAAGTTACACCCAAGCTGTTAATGGTGTGCTCCAGACGGTTTTGGTATGCACCAAGGTTGGCACGAGTTGTCGAAACTTGCTCGATTGCAGTTTTAATTGTGGATAATGCTGCTGCTGCTGCTGCGGAAGTCGAAATATCCAAAGCATCAATACCAATAGAACTAGCCAGCATGGAACTCAATGTTACTTGAAGTTGTTCGCCGGATGTTACTCCGATTTGGAAATTCACGCTTGCAGTGGTTCCGTTCAGCAGCTTCACACCGTTAAAGTTGGAATTAAGTGTAATGCGGTCAATTTCTTTTACAAGTTGATCTACCTCAGCTTGCAGGTTGTCACGGTCAGTATCTTGGTACGTACCATTAGCCGCTTGGTTAGCCAGCGTGTTCATACGTTGCAGCATGGAGTGAACTTCAGTCAGATCACCTTCAGCCGTTTGCAGGAGCGAGATTCCGTCTTGAGCGTTGCGTTGAGCCTGGTTCAAGCCGTTGATTTGGTAAATCATTTTTTCGGAAATTGCCAAGCCGGCAGCGTCGTCAGCAGCGCGGTTGATACGGTAGCCGGAAGACAGCTTTTCCATCGTCTTGCTCATTTGTGTGTTGTTGAAGCTGAGATTGCGGTTAGCGTTAATCGCGCCAACGTTAGTGTTAATAAACATACCCATCGTAATCATCCTCCGTGATTTGGTTGATTTGCCACGTCCTTGTGGCCTACTATATATATCGGTGGATTAGTGATTTAGTTTAGTGTTTTTTATCTTTTTCGAGAGGAATTTGTACTATTTTTTTTCATCAAAGTATAATGGGACCTGATCCGTATTTGCCATCCCATAATACGCATTCATCAGCTTGCGCTGAGACCTAGTCTGCTTAAGATTGGTGCCAACATGGGCACTGGAATTTTCTATATTCAATGTTGTCGAGTCTATACTGGAAGCAATCTCTCTCAACAGGGATGCTATATTCTCCGATTCAGTAATGCCGACTCCTATCTGGATTTCCTCCAGTTGTTGTGTGAATGCATTCCATTCCTGGACCGTACGGTCAAACAGGGAGAGGAAATCCTCCCTCTCCCTGTCCAATGTTGCAAGCTCCAATTGTCTCTTTGAGCACTCAAGCATCCCTATGAGAACTGCCTCCAAATGGCTATCTGGTGCACCCCCCTTATTATGATTAGCCAAGGGTACCACCCTTTCCGATCTGTTCCCAAGCAGATTTTAATTCCTCAAGCATACTCACAACTTCATCGATCCCGGAACTCTTCTTCTGAATATTGCTCTCTATCAATCGGTCGATCATATAGAAATATAAATTCTTAAGATTGGCTGCAAGCTCCCCACCTTCTTTTATATTTAAGGAAGATAGCAGCTCATAGATGATATCCTGTGATTTCTGCAGATAGAGGTTCGTATCCGAAATGTTATTCGCAAGCATCGCTTCCCGAGCTTTACCGGCGAACTGTATGGCTCCATTATAGAGCATTAACGTTAGGCGGTGTGGCGAAGCGGTTTGATATTTATTCTTCTGATAGGCTTGATAGCCCGTAAGATTGGGTGATGCCAAAGGGATCAGCCCCCTGTTTCGTTAGTCTGAAGATTTCGTGAAGCTGGCCAGAATACTCGATACATAGCTTTTCTGATTGTTTAAGCTGGACATCACGACTTCGAGATTGGCATACTGCTTCTTCAACGACTCTTCTCGTTGATCCAGACGATCGCTCATGTTTTGTATGGATTCACTAAGATAAGTGATCTCCGAATCATAGCCTTTGATTTTGGAGGTAATCAATCCATCCACACTGTTATTCCAGGACTGCAAATTATTCTTGAATAAGCCACCCATTCCAGTTGAGGTCGTTGTCCCCCCTCCGGTGGTTGTTGTGATCGTTCCTCCCAGCAATTTTTGCACCCCTGCAGGATCTTCCAGCATTTTGGCCTTAAAGGCGTCAGAGTCAAAAGTGATTTTTCCGGTCATTAAAGAGGCACTGGTAACTCCCTTATCAATTTCAAGCCCAATGTCCGAGAGCAGATTTAATCCTTTAGTTGTTCCAATAGGTGTATTCATCCAATCATTCAATTGACTCATCAAATCACGAAGCATTGGATCACCTTGCAATGTAAGTGAAAGAGAACCATCGTCATTTTTTGTGGATTTAGTGGTGTTATTCCGAATCGTCGTCACGATATCATTGTAGGCCGAAACAAAAGTATTGATCTTACTGATGATGCTATCTGTATCCTGAGCTACCTTTACTGTCGAAGATCCCGTATTAGTTAGAGTTAACGTAACACCAGGAATGGCGTCATTCACTTCATTTGTACTGCTATGAACTTCAATCCCATTAACAGTAAAGACGGCATCGGTAGCCTCCTGCTGAGGGGTAGCAGGAAATCCCCAGAATGATCCAGTCTCTGTAATAGCAAAGCTGCTGGCTTCACCTGTACTTTTTGAAGTCAAGACAAGCCTTTGTTCGGTGCTCGAAGTTTGAACTATAGAAGCCGTAACACCGCTTGAGGTTTGATTGATTTTCGCCGCGATTTTACTAAGAGCCGTATCCATGTTCAGATCTTGATTGTCAAATTCCGTAAGATCAATGCTGGTTCCATCACTAATAATAAGTTCAGCGCCGGTCAGTGCTGAATCAAACTTAATTTTTGTTCCCTGATCGTCTACAATTTTTACAGCGGAGCTCCCTGAAACCTGTTGTGTTGCTAATGAGGTCACATTCACCGAGTAAGTCCCTGCAACTGCACTATCTCCGGCTGTAACTGCCAGCTTGGTCGTATCCGAACTGGTTGCCGAGTTTTTGGTAAAAGTACTCAAATCCGAAAGGGCAGTTGCCGCATCTTTCAGGGTGGCCATTTTTGTATTTAACGCTGTGAAGAAGTTCTTGTAAGCTGTTGTATTGTCTTTTTTGGTCTGCAGATTGGTCAGCGGGACCTTCTCTTGTTTCATAATCGCTTCTATATATGCCGCGGAATCAAATCCGGATGCCAGTCCTGTTATGCTTGTCGACATTCGTAAATCTCCTCCTTACATCTTGAAATTTAAATTTTTTCATCAAAAAACATTCCGACCAGTTCTTTCATTTTTACCGACAGATCAATTAGAAATTCCGGGGGTAGGCTTGTCAGCACCTCCTGCGTCTGTTGATCCAGTACCTCAACATAGAGCTGCTCGGCTTCGTCATTGTATTTGAAACGAAGCTCTTTGCCAGAGCTGGCAATGGATTCATTCAGTTTCTTAATCTGTTCTTCGAATTTCGCCTGTTCTTCCTTTGTCTGCTCGCTCCGTAACTGCGATTTTTGGTTAGGTTCCTGATGATCTGTAGTAGAAGAAGTCGCCTTGATGTGAGCCACGGTACTGACTGTTCTCATTTTGTCCGTTTGAAATGAATTAAACTTGCTTATCTCCACTTACACCATCCCCCACCTACATTCAAATTAAGTAGATCTATAATTTTTCAGCAGGTTAAGGATTTGTTCTTGCTGTAGTTGTCCTGTTTGTTCCTTAGCTGCCATATTCTCAGCAACTATTTCCTGATACAGCTCCTGTCGCAACACCTGAACGTCTTTCGGAGCAACAAAACCTAGCTTGATCTGATCACCTTCGATGCCCAAAATTTGGACCTGAATATTGTTGCCGATTACCACGGATTCACCGATCTTACGTCTCAGCACCAACATTAAGTCGTCCTCCTTCCGGGTTCAGCGGATAACGGACAGGCAGTTTCTGATCTTTGATAATATACTGGCATCCCTTATGAGAATAAGGAGATAGCAGAACGGGTGCCAGCAGGTTGACGTAAAGCCCTTCTTCCTGAATATTGACAACCACCATGACCCCTACATCATCAGGTGAATTCAAGGCCAGAAGTTCAATAATATCATCCGTAATCTGAAAGCTGTAGTCCACCACGGCTTCCTGAACGGGGAGCAGAAAAAAACTGACCTCTTCCTCAAGCGCATGCAGAAGAAAAAAGGGGGTTCCCTCCATAGGGAGGAACGCGTACTCGCTAATATTGGAAACACCAGGGATGCCCGCCTCGAATTTATAAATCTGACTGTCATCCAGCTCCAGAGTGCCGTATGTCTTGCTGTTGATCTGTCTCATCTGGGGAGAACTCCTTTCGGATCCACATGGATTTCCGGTGGATAGATGCGAAAATCAATGTACACGCCTTGGCTCGGCAAGGCTTCGACAGTGACCTCCTTCTGGCCGCTCCTCATATATCGGGAATGGGCGATTGCGCCAAACACATTTTTTTCGCCGGCGGCCAGATTAGCCATACGGTCACCTTCCTGAGCCTTGATCGCAATATTCTCCAAGCCCTGGCTTCGGGCCTCCTGTTCCAGATCTTTCATGAGCGACTGCGGCCGTTTCAAGTCCAGATCGTTGTACACGCTGGTCCAGTCCGTTGTGAGCTCTGCCGGTCGAAGGCGAACGGTGAGTTCAGCCGGAATATATTTTCCCCAAGCACTAGAATCGATGCCTGTCGACCTCATGCCGCCACCTCCATTTCATCCGGAAGGAATCAAATCAAGTCATTTTTATCTCAAAAAATCTAGTAAAGACGTCTGCATTATTCTCGCCCCGGTTGACAACGCCGACTGAAGAACGACTTCCTTCATCTTCAAATCCGTAATTACCGTTGGCACATCCACATCTGCTACATTTGCCCGCATTTCCTTCAAATTGGTCTGCTCACTCGTTATACGGTTCTCCATTAATTCGAAACGGTTCATGCGTGCTCCGATCTCCGCCCATCCAAGGGAAAAGCCGTCAGCGACAGTATCAATCTTTCCAAGGCTGGCACTGATAGCAGTCGTATCATTGGAATCCAGAGCAGTGGCCAGATCATCCAGAACCTTAAACGCATTATCCGTTCCCGCCTTGCCGAATATATCCTCACCGGTAAGACTTACCGGCACCTTAACGGCAGGACTGACATAAAGACTGAACGTACCGGGATCCGTTGATTCTCCCGCCGCACCTGCTACGGTATATGGGGCTTGATCCGTCTTCTGTCCGTTGAATAAATATCGGCCGTTGTAGGTGCTGTTTCCGATCGTCACCAGTTGCTCTTTCAGCTGTTTGATCTCCGCAGAGATGACCTTGCGCTGCTCGGCATCATAGGTGCCGTTCGCCGCTTGCAGCGTAAGTGTACGCGCACGCTTCATAACATCGGATGCCTGCTGCATAAGTGCGTCCATAGTCTTCAGGATCTCCGACCCGGTCTGGGCATTGTTCAGAAATTCATCGCTACGGGCAAGATCCGTGTCGTACCGCATCTGATAACCGACGCCGATCGGGTCGTCGCTGGGCTTCGTGATCTTTTGCCCGGTTGCCAATTGATTCTGCGCCTTGGTCATGCCTTCGTTAATCCTCTGCAGATTGTTGACAAGCTGCATATTCTGCATAGCCCCTGTTACACGCATTATTCATATCCTCCTAATCTTAGCGGCCTACAGTTCCCATGCCGTTAATGATTTTGTCGAGCATCTCATCAACAGCCGTCATCACTCGGGCAGATGCGTTGTAAGCCTGTTGAAAGCGAATCATATCCGATAATTCCTCGTCCATGGACACCCCGCTCACGGATTGGCGTCTTGTCTCCAAAGCCGAGGTCAAGTTCGTCTCATTATTGAAATTCCGCTCAACATTCTGTGCACGAAGTCCCAAATCTCCCGTAAGGGCCCGGAAGTAATCGTCTGTCGTTCCTTGAGACAAGGAGGTCAAGTTGGCAGGGAATTGGAAGACAGCATCCCGAAGGCCAACAATCGCGCTTGCGATATCGCTGTTGCCCCGGATCGTCTTATTGACTCCGCCTACCGTCTCGTACTTGGAAGAGGAAGCAATCTTGTCCGTGTTGCTGACGATATCGGGGTTCACCGCGAGGTTATCAATGGTGAAGTCGCCGCCATCCGATGCAACAAAGAAAGGAGTTCCGGCGGTCGCCGGATCGGACAATGAGTATCCCAGCTCGTGAAGCCCGTTGAAGCCGTTTACCATCACCGTCATCGAAGAGGTGACAGTGGAACCCGCCGGAATAGTATTTCCCGCCAGGATTGTCGTGCCGTCGGACAATGTTACGTCATTAAGCGCCGTCATATCCTTGGAGGTCATATATCCATTATCAAGCGTAACCTTGACCTGTCCGGTTACAAGCGTTTGGACCATGCCGTTCAGCTGATTGCGTATAGTATCGACTTCCTGAAGCGACTTCACATACCCATTGAGCTGTCCGCCAGTAGCAGTCTGGGCATTGGCGGCGGTCAGTTCCGTTACGTTAAGGCCATCAACAACATTCACACCGGCGGAAGTAATGCTGACCATGCCATCCGCGCTCTCCGTTACCGAAACATCCACAATAGTGGACAGCTTGTCAATCAGCAAATCTCTTTGGTCGCGATAGTCGTTGGCGTTGTCGCCCAAGCTCTCATTTCTGCGGATAATGTCGTTCAGTTTGGCAATGTTATTGATCAAATCATTGGCTTCGGTCACTTTCTTCCCGATATTGGCATTTGTGTCAGTTGTAACATTATTGAGAGACTCGCCAATATGCTTGAGGGTGTCCGAAAGATTCTGCGCCGCTCCCACAACGGATACACGTGCACTCAGAAGCGAAGGGTCGCGGTTAAGCGTCTCCCATGAATTCCAGAAATCGTCCATCACGCTGCTGAGTCCGGTATCCGAGGGTTCGTTGACGATGTTCTGAATTGAGGTCATCGTCGTATTCAATACGTCGTAAGAACCGAGCGCCTGATTCTCCCGGCGATACTGAAGATCCAGATAGCTGTCTCTAACTCTTGTAATGCTGTCATACTCAACGCCCGTCCCCAATTGGCCTGCAGCCTGACTCTTGGTCATGCCCATTTGCCAAATCGGACTTGCAGCCGAGATATTGACTCTTTGCCTTGTGTATCCTTCCGTATTGGCATTTGCAATATTATGACCCATCGTCTGCATGCTTACGGTGTTCACCAACAATGCTCTTTTACTGGTTTCGAGACCATGGAATGTAGATGTCATGAGAATGCAACTCCTTCATTGTTCGAGCTCTATCTATAACATTAAGCGCGGGTATCAAAAACACCGTTGCGTTTGGCAGTTCGGGCTGTATTAATCTGATCCGGCCGTGAATAGGTCGAATCATCTTCTTCGATATAGAGGTTAAGGGAAAAATCAATGAAGCTTAAGGATTGAGCAACCAGCGTCTGGTTCAACTCATTCAGGCGCTTCAGCTTCCCTAAGTTCTCGACAAGCTTCTTCTGCACATCCAAGAGAGAAGCTTTCTCTTCTGGGTCAAAGACAAGCCGGGATATTTCCGAGATCGTAAGGCTTAGACGGGATTTAATCCCCTTTTCTCTCATGAATTCATGCGCCATCTCCTGCTGAACCTTTTCCTGGTTCCTGATGCTCTTGATCAAAGAGGATTCCCCGGTTGTCGTACGCAGCAATTCATCAAAGTTCCCTTTAATAAGGGCCTCTTTCTTTTGTTCGGCTAGCTGGAGCAGTTTCTCATTGAGTTCATTTAATAATTCCAGCGATTCAACCAGTTTTCGAAGGGACATCGTTTATACTCCCCTAGTCTTGTTGGATGTTCTTGAAGTAAGGAAGCAGTTTATCGGCCAGGTCCCGGGCATCTACATTATATGTTCCGGAAGAAACAAGTTTTTTCAGTTCCTCAATCTTTTTCGTCTTTTCAACATCTCCCGACTGCTGTGCACGCAGCATCTCAAGGGCTTCTGCAGAAATGGAGACCTCATCTTTCTTCTGCGACTTCTTAACGCTGTTAGCGGCGTTCGTCTCGACTGTCTTCTGATAAGGATTTATACCGTTGACTCTGTTGGTATCGTTAATTTTCATCGTTATCCATTCCACCTTTCAATCAAATAATAAAAAAACCGATAACCTCTTTAATAAGTTTATCGGGTAGGGTCGGGGCAATATTAATAGCTGTGCCATTAATTTTGTCTATTATGAACGTGTTTATGAATGATGACGGTCTTCTACTGTGAAATAAGTCGTCCCCTTCTTCTTGGGGGTAGTGGGAGCTTCTTCCTTCTTTGGAGCCTCTGTAAATCCTTTTCTCAGCCGGGTCCGGCAGTCGTCGCACATATGGCTTTCCCGGATCAGCCGGCCGCACACCTCACAAGGGTACATCATATTTGGAGCGTTGGCGATGGAAATCCGGCCCTCTTTGATAAAGCGGGTAATTTCCTTGATGGATACTTCCGTAGCATCGGACAGCTCCTGGATATCCGTATTTTTATGTTCACGAATGTATTTGACACAAGCTTCGTATTGTTGTTCAAGTTCTTTGATACAAGGCTGGCACAACTCCATAACATTTTTGACATATAGCCGGCCGCACCGAGGACAATTATCAAGGTTCATAATTCCAGCCGCCCCTTTCTTAATATCTGTGCTTACAAAACATACCTCATCTTCCTAGATTACATGATTGGATTGGAATAGTCCATATGTCTATGTCTCCACTCTTATGTATATTTTGGCTGGCCTTTTCCAACTGATGTGACAGTGATGCAAACTCTTCATGAGCGTGCCCAGGTTAAGCTGCAGATCTCAATATGGCCGTCGTACGCCTCGGCCGTTCGCTGGATCACTTCAGCACATGAGTGTATAGTACTGCCCGTTGTATAAATATCATCGATAATGACAATACGGGACACTTCCCGTTCACGCAGCTGATGAGCAAAAGCCTCCCCCTTCTTGTTATTGAAGATAAAAGCCTCCTTCATCGCCTTGATTCTTTCGGCCCTTCCTTTAAAACTCTGCTTGCCGGTATGACGGGTCCGGCCCAGCAGTTCCATTACAGGGATTTTGCGCCGCAACGATAAAACTTCCGCTAATCTGCCCGCCTGGTTGAAGCCGCGCTCCAAGAGCCTAGCTTCGCTTACGGGTACGGGTATGAGCAAATCCGCCTTCCACTTCGTGCCCCTTCTGGATTCCAGTTCCGACTTCAGCATCTCATATGCATGGTCCAGCATCGCTCCCAGTAGCTCGCCATATCTTTCATCGCCGCGGTATTTGAACTCACCAATCCAGCTCCTCATTTCACTGCTGTAAGCCACCGCGCTTCTATTTAGCAATAACGCTGAAGCGTCATAGCCCCTGGCGCAGTCGGGACAACCCACCGGCCGGCCGCATTTGCGGCAGCGGGGCTTTATAATCCAGGGAACCGACTGTTCACAGACGCTGCATATGCCGGGAAGTCGGACGGAAAGGCGCCGTTCTCTGCCGCAGACCAGACAGGCTCTTCCGGAAGGCGATAACAGGCGATGAAAGAAGCCAAATCCCTTTGGCAAGCGATTATCCAATGACATCACTCAAATCTCCTCCTTGCGCAGATAACCCTTGCGGCGGGCGATCGTGTTCATCGTCCGGATCTGGGCCCGGGCGCTTCGCTGAGCCCGGTTCCAGACCGGCGAGGCGAAGACGACGCGGCCATGCGGGTCCTCTAGAGAGCGACCTGCGCGGCCGGCCATCTGAACCAGCGAGGCTTCATCGAACAGCCGATTATCGGCGTCCAGTACGAACACATCGCTGCGGGGCACCGTCACGCCCCGCTCCAGGATCGTGGTTGTCACAAGCAGCGCAAATCCACGGCTGCGAAAAGCCGCGACCTTGCCCGCCCGTTCCGGGTCCTGCGACGATGTCCCCTCCATAAGGATACCCGGCAGTGACCTTCGGAGCAGCCGCAGCAGCCCCTCGATCTGCGCAATTCGGGTGATGAATACAAACACCTGGGCTTCCCGCTCGAGCGATACCCGTAGTGATCTGACAAGCGCAGCCGGCAGCCTTCCACGTTTCAGGCAATCGGCAACTGATGGCATGCCAAGCCTTGCGGGCACGGGAAGCGGATGCCCGTGAAATCTTGCCGGCACTCTGGCATGGGCCAGCCGCCCCCGCCTAATTTCGCTCCGCAGCGCGGCGGGCGGCGTAGCCGACAAATACACAAAGGCACCGCCGGGCTTGCAGGCCTCTTCAGCGGTGAAGGCAAGCATAGGGTCTCCGTGATAGGGAAAGGCATCGATCTCATCAATTATGACCAGATCGAATCCCCGATGAAAGCGGAGCAGCTGATGGGTGGTCGCCAGCGTAATCGCGCCAGGCGTCCACCGGTCCGGGCTGCCGCCGTACAGTACGCTGATGCTTGCCGCCGGAAAGGCGCGGGCCAGCCTGGGAGCCAGCTCCAGCACGACATCGCGCCTGGGTGTGGCAATCAGCGTTCGTCCTCCGGCGGCGAGCACGGCTTCAAGGAGCGGGAACATCATTTCCGTCTTTCCCGCTCCCGTGACCGCCCAGAGCAGAAATCCGCCTGGGCGCCTGCCCGCGGAGCCGTCCCGCGGCTCCGCCAGGAACCTGAGCGCGGCTCCGGCAGCCTCGACCTGCGCCGCGCTCAGCCCCCACCGGCGCGCCAGCCCGCCGGTGCCCGGATCGGCCGTGCATGGCACGGCCGGAAGATGCGCGCTGCGCAGCAGCAGCGCGCAGGACCGGCTGCGCCCCAGCGCGAGGCAGGCCTCGCAGTAGGCGCAGCCGGCAAGGCCGCACGCGGCGCAAGCCGTGCGGCCCGTGGCTTCGCTGCCGCAGCGCCGGCAGCGCGGGAGCGCGGCTGCGGCGGGCTGGCGCCGCAGCGTGTTCCAGGCGCGGGCCAGCGGCCCCCGCGCCATGCGGTGGCCTCCGGCGCGCTCAGCCGGCGCCGGGCCCACCGCCGCCTCGAGCAGGAGGCGGCCCTCCAGATGCGCCAACTGAGCGGCACTTCGCCAGTGGCCCAGCATTTCAGGGCAGCGCTCGGCCAGCAGCGACTCCACTTCGGCTTCCAGGAGGGAACGGCCGGTTAAGGCGTCTGCCAGCGTATCGGCATGCTCCCGCAGCCTCGTTACTGGAGGAAGCTCATCAGAATGAACCCTTCTGCCAAGCTCCGTCTCGGCACTGCCAAGGATACCCACTCCTAGCAGTCTCTTGTCCCGATCTTGTCTCTTGCTCCGATCCCCCCTCGTTTTCCATTCTTCCCTCATCTCCCGTTCCAGCCGTTTCGCGGCATAACGCCTCCATTCCGGCTCTCTCCACCCCGCCATTTCCGGAGCTTCGCAAAAGCTGTCCCGAAGCAGCGCCGCCCATCCGAGCGGAATTTCCGCCGAGAGCAGGACCCATTGCTCCGGAACTGGAGGAAGCCCTCCCTCCCCGCCAGCTTGTCCGGTCCACCACAACCGGTCTATTCGCAGATCAAGGGAGACCGTTATACTCCATTTGTGATTGTGCTGTACCGCATATACCGCAACTTTCATCGTTTTCCTCCTGATTTCCTTTCTAGATCAAAAAAAGCACACTCTCCCGCTCTGGGAAAGTGTGCTTCACTTTGACCGTACTTTGCTTCCATTATAATTCATGAGTAGATCATAAGCTTCCCGGTCTCCGTGAATACGAGAATGGATGAACCGGATCTTCATGCCGCAGGTCAATTACAGTTCGAGCCGCCGCCTCACCGGCAGACGCGAGCTCAAGCGGATTCTCCGCTTCCTTCCGCATCTGCAGATCCAAAGAACATCCGCTGCTCTGCAAGCCCGAGACAATCCGCAGAGTTCCATCACTAGAGCCTTCATCCAGAAGAAAGGTTACGCGCAAGCGCTTGCCGGTTAGGAAGGACTGCAGCGTCATCGCCCGGATCACGCCTTCAATAACGGATTCATGATTGCGGGCGATCAGGATGTAGTGCATCCATTTCCCCGCTTTCTCGGGCGTTCCCCGCTCTTTCAGAAGCTTGAGCGAATGAACCATTACAACCGCGGATGCATATACGGCTCCAATCCAGATTAACTGGGTTATCATGGAGATGCACCTCCCTTTGATACCACCATGATATGCCGGCGGATCGCGAGAGGTGCTTCCCAGGTTGTCTTCGCCCTGTTACAGGGTTACCCAACCGTACTTGATGGAGTTGATTACCGCTTGCGTGCGGTCGTCGACCTCCATTTTTTGCAGAATACTGCTGACATGGTTCTTAACCGTCTTCTCGCTGATGAACAGGTATTCCCCAATCATCTTGTTGCTCTTTCCCTCGGCCATCAGCCGCAGCACTTCCGCTTCCCGGCGGGTCAGCGGATTGTTGTCGCCCGCTACAAATTTGACGCCCGCTTCCTTCACGGAAGTTTCGGCGATTGCTCCAGCTTCGTTCAGGTAAGTCATGCGCCGCAGTTGGTTGATCAGCTTGCCTGTCACCTTAGGATGTATAAAAGCATGCCCCTCACAGACGGAACGGATAGCGTTGATCAGCGACTCCGCTTCCATATCCTTAAGCAGATAGCCGTTAGCACCCTTGCGGAGCGTTTCAAATACATAGCTTTCGTCATCGTGGATAGACAGGATGATGACTTTGACTTCGGGGAACATTTCCCGCAGCTTCTCCGTAGCCTCCACGCCGTTCTCAATCGGCATATTGATATCCATCAGCACGATATCCGGCTTGTTCTGGTTGCAGAATTCCAGCACCTGGATGCCGTCGCCGCATTCGCCGATAACCTCAATATCGTCCTCCATATTCAATATCCGTTTGAGACCTTCCCTGAACAGTTGATGATCATCTGCCAACAGCACTTTAATAGGCGTTTTGCCGGAAATTTGGTTCTCCATTTGATTACTCCTTCCCCTTGTCCACGTTCGTTGGAATATGGATGATAATTGATGTTCCCTGATTCTCGGCAGATTCGATTTCCATTCTGCCTTCCAGGAGCTCCACGCGCTCCCGCATGCCAACCAGTCCGAAGCTCTCCCGGTTGATCTGCTCATTCTTCATCTTCTGAACGTTAAATCCTATTCCATTATCCTTCACGACAATTTTAATCAATTGTGCCTGATATGTAATTTCCACTAACACATAGCTGGCAAAAGCATGTTTGGCTACATTGGACAGCGCCTCCTGCACGAGCCGGTAGACCGCTGCTTCCATTGCGGACGACAGACGATGCTCTTTGCCCCGGGTTTCGAAGGAAGTACGGATCTTCGTTTTCTCCTCATAATCATGGACATATTTTCGGAGAGTGGGGATTAGTCCCAGGTCATCCAGAGCCATCGGACGCAGATCAAATATTACCTTCCGCATCTCTTCGAGACTGGAGCGAACCTGCCCCTTTAAATCTACTACTTCGCTCTGCACCAGTCCAAATTCCTGCTTCACCAGCATTCTTTCAACAATTTCCGTCCGCAGGACGAGATTGGCCAGCATCTGCGCGGGTCCGTCATGGATTTCCCTGGCGATCCGTTTTCGTTCCTCTTCCTGGGCCAGAATGATTTTGAGTCCGATCATCTGCCGGTTCTTGGCCGATTCAACAATTCTCGTCACATGGCCAAGCTCGCCGGACAAATATTTCAGGACCACACTCATCTGGGAACCGATCGTCTCCGCCCGTTCCACCGAGCTTTCTACGCTGCGCACCCGCTTATACAGCTCATCTCGCCGGTTTCGCAGGTTGAGCTCCCGTTCTCTTGTGATCATTAGCTCGAGCTGAAGCTCTGTCGCCTTTTCATAGGCAATCCGGATATCCTGTTCTGTATAACGAACAAAATCACGGCTCACTTCAGTCAACCTGATGCGCGAACGACGGTAATCAATTTCCAGCTTATCTACCTTCTGCAAGGTCTCATCCGTTTCCTGCCTTACCCGGTGCAGTTCATTTGTGAGATTTGCAAGCTCCTCGCGGGCAGCTTGCAAAATCTCATAAATTTGATACTTGCTGTCTTCCATTACATCGATCGTATTTTTGATCACACGGTCAATCGCATCGGTCTGGAAATCCACGGACAATAGCCCCATTTCTCTCGAATCATTTAATGAAAATAACTTTATATTAACATATCATGATTCGATCGTTACGGTCTTCGTTTTCTGTTCCCATTTTACAGTTAATCCAAGCTGTTCCGAAACCAGGCGAAGCGGGACTAAAGTCCTTCCTTGTAGGAGAATAGGCGCTACTTCTGCACTCTGACGCTTTCCGTTCAGTATGAACTCCTTCTTGTTCACCGTAAGTTCCAGCGCTTTGGAGCCGCGAAGCACCATAATATTCTTCGTAACGGAATTCCAGGTAGCGCTGCCGCCGAACGCGTCGAGCACATATTTAATCGGTACATAAGTCGTTCCATTCTGATTCAAAGGCGCCGAATCGATCGTTTTCTTCACACCGTTGACGGTCAGTGATTTTTGGCCAATCGTCATACTGGCCGTTCCCGTCGGCAGGCCTACCTCGCTGGAAAGGGAAGGCATAACGAAGGAAATATTATCAAAGGCTACAGTGCCGGTCTTGGCGCGCTCATCCTGGCCCTCTTCCACGTTAACAACGTATACTCTTTTGAGAACGGCTGGGAACTTGATGCCGTAACCCGAGAGATCGACGTTAATTGTCTTCCACCCCGTCCAGTCGATCGTCTTGGCAAGGTCCACGTAGACCGTGGAACCGCCTGCGTCCGTGAATTCGGCGCGGAGCCAGTTCAGGCTCTTATCACCCAAGACATCCACCGACATAGTCGTGGCTGCCGCAGGCACCGTGCGTCCCGTCGTTCCGTTAAGCTGGGCATATGCATACATTTTGCCGCTTCCAGCCGTCATGTCGTAGCTGAGTGACAGTACCTTAGAGCCGGCATGATCGCCCGTGCCCGCCGTGATCTGAGCCGTCCCCTGAACGCCCTGTGCGTTAGTCGTAAAGGCTACCGGATAACTAACGTTCTCAAAGTCCTCCCAGGCCGTCGCAGCGGCTGTTGTCAGAACCACGGCCGTAGTGAAGCCGTCATAACGCGCGATAGCATAGCCTGTCGTGACTCCCGGATTGACCGAATTGATGGTTAACTTCCCATCCTGAACGCTGCCCTGGAACCCTACAAACTCCCATTTCAGAGAGGAGGCCGGAACGCTTATCGAAGCACCGCTTCTTGAGACCGCTGTAACCGGCACTGAAAGGGTTGTTCCCGCTTTTAGCGCACCTGTGGCTGTTCCCGGCTGCAGACTGCTTAGATCATCGCCACCGAGCACGGTTACCTTCGTTGTGGCGCTGGCGGAGCCGCTGGCCGCAGTGAGCGTTGCCGTTCCGGCCTTGACCGCCGAAGCCACGCCGCCGCTGACAGACACGCTTCCGTTACTTGATTTCCATGAAGTGTTCCCCGTAGATAAATCGATCGGATTGTAGTACGTGTCATAGCCCTTCAAGGAATACGTAGCACTTTGCCCAATCAGCAGAACGCTGCTGCCGCTGATTTTTATCCCCTTTACCTGTCCCTGCGGAGCGTTGGTATACACCCCAAGTCCATTGACTACGCTGCGCTGTTCCGTACCGTATTCGGTATCGAATGAGAGTACGGTCTGGGTCTCGGCAAGCGGCCGGTCTACCATGGTAGTCGAACCCCCGCCATCCAGGTTAAGCCCCTTGTACACGCCGATACTTGTCATGAAGGACTGCAGCTCGGTCAAGGACATGCCGGAGCTGTCGTCATTTTTTTCTACCGCGATAATATAGACGTAACGTCCATCCTGCGAGTACCCTAGCGCCGTTCTTGCCCGATAACCGCCAATACTGCTGACCGAACGGGAGAAGGACGTCGCCTTGCCGTTACTGACCAGTATCGTATGCCCGCCGATCATCATTTGCAGCGTCCCCGGATCAATCGCTTGACCGGTTGTCTCTGAACGCAGCGAATACGCGGTTGTCAGCTTCTGCCCAACTGCCAGATGAGAAGCTACGAATTGCGCTGCAGTACCATGTGTACGCAAAATATACGCCCCTGCCGGAACTGCCATGGGCAGTGCCGCTCCCTGCGAAATCTGCGTGATCACGCCATTCTCCACCAGCACTTCAGTTGGGGTTGCCATAGAAGCATTCTTCGGGCGGTCTGCTGCCGTCCAGGCATCGGTATATATATATGCCGCGTTGACATGGCTATATGTGGAGGTTCCGCCTTCCGGATTGTACGCCCCCTTGTTAACACCCGCCAGCGCCAGCTGAGAGCCGTCCTCAGCCGTTACGGTTCCTTCAAATGAGAACTCGTCGATCATCGGCTTGCGGTCCGCCGTCAGGGCAAATGCATACAGACCATCCAGCTGTGAAGGCGTTGACACAAGCGTCCCTCCGGATACTTCGCCGCCAATTGGTGCCCCTTCCCCTGAAGTGTTAAAATAATCACCATTCACGGCTGCGACCGCCTCAGTCTCCTTAGCCATGCCGCCTGTGCTCTGGCGTGTGGTCAGTTTGCCGTTCTTCCCCGTCATCACATCAATCGATACATAAGGGTTGTTCAAGTCGACACGGATGACATCGGCCAGACCGGTCGCCTTGCTGCCTGAACGGGTCACGGAGTATTTATACTTCAGCTTGGTCGCACCGGAAGTGATAATGTCCTCACTGATTTTCGTCGCCGAGAACGAAGTTGCAGCTTCGGCTATCGAAGTCGTGTTAAGGCTTATCAGCGGCAGCCCTTCTCCGATCACCGGCATAATCCAGATCACACCTGCAAGCGAGGCTACGATCCATTTTTTAGCAACTGCGTGTTTAACGAGTTTAGTCGATTTCTGTTGTGATTGATTCCACGACCCATTACTCTTCATTCCAGATTTACTCTCCCATCTCCATTGTTCCCTCTCTGATTCTTTGTCCCAAACTTCCTTTCACAATTAATAGACTGTTTAAGTATGAAAAAGTTACGAAAAATTAACGTTTTTTTGGTCGTCTTATAGGAAATGGACATAAAAAAACCTTTCGTAAAGAACAGCCCGCTAGAGAGCTTTACTCTACGAAAGGTATTTGGTTAGAATATTTTACCGATTACAGGCCTGCCTGCTCTCTCAGAATGTCCGCTTTATCCACACGTTCCCACGGCAGATCCAAATCGGTACGACCAAAGTGGCCGTAAGCAGCGGTCTGCTTGTAAATCGGTCTGCGCAGATCCAGCATCGAGATGATTCCGGCAGGACGAAGATCAAAGTTGCGGCGAACAAGCTCAACCAGCTTCTCTTCGCCAATTTTGCCGGTACCATATGTATCGACATTGATGGAGACCGGATTGGCCACTCCGATGGCATAAGCCAATTGAATTTCGCATTTATCAGCCAGTCCGGCAGCAACCAGGTTTTTGGCCACATAACGGGCGGCATAGGCTGCGGAACGGTCTACCTTAGTCGGATCCTTACCGGAAAATGCTCCGCCGCCATGACGGGCGTATCCGCCATATGTATCGACGATAATTTTACGGCCCGTCAGACCGGCATCACCCTGCGGTCCACCAATAACAAACCGGCCCGTCGGATTAATGAAATATTTGGTCTCCGAATCCAGCAGTTCTTCTGGTACTACCGGCAGAATGACATGCTGCTTGATATCAGCCTGAATCTGTTCCAGGGTAATTTCCTCCGCATGCTGCGTCGAGACGACGATCGTATCCACGCGAACCGGCTTATCATCCTGGTATTCAATCGTAACCTGCGTCTTACCATCAGGTCTCAAATAATCCAATGTACCATTCTTCCGCACCTCGGACAGACGGCGGGCAATACGGTGAGACAGAGCAATCGGAAGCGGCATTAACTCAGGCGTTTCATTCGTAGCAAAACCGAACATCAAACCTTGGTCACCCGCACCGATATTAGCGGTTTCTTCCGCAACCTGGGAAGGATCGCGATTCTCCAAAGCTGCGTTGACGCCTTGTGCAATATCGGCCGACTGTTCATTTAAAGAGGTCAGTACGGCGCAGGTATTATAGTCAAAGCCATACTTGGCACGTACATAACCAATCTCCTTAACCGTGCTGCGAACAATGGAGGGGATATCCACATATTCGGATTTCGTGCTGATCTCGCCAATAACGAGAACAAGTCCGGTCGCAACCGAAACTTCACAAGCTACGCGGGCATAAGGATCGTTAGTAAGAAATGCATCTAATACCGCATCCGAAATTTGATCACAGATCTTATCCGGATGTCCTTCCGTTACGGATTCAGAAGTAAATAAATGACGTCCTTTAACAGGCATGAATTCAACCTCCTATATAATAGGTAGAAACTGAATGCTCCAGTTCTCCTATTACGATCATTGTCACATAATTATTTACATTAAATCAAGACTTTACAATAAGCAACCTCGCCCAAGGGTAATCGCCTAGGACGTCCTTTAGACAACGAGCATCAAGCGGGAACATTAGTCTGAACTTAAGACATAAGATGTTATTTCACTTCAAAAAATCAACCTTTTCCTTATGGAAAAGGTCGGTTTTCCTCAAAAGTCATCTTATCGTATTTGACTTAGGGTGTCAATCTAAGGAAAACCAATCAAACAAGAAGAAAACGGCTGAACCGCCTCTTATGAAGGTAGTCCGCCGTTCCAATTGTGAATTACTTGTTAGTTGCTTGCTTGTTTATTTATTTGAGCATTTTGCATTAATCTAAGCCCTTGTTACACAAAGCAATTTTGAGCATAAAAAAGGACTTCACCCCAACTTGGAGAAGTTTTCAAGTGACCAAACGAGAAAACCCAAGGGAGTGAAGTCACTATGTATATTCTCCAAGAAAGTCTATTTTCCTTTGAAGAGCTTCAAAAAATCGAATCGAAAGAGCGATTGCCCATCTTTTTCAGCGCTTTGGACCTGCGACCTTACGCAAGAGAATTGAGAAATCCCTCACCCCGAGGAGCAGACGGACACTGTCGTCAAGGCATTCTTCGCGCGCTACTCGCAGCTCCTTTAGAGAATATCGATACGTTCACCGGCCTAGCGCGCAGACTAAAGTTTGACCTCCGTTTCCGTTACCAATGTGGGCTTCGACTGGATATCCCCGCTCCTTCGATTTCTACATTAAGTCGAGTCTTTGCCGAGTTGACTGGCAAAGGCCTTGCCAAGCAGTTGTTTGAGGATCTTGTGACTCAGTGCCAAGAAGCTGGAATCATCGACGGAACTCATGTCGCTATCGACAGCGCCGCTATTCACGCTTACGAGAAAAAGGAACCCAAGCGAAAAAGTGAACTCACCGGCAATGCCAACTGGGGTGCCAAGTTTGACACCTTTGGCAACAAAGTCAAGTGGTTTGGCTATAAGTTGCATCTGGCCGTCGATGCCAAAAGTGAACTTCCCATGGCGCTCAAGGTGACCTCTGCCCATGTGAACGACGGAGACGAAGGGCCTGCACTCATGACGACTGTCGCTGCGAAATCTAAAGTGAAATTCTTCATGCTGGATGCGGGCTACGACCAAATAAAAAACTACGAGGCCGCCCGGAACGTCAAGGCGCAAGCCATTATTCCGCTGAATCCACGGAATGAAAAGGAACCGCCAGCGGGGATTACCCGCAAAGGCACGCCCTGTTGTTCGATGGGATTTCCCATGACGTATTGGGGACAGGAAAAGGTGCATTTAAAATTCCGTTGTCCACATGCGACAGGTCAAGTGGATTGTCCTTTGGGCATGGCCGCTTGTTCGTCCTCCAATTATGGAATGGTGGTTAAAATCAACAGTCAAACGGATCTCCGGCGTTATGCGCTACCGCATCGGGAAAGCCGAGGCTGGAAGGAACTTTACAATAAACGAACCAGTGTAGAACGCTGCAATTCTCGAATGAAGACCTATTTAACTGCAGACCAGCTTCACGTCTGGGGGATTCAAAAAGTGACAACTCACCAATATTTAAATGCGATTGTGTTACTTGCCTCTGCGCTTGCCATTGCGAAGCAACGAGTACAGAACGCCGCTTAAAAACTTCCGATTCATTGAAATTCTGTCCGTCTGTCTATTTTTCACTCCACTCTCACAACACTGAGATTTCGTTGTAACCTAACTTTGACTTTAAATCAAAATATGAATTATGCAAAATGCTCATTTAAAAAGGACCTGTTCGGCCTGCGCAACAAGCCGCTTTGTAATTTCTCCCCCAACAGAGCCATTTTCCCGGGAAGTCAGCTGTCCTAAATACGGCGTTTGCATGATACCCGAAGCTCCTGTCACCCCAAGCTCGGACGCAAATTCCGTGTCGGCTCCCGCTGTGGAAACAGCTCCGTACAAACCAAATTCAGAGGCGATTTCAAATTGCATGCGCTTCAGCATTTCTTTACTTTCCGGTACTACCTTTCGATTTCCGCGTGCCATATCGCATACCTCCTGCAAAATGATGATTACAGGAGTATTGTGCTCTCGCCTAGTCAACTTGACTCACTGAAAAATCTGCACGTTCTGGATTGCCGCACCTTGAAAGCGAAGAACTGTACGGCATCCTGTATAAACCTCAATAAAGAAGCCAAAACTACTATTACTTCAGTGTGTAACCTCCGCGGACCATGACCACTAAACCAAGGGTTTGACCGGATTGTACGGTAATTCCGCGTCCATCTCTTGGAAAAGATAATAAATGGTTCTGCGGGGCAGCTTGTCCATCCGTCAAATCCAGACCATCGGTCAAGTCGGCAACCCCATTGGCATCCTGTGATACTATTACAGCCTTACCTGCCCGCACAATAAATTCGGCGCCTGCTGAAGCAATCAGGGTCTGCCCGGGTTTAACGTCAACAATCGAGCTAGTTGTACTCGAAGTTGAGGTCGGGGCAGCAGGTGAAACCGTTGCTGTAGGGGTTTGGGTAGCGGACGGAGTTGAGACAACTGCACCACCTTGAAGCGCCTTTTGGATCTGCTGATCAACATAGCTTTTCGTGACTACAGGATCATCAGCGGTACCTGGCTGATTCCCCACATCAGCACCTTGAGCTGTATTGCTGATAATGGAACCTCCCCAAATGGCAGTCACAAGAAGACCGGCGGCGATTGATACTTTCACATAAGGCTTCATGAAGCTCCTCCTTGAAGAGTGGATATAAAAAAAGAATAGCCTCCGAAGAGGCTATTCTTGCTTCGGTTAGGAAGCTTACTTGGCATCAACCGATGTGCCAGTTGTGATGCTGTTACCAGCGTTGTCAACGATTGTTGCATTATCAACAACCTTAACGTTCAGGGTGTTGATGTTGTTAGCATTCAGGTCCAGAAGAGTACCGTCAGCCTTCGCGAATGTTACATAGTACTTGCCTGCGTCGTTACCGGCGCCTGCAGTAACATTCTTAACTGTGTACAGAGATCCGGTAGCCGTAGTGGCAACACCGTTGATCGTGAACGAGAAGTCAGCTGCATCTACATTCTTAACTGTTTCGGAGAATCCGAGAACCAGTACAGTAGAATCACCAGTGGATACCGCAGCCGAAGTCAGTGTAGGAGCTACGCGGTCAGTCAGCGTGATGGACTGTACCTTAGCCAGTACACCGTTGCCAGCTGTATCGGCAATACCTACAGCTGCGAAGTCATAAGCCTTAGTTTCGCTGATAGCGGATTTAGGGATAATGACCTTCACTGTTGCAGCAGTCGGAGCAGTGCTGGTACCAGTGGAGCTAGTCAGGTAGATATAGGATCCGCTCGGCAGTGCTTTTGCACCCAGAGTATAGCTGTTCAGATCCTTAAGAGTTGCAACGTTCAGACCAGTTTCGTCAGTTGCAGTTACAGTTACAACCACATCGTCAGCGGAAGTGCTGTCGGTGTAAGTGATTCCTGTTACTACCGGTCTTGTGTAGTCAGTAGTCGAGGTAGTTGCTACAGATACAGTCACAGCTGTTGCAGACAGCTTATTGGCAGACAGGGAGATGTCTGTTACCAGAGCTGCTGGCAGACGCAGAGTGTAGTTGCCGCTCAGGCCAGTAACGTTCGGATAAGTAACGGTAGCACCGTCTACAACCGCACCAGTGTAATTAGTGGATACGATTTGACCAGTAGATTCGCTGATCAGCGTAGGAGCGCCAGTCAAGCTAGTTACATCTTCAGAGAACGTTACAACCAGACCCTTGCCGCTAGTGTATACTGCGCTAGCAACAGTCGGAGCAGTTGTATCCTTAGTGATTGTGATCGGTTGAGTCAGAGCTGTTCCCAAAGTATTACCCAGCGTATCCTTAACGGAAGCGCCAAATACGATGGATCCAGTGAACGTTCCGGAAGACGGAAGCGAGAAGCCTGCAGGAACTTGCAGTCTGATCGTATCCTTGTTGGAAGTCGTTACGACGCTGAATGTTCCCTTACTGTCGCCATATGCATCCAGCAGACGAACGTTAGCAACGAAGGACTCGTAGTTTACTTTCTTGTTGAACTTAACGTCAACATACTTGTCACTAACCGGAGTGATGCTTACGATCGTCGGAGCAGCCGTATCGGAAGTTACCGTTACAGTCGTCTTGATCGGGTTCGGGTTAGCTACGTTGCCGGCGAAGTCAGTCACGTTCAGCAGGGATACATCATAAGTAGCTCCGCTGTTCAGTGTTCCCGTCGTCAGTGTGAAAGTATCATAAGTATCGGATGCTACCGTTGCAGCAGAAGCTACGCCGTTAACATAAGCGATGATACCAGCCGATTTAACCGGCTCGCTGAATTTAACAGTCACGGAAGTAGTTGTTGTCTTAGCTACGGCAGAAACGCTAGCTACAGTAGGAGCCGTAGTATCAGCAACTGTGATCAGGCTAGTGAATGCTGGGAACTTAGTTCCTGTAGTCGTCTTAACTGCGTCAGTTACAACAACAGTGTATTGACCCTTCAGGTATTCCAGACCAGGCAGAGTGATCGTTGCTTCATTACCGCCTGCATTCAGGGTAACATAAGCGCCATCAACGGTTACAGCAGGTGCTCCGTTGAGGTAAACTGCTTGAATTACGCCAGCCTTAACCTTGTCGTTGGAAATCAACGTAGAGGCATCGATTGCACGGTTGAATTTAACAACCAGCTGCTTAGCGTTTGGAGTTGTAACGGAGACAACCTTAGGAGCTGCCAGTGTTACTTTAACGTTGTTGTAAGTGTAGCCTTCGAACGTAAAGGCAGGAATCGTTGTTTCTACGCCTTCAACCAGAGCGGTTGTCAGTGTAACAGTTGTCGATTTGCCGTTAGCGAAAGTTACAAGAACTTCAGTCGGGCTATTAGCTTCAGCAGAAGTTACAGCCGGAGCAACCGATTGAGTTGCGATTGCATAAGCAGTTTCAACAACCAGGGAACGAGTAGCATTGCCCTTGAAGTTGGTGCTTGCTGCGATCAGGCCTTTATCGATTACTGCTTGTGCGTAACCTTTAGCCCAAGTAGATGCATTGTTGTCGGTAGTTGCAGGAGTTTCCAGTTTCAGAGCGCGAACCAGAACGGTTGCTACTTCTTCAACTGTTACTTTACCGTTGTAGTCAAAGATACCTTTAACAGTATCTTTACCCTGCATCAGGTTAGCTGCAGTAACGGCTTCGATGTAAGGAACAGCCCAGTTCTTGGCGTTGTATCCTTTATCTTTGTAGGACAGCTTGTTAGTTACTTCAGTCAGGTTGAACAGCTTGGTAACGATCTTAGCGAACTCAGCGCGAGTCAGATCCTTCTCAAGGTGAGCCTGGCCGTCCGGATATCCGTTCAGGATGCCCTTATCTTTCAGAGCGTTAAATTTATCTTGCGGTGTTGCTGCTGTTTCACCGAATGCTACAGAGGCAAACATCGAGAATGCCATTGCTGTAGACAGTGCTACGGACAAAATTTTCTTCATAACCTTTTTTTCTCCTCCTTGAACATTCATGAACTGTGGTTCTTGTTTAGTTGGGTAGCTCATGTCACTCATTAGCCGATGCACCCCCTTTCCCGAGTTGAGCAAATTAAGTATAAATAATGTCTGTGACGGGTATCACAGAAACTGGTAAATGCATTCAAGGCATGACAATACTAGATTCCTAATTCTACCTTAGTATTATACAATGTGCCTTAAGTCACGTAAAGCTAATTTTTCCAACCGATAAATATGGGTATTTATTCAGCGTGCTTTGTTGTGACCCTACATCTTAGACGCTTCAGTTTCTTAAAAGTTGCGCCTCTTTTAATTTTTTTTTGGAGAGGTGACCCATGGGCCCCTGCGTCCAATTTCGGTAATATAATCAAAACATGGCTGACTCCGGAAACCAGTATAGCATGATTTCCCGGATTGCGTTACATGCAATATTTGTTAAGTTTATAAACCGTATTCGGCATGCTTAAACGAAGAAATTCTCTATTATATACCTCTGTCAGAATAGCGGGACTTTCTGAATTTTAGCTGAACGCAATTGAGCGGGAGAACTATTCTAACAGCAGACACAAAAAAAAGCCCTTGTTCCGCAGTATGAATGTGGAATAGAGCTGTTGTTAGTATATATGAATTCTGTCCAGCAACACTGCAGACAGCTATTATCGGATTTTCATGGAGAGCTGAATAAGCTCCTGCCGCTTCTCAGGACTTGAATTCACATTATTATAGAGAGCATCGATTGCCGCCTTGTTCTCCTTGTATGTCTTCTCATGCTTGATTGTGGTGTGGGACCAGTCGATCAGAGCATTCTCGGCCAGTATAAGCTCGTTATACGCATCATGAAACCCGGTAGTCTGAACAAGTTCCTCCATAACCTCCTGGGTAATCTCCTGAAGCGCCCGTTTGGCGGCGATTTCTTTCTCCATCACTTTTGCTGTATTCTCAAACTTATTCTTGGCTTTCATATAATCGATCTGAGCTTTGGATAAAATCGGTTTCATCTTGCGTTCTCCTTCTAGCTTTGAGTGTATTCTAACGCCTACTTATGCCATTGTAACGTAAAGCGATGCAGATTTCAAAGAAATGTAATTGGAAACATACAAGGAAGCCTCACTCCGGGTCAGGAGCGAGGCTTCCGTTGCAGCTTGCATCCAAGCGTTATAACCATGAATTACAGCTTTTTCATTTTAACCATCATTCGGTAAGCCATTCCCGCTCCGTCTGCCCGCGTAAATTTAGCCTGCGGATCGAAGCGGTAGGTTGCTTTTTTCTGGCCTGCAACAAGCTTATTGGCGATTCCTGGAATAACTCCGGCTTTGTACACCGCTAAAATAGACGGAACCGAATATTGGGATACAATAGAGCCGCTATCGGTAAACGTTTTTTGCAGCGTGGCCAAGTCTTTGCTGACCGTACCCAGTTTCAGATTCATCGCTCTGGCGATCATAACCGCTGCATCCTCTCGGGTGAGTGCATTATTTGGAGAGAACACACGAGGTGCGGTTCCTTTGATCAACCCTTTACGAACTGCCGTTTCGATGTAACGGTAATCCCAAAGAACATTACTGCTGATCGGAACATCCGCGAACGTCATTTTTGTCTGATCGGCTTCATAGTCCAGTTGAATGCCCATAATCTTCACCAGCATCGTGGCAAATTCACCGCGCGTCATGTTGTCGTAAACGCCAAACTCATTATTGTCTTTAGGATTCATAATCCCTTTTGCCAGAACGGTTTCCAGTTCATTCTTCAATGTAGGGTGAGCGACAATATCATCGTAGCTGTACCGCAAGCTCATAACGGTGTAATAACCGAACCCATCAAATTTGGCGGTGATTGTCTTACTGCCCGTATTGACGGTGCCGCCCATGTTGTACCAGGTTCCGTCTACACTTTTCCACACTGACAGATTGGTAGCCGCGGCGTTGGCTATCGCCGAATCATACTTCAAGGTAATGGTCCCCTGCTGAGTAGGCTCCATCCATCTTCCTTTATGCCCGGAATAGAATTCGTTGCCTGCTTTGTAGGGATGAGAAGACACGACTGTGTTGTAATCGTTCAATGAAGCGCTCGATACAAAATAACCTGGATCGATCCAGTAGAGATTAGATGCATAACCATAGTGCACCTTAGGTGTCAGATATGTGGTTGCCAACGAGTTGGCGTCAACAGCCGTGATCTGTCCATCCTGATAAACGAGAGTTGCGCCACTAACCTCAGTTTCACCCACGCGATTATACTGCTTGACCGTACGGCCGTCCTGCTTATCGGCAATGCCGAGCAAAATATACTGATCATTGAACAGATTAATTTGGCGGGTATTGGTGCTTCCCGGTGTAGGCGAGGCATCCCGCAGCATGGTGCCTTTCGGGAAGTTAATGACAACCGAATTCTGGAAAGCGGTCAGCTTGCCAGAGGAATTCAGCGTCGTCTTAAGCTGAGCTCCCTGCAGTACTTCATCCGAATAGGTGATGCTGAATGAACCATTTGTCTTCTGTGTGCCATTGGTGATTGTAAATTTGATTGTATTAACGCCCTTCTTCAAGCCCTTAAGCTCGGTCCGGAAAATATCCTCTTTACCCTTCACCAGTGCAGTCTTGCCAATAACGACGCTGTCTGCACCTTCAGCCTGAATGCTTACATCCACGAAGTTCTGCTTAATAACACTTTCGTTCGGAAGCTTAGGCGATAGTAGTTTGTATGGCGGCACCTCACGGGTAATCTGTAGAGCCTGTGAGACTGTCGAAGTTGAGAGCCGCGCCGAAATAACGAAGGTCCGAAGTCCCGTAGTCGGCAGAGCCTGCGACTTCAGCGTGAACACACCGTCCCGAGCTGAAGGGGTCAATAACGTACCTGGTGTTGTCGTAGTCCATGACACGCTCCAGACCGTACCAGTCCAGGCTGCTTTCAGGATCTGTGATCCATCAACACTAACAACAACCTCGTCGGAGTTGCCTGTCGTGAACTGGATATCCGCGTTCTTTTGATTCGTTGTGTATTGAAGCTTGCCCGTCTCGACAAACAATTGATCAGGATCACTTGTCTGATTGACAGGGAGCGGAGTAACATCAATCAGCTTAGGCAAGTTGCTCGAGAATAAATATACGTTAACGCTGGACGTTACAGGGACTCCATTGGCCGTACCTGTGATCGTAATTTTATTTGCTCCCTCCACCAAAGAATAGAGAGCATTACTGGCCGTGGAAAAATTAAATGTATTCGTCGCTGCATCCACAGGCAGAACCGTCGTGGAACCATTAATCGAAATTTTCAACGAATTAATGTCCGACGGCAAGAAATTAATAAGCTTACCCTGGACCGCTGTGAAATCACTCGCGCTGGTAAATACCTGATTATTGTACAGATTGCTGATCTCAATGTAAGGCGCCGATACATAGTTAATCGGAATGTAGCGGCTGTCTGTATTGGCTCCGCTGCCCACCGTAATATGAAGCGTCTGTTTGCCGGTTGGCAGGCTGGTGATCTTGAATACCCGATAACCGCCATCATTACTCGTATATGCCGTTGAAGCAAGCACTGGGCTGGCTGTCGAACTGCCGTCTGGAACTGTAGTCAGCACTACACTGCTTAAGGTCCCTGCGGTAGCATCGCTTGTTTTAACAAGCAGCCACAGTGGAAGCTGGAACAAGCTGGTATTATCACTGAATGTTCCTGCAGAGGTATAAGATACGCTCGTACCAGAAACAGAGGGGCTATACACTTGTTGAACATCCGTAATATATGGCGTCGAACTATTACGGAATTTAAAGTCAACGGAAGAGATGCTTTTGCTGTCATAGCTTCCATTAAAATAAATGGTGTAATTTCCATTGTCAGTCAAATTCAAATTCGTCGTGCCCGTATAACCAAATTTAATAAAATTACCAGTGGTAGTCGGAGCACTCACCGTCGCCGCCTCATTCGAAACAACTACTACACCGGTGTCTGTGTTCTTGATCGTGAAAGTAAGTGCGGTCAGGTTGGAAACCGCCGTTTCTGGTACCGGGAAGATGATGGAGCCGTTAAGCACGCCCGAAGCCGAAGAGATGACTGTTCCCGTATCCACGGCTGTTGTGCCAATCTTGGTGTTGAACGGAGTCCCGCTTCCTGCAGCAGCATAAATGACCTCGCGGGTTACAGAGTATGTCCGGGTTCCGCCATCTGTTGTCGCCACGAATGTCAGCTTATTATATCCGGGGTTCAACTTGTAATCAGCGATGACAAAGGTTGCGCTGCCGCCGCCATACATCTTCGAGGAATTGAGCATAACCTCAGTGGCATTCGGCGCTTCCAGCATCACTGTCAGCCCTTGTGTATTTACCAATGTAGGCGCACTTTCGTTAAGCAAAGTACCATCCGGCAGAGCGATGTTATAAATCGCAGGCACGTTGGAGAAATTGACATAGGCCTCGCTGCTGACCATGCTTCCATCGGAAGTCGTACCATAGACCGTAATCCGGTTAAGACCCTGAGTCAGTTGGACGTTGGTAAATGTAAAATACTTCTCGTTCGTAATCGTTGGCTTGACATCGGTGCCGTTCGCACCGGCTACCGCGGTACCATTAATTAAACCATCCACTTTATAGTAGATACTGTCGGCAGACACGCCATTAAAGGTCCCTTCGACATCAACGGTGCTTGTGTTGACAGATGTCGGTGAGTTCTGGTCTGTACTGAATTTGGTAAACGAAAAGTATTGCCCTGCAGCCTGTACAGCCCCCGATGCCGAGAGAGTCGACAGCAGGATTACAGCTGCCAGAATGAAACTGCCGATCGACTTGAATCTGTTCTTCACTTGTGAAACCTCCTACTGCTTTATTATTTGATCTAAAATGGATAATTGGGTGTTATGTTGCTTCCTTTTCTATATATCGGCTGATGCCCCCGCAATAATTAGCAAATTTTTAACAAAACACAAAAAACCCATTCCAAAAGGAATGGGGCTTGTCTACTATAAATTCTGTTCTCAGCAGTTCACAATTTAAAAATCAGGACTTGGACCCTTTCTCAGGGCTTACTTTCATGAAGACACGAGACAGCAAGTTCAGCAAAGGCTTCTTCGTCTGTCCAACCAAACCAATGACCTCCGCGCCGATCTGCAGGAAGAACAGCATCACACAGATCACGACAAAGGTTACCCAGTTTGCTTCATACATAGCCGACGAGGACTGAATAACAGCCAGAACACCGAAGAAAGCGGCGATTCCGTAAATGATCAATACCGTTTGACGGTGGCTGAAGCCCAGCTCGCGAAGACAATGATGCAGATGTCCTTTGTCCGGAGCAAAAATCGGCTTCTTCTGCAGCTTGCGGCGCACGATCGCGAAAAAGGTGTCCGACAGCGGCACGCCGATAATCAGCAGCGGAGTGATAAAGGAAACGACCGCGATCTGCTTGAAGCCGAGCAAAGCGAGCATGCCCAAGCAGAAGCCGAGGAACAGAGAACCCGTGTCCCCCATGAAAATCTTGGCCGGATGGAAGTTAAAGAATAGGAAGCCAACAATACTGCCCAGCAGGAGCAGACAAATTAGCGCAACCATGACATTTCCCATCAAAAAGGCCATTGTGGCGATTGTTGCAATCGCGATACCGGATACTCCGGCTGCAAGCCCGTCCAACCCGTCGATCAGATTAACGGCGTTCGTCACACCGACAATCCAGAAAATCGTAAGCGGAATGGCGATCCAGCTCTCCAGCGAGGAGTAGGAATTGTTAAAAGGTATATTGACGAAGTCCACAGTGATATGGAACCCGAACACCACGATACATGCTGCGGCGATCTGTCCCAGCAGCTTCACCTTAGCCGACAGTTCAAACTTGTCGTCCAGCGCGCCGAGCAGCACAATGAGACCGCCGCCGCTGAGCAGTGCTTTGATGAAGTTCATATCGCGGGTGGAAAATTCATACGAAATAAACGGCGATATGGCAAGAAGTCCTAACACAAACGCCAGAAAAATACCCAGGCCTCCAAGGCGCGGCATAATCTTCGTGTGCACCTTGCGGGCATTCGGCACATCCGTGGCGCCAATGGCAAGAGCAAGTCTCTTGACCAGCGGCGTCAAGCACAGCGCAAGCCCCATGCAGACGATAAATCCGGCGATGTATATAATTAGCATACGTTTAGTCAACCCCCATTTCTCTACCGCATTGAATTATACTCTCATCCAAAAACAAATTCCAAGTCCGAATTCAGGCGATTTTTGTTGATTGTATGGGGAATTTCCTGATAACACTGACATTAGGTCACGCTATCTTTCTCACGCACCACTTTTACTGCGAATTTCGGCAGCGCAAGCATTCTTTTATAGCGGGTAGGTTCTTTCAGAAGCCGATAGAACCATTCCAGACGCAGCTTCTGGAAGACAACGGGAGCCCTTTTGCTCTTCCCGGAGATGACGTCGAAGCTTCCGCCTACCCCCATCATAACCGGAATCCCAAGCTGCGATTTATACTTGGCGATCCAGGGCTCCTGCGTATCCGCTCCCCTTGCGACGAACAGCAGATCCGGCTTTGTCTCCAGGATGCTGCCGATGACGCTCTCATCCTCTGATGCTCCAAAGAAGCCGTCCCGGTAGCCCGCAATAACGATTCCCGGATATTGCTTCTGTAACCGGCTCGCGGTTTCCCGAATCACCTCGGGAGTAGATCCCAGCAGATACACGCGCCAGCCATAAGTTTGCCCCACTCTCATCAGCTCGTGCAGCAGATCATATCCGGGAACCCGTTCCTTAACAGGATTCCCGCCTCGCTGGGCTGCCCATACAACCCCGGTTCCGTCTGGAACGACAAGCTCAGCCGAAGACATGATGTCCATGTAAGCTGGGCTGTCCAGCGCGGCCATAACCATGATCGGGTTGGCCGTAATGACCTGATGAGGCGTTCTGGAACGAATTACTTCTATTAAATAGTTAACGGTTTCCTTCATATCCATTTTGGATACCGGTATTCCAAAAATCGTTACCGTAGGCACTTTACCCGAGACCTTCACTTTCAATCACCCTTTATGCCTGAAATCATCTATAATGTGCCGGGCAGGAGCCTCAGCCTCCCTAACGAGGGAGACGATCAGCGGTTCCCTCTGCCGGCGCCAGGACTCTCCGTCCCGCAGAAGCTGAAGCAGCTGCTCCGAGACCGCGCCGCTGTCAAGCGATCCTGTACGTCCTGCGGGAACGGAATCAATGCGGCTGAGAAAATGATCAATCTTCGGATCATAGGACACCCCAAGCAGCGGTACGCGCTGCCCTGCTGCATAGATCAGACTGTGCAGCCGCATGCCGAGCAGCGCCTGGCAGGCTTCAACCTCCCGAAGCATTTCGTAAGGATGCTCCGTTCCCGCACACATGCTGACAGTGCTGCCGCTACCTTGAACATCGCCTATCTTGTCCATGCAATACTGGGAAGCTTCGGCATCGGCAGGGAGATGAAACGGCAGAAACCGCACATGTACCGGAAGCGCCGCACACACCTGCCGAAGCCCTTCGGCAATGGCATCCAGCTCCTTCCGGTCCTTCTCCCAGAACCGCACCGAAACGCCGATAACAGGAAGCTCAGACTTCCCGGAAGTTTCCGCACGCCCGAATCCGGGCGCTTCTTCCACACCGGTCTTTGGAGCAGAAAGGCCCATAACCGGATCCGGCACAACTTCTATCGCTGGCCTTTTGATTCCCATGGACAAGAGTAAATCTCTGGACTGCTCATCGCGTACGGAGATGTACGAGCATTTTTGGAAGACTGATTTAATCAAGGAATGAAACAGCTTGCGCTGAACGGGACCGACGCCCTGGGCATACACGAACGTCGGCTTCTTCATCCATTGGGCGAGCTTGATTACACCGAGATAATAAGGAACGGATTTGGGACTTGTCACATCCTGCAGCAGGCTCCCGCCGCCGCTGATCAACCCATCGCTCTCCGCGATCGCCTTCCGCACTTCGGACAGCTTCATCCGGTGAACAGCCCGCACGCCGTATGTCGATGAAGTCCATGCCGGATCGATAGACAGCACAATCGGTTCAACCGGAACTCCAGCCGCTTCGGATTGGCGTTCCAGCGCATTCAGGATCGATTGAAGCACCGCTTCATCCCCGCTGTTGCGGAAGCCGTAGTATCCGGATAAGACTATCTTTTTTGGAGAGGCGACCATCGTTTCCAACATCCTTCCGCGATTTGCCACACAAATACCGCAATCACACCCAGAATTGCTCCAAGACCAAGACCGAGCAACCCGCGAACAAGCGAGATCAGAACAGGCGAATGAATATGGGCAAAGGTATCGATCATCGACAACTGGCCGATAACCGCCACAATCATCAAGTAATTAGCCTTCCGGTATTTAAGCGCCAGGAAAGCTCCAAGCACCATCATCGGGTGGGCAAGCAAAAATTCCTTGCTTCGCGGACGCACGCCGAAGGTATTCTCCATGAAGTTCCGGAAGGCCAGTTCATAGGAGCTCGCCGTACCGCTGTTGCCGGTCCGACTCAAGTAGTACAGGCCCACAATGCCAAGCACGGCGGCCGCAATAACCATCGCGAGCGTAATCGGCGTCCGAAGCAGCTTGCCCGTCTTGTTCAGGGTGAACTCGCCTCGGTAGAGCAGGACATAAATCGCCACCAGCCCGATTGGCGCAATATGAAGAAGGCTTACGCCGCGGAACTGGTTGAGCACAAGAGCGTAGGTGATGTTGTTCAGAAGCGCGATCACAAACGGCACCGCACTGAGTGAAATCACCGCAGTCTTCACATAGAGAAACAGGCTCTGCAGCAGACGCCGCTGCGGGCTCGCTGCGGCAAAGGCCACAGTGCGGTCTCTTCGTTCGGTACCGCCCTGCGACTCACTGGCCAGCGGCGGGCCCGATGCGTTGAGCTTGCGGACCGCCATGACAACAGCCACGGTCGGAGCGCTTATTGCCACTGCGAGAGCAAGCGCCTGCTCGAACAACACCGGCTTCAGCAGAAGCAGGCCCGCGCTTCCGAGAAGACCGACGATCCAGGCCGGCAGCGTCAGCCAAGGAATGAAATAGGAAATCATAAGAGCAATCATCGCTACGGCGCCGATAACGGCGACAAGCTTCGCATAACGCTGATAAGAGGAATCCGCCACATCAAAAGCGGTAGCCGTACCTATTGTAAAGCCGTTGCTCTTGATCTTGCTGATCGCTCCGTCAGGTCCGGTGAGGCTGGTAATCAGGTTATCGATCGAATCCTGTACTTCAGCTTTGGCCGTATTTCGGGTCGGAGCTGTATTAAGATAGAGCATGCGGATATTCCGGTCCTTGGTTGCCAGCGCAAACCGGTCCACAATCGTCTCCGGCTTCAGCGTCGAATCTTTTTCGCTCAGCGAATACAGACGGACGACGTTATAATCCAGCATATAGGCAAGCTTGTTGAATCCTTTCTGCTGCTGTTTCAAATTCTCGATGGTTGCCACGCCGATTCCGTGATCCTTCAGCAGCTTGGCGAATGAAGACAGACTCTGCTTGTCCTCATCATCGTTGAAGCCCTTAACCGAATCACCTTCGAACAACACACGGGTAACGCCGAGCGCTTTGAAACGGTCCATCAGTTCGTTCATTTTTTCTTCATTATATGGCAGGGAGTCAACCAGTCTCGGCACAATGCTGAAGCCCTTGGCTTTCAGCATGTCCAGCGTCGCTTCATCCGGTGCCAAAGGCTTCAGCAGCGCATCTTCCAGAGGTGTCCGGATAATCAGGCCCTGCTGTCCACGGAAATTCCAATTCTCTGTCGTAATTCCCAGCCCGTTAAAGGTATCCCGGATCGTAGGCGAGAGCTGATCGTAGTTCTCCCGGCTAGTGAACAGAACGTACGTATAATTCTCATTTTCCGGGATGACGCTATCCGTCAAGTTCGCAATATCTTGCGCACCCCAATACATCACTCTCCGGGCTCTCCGGTAATCATCCAGCGTGCTTTCGTACACAGCCATACTGCCTATACCCGCATCTTTCAACCGGTTCAATTGATCGGAGATATAATCCTGCGGATTGGCACGGTAACTGGCCGCTTCCACCAAATCCCGGTAATCAAATACGAACTCAACGGTCTTGGACGACTTCTCCGTCTGCAGGCGATCGCCCACTACCGGATGTGCTCCAAGCAACCCGATCAGAACCAGGAGCCAGAGCCACTTTCTAGCGCCTACATTCCAACGCTGCCATTTCTGTTGCACCAACATTTCCTCCTCATTCCTTGACGAATCCGCTGTAAAGGCTAGTCCCTCGGGAGCGGCATTCCATCCGCACACCCATGTGAACGACCTCCAGAGGACCCCGAAAAAAGAAACGGCTATGCACCCGATCCCAAGACCGGGGAGCCGTTTCCCTTTTTATCATTATCCGGTTCCTAATTTTACTTAGAACTGCCGTCTACCCGCCCCATAACCTCTTGAGTGAGAGCGGCTACCTTCGACTTGGCGTCATCCAGCGACTCTCCTCGAACGGCAAAGTAAACCTTGATCTTCGGTTCTGTTCCCGAAGGACGCAGGCAGAACCATGATCCGTCAGACAGCAAATATTTCAGCACATTTTCTTTCGGAAGCCCATTCAGGCCGACCGAGTAATCGAGCACCTCGCTGACGGAAGCGCCGGCGATTTCCTTCGGCGGATTCTGCCGCCAGTCGCTCATAATACCCTGGATCTGGGCAACCCCGTCCTTGCCTTTCAGCGTACGGGATTCCAGGCTCTCCAGGAAGTATCCGAACTGTTCATACAGCTCCTGAAGCACTTCGTACAGTGTCTTGCCTTGAGCTTTGTAATAAGCGCCCGCCTCGGCGATCAGCATGGAGGCCAGAACGGCATCCTTGTCCCGGGCATAGTTGCCGGCGAGGTATCCATAGCTTTCCTCATAGCCGAAGAGATATGTGTATTCGCCCGAAGCTTCGAATTGCGTCATCTTCTCGCCGATATATTTGAAGCCTGTCAGCGTGTTGAATATGGTAGCGCCATAATGGGAGGCAACGGCTGCGCCCATTTCACTGGTCACGATGGTCTTGACGACCGCACCGTTGCTCGGCAGCTTGCCTTGTTCCTGCAGACGGCTCAGATAGTAGTGGATCATGAGAGCTCCGGACTGGTTGCCGGACAGAACAACAAATTTGCCTTCATTATCCCGTACAACAGCGCCCATGCGGTCCGCGTCAGGGTCCGTACCGATCAGCAGATCAGCTCCGAGCTCCTCGCCCAGCTTTATAGCCAGCGTAAAAGCTTCCCGCTCTTCCGGGTTCGGAGACTTAACCGTGGAGAATTCCGAATCCGGCTGTTCCTGCTCCGGCACGACGTGAACTTCGGTGAATCCGACTTTCGTCAGCACGCTCCGAACCGGCAGATTGCCTGTTCCATGCAGCGGCGTATAGACGATTTTGAAGTTGCTGCCAAGTCCTGCGGCGATATCGGCACGTCCGACACTGACTGCTGCTACCGTATCCGTAAAGGCCTCATCTTCTTTCTCGCCCAGCCATTCCAGCAGACCGGCTGCTTCCGCCTCTTCGCGAGTGGTGCGCTTAACGGCATTGAAGGAATCGATGTTAAATATGTAAGAGATCACCTTCTCCGCTTCATCCGGAACGAGCTGGCCGCCATGGCCGTTATAGACTTTGTAGCCATTGTATTCAGGCGGATTGTGGCTCGCCGTAATGACAACCCCGCCCGATGCGCTCAAATGACGGACACTGAAGGACAATTGGGGGGTCGAACGGAGCGATGGGTAGAGATAAGCCTTGATTCCGTTGCCGGCAAGCACAAGCGCGGTCTCAAGCGCGAACTCCGGTGAGAAGCGGCGGGAGTCATGTGCGATGACAATGGAAGGAAGTCCTTCTCCTTTATGTGTTTCCAGAATGAAATTGGCGAAGCCCTGCGTTGCTCTGGCGATGGTATAACGGTTCATCCGGTTGCTGCCTGCACCGATAACGCCGCGCAGACCGCCGGTACCGAATTCCAGGTCACGGTAAAAGCGTTCTTCCAATTCTTTGGGATCATTGCTTAGAGCGCGCAGTTCTTGCTTGGTCGACTCATCAACGGACGGATCCTGCAGCCAGCGTTCCAGCGTCTCCGCAGCTTTTGGACTCAATTGGGTCATAGGTAAATCTCTCCTTCGTAAGATTGATTTAAATAAGACGCGAATGCCATTTTCACAACATCAGCAGAGCATGAAAATGCCATCTTGCAAACGTCGCCTAAATCACTCATTTGTAAGGGTTCATCCCGCGGCAATGAATGTTCAGGATAAGGCAAACATGATTTCGCCTTCGGCCACAACCTTGTCTTCCACTTTGGCAACTGCTTTTCCTTTGCCGATGCTGCCCTTAAGGCGGGTAATCTCAACCTCAAGCCGGAGTGTGTCTCCGGGTCTGACCTGTCCGCGAAACCGGAAACCGTCGAGCCCTGCCAGGAATCCGATCTTCCCCCGGTTGGCTTCAACACCCAGAATCGCCACCGCTCCCACCTGTGCCAGAGCTTCCGTAATCAGAACGCCAGGCATCACGGGATATCCCGGAAAATGCCCTGCGAAGAAAGGCTCGTTAACGGTGACATTTTTAATGCCGACAGCACGCACGCCCATCTCGATTTCAATGATCTTGTCCACCAGCAGAAACGGGGGACGATGTGGGATAATTTCCTGAATCTGATTGACATCCAGCATGATACGATTCTCCTTCCGGACCTATGCGAAGGCTTACTGCCTTCAACATGCGCAGCACCTAATTCTTCGCCGGAACGCATAAATAGTAAAGCTCCGGGCAAGAATTATAGTTATCCTTCACCTGCTGCAGAAGTGGAGGTTAAGATAAGGGGTCTTCCTGCTTATTAAGCAGTGAGGGCCCTTTTGCCATCCCAAGCTCCCCATCATTATACATATTCCAGTATAAAAAAGAAAACTCCCTTGTACAAGGGAGTTCCATATGCTTATTTAGGCTCAAAACGTATGTCAAGGCGCAAACACCAAATCGTATACATGCTTCCATGTGCTCCATTGGAACACATCGCTGAGTTCTTTTTTGCCGAGAATCACATAACCGGCGGCCATGCCGCCGCCTAGAGCCAGCAGAAGCAGCAGAGGGATCACAAACCATTGAATTATAGTCCATTTTGACCGTTTGCGTCTGGCCGGCATCTTATCCTCAGTCAATTGTCCTTCTTCTTTCAACCGCTCGTCTCCCTGGCGGCTCATTGCCTCACCTACTTGCTCTTATTATAGCTTGCTCATACTATTGGCCAGTCCGAGCATCGCATCACTTGAACTAAGGGCCCGGGCGGCAAGCTGATAAGCACGCTGAACCTGCATCATATCAGTTATTTCCTTGTTCAGATCGACATTGGACTGTTCAAGCCAGCCGGTCCGGATCGCGGGTCCGCCGGCCTCCCCGGCCTGACGCTGAACGAAGGCTTGTCCAGCCGTAACTCCGCCCGCCAGGACGAACCGGCCTCCGTCTACCGCCTGCAGCATATTTTCGTTCTTCGGCTCGACCAGCATCAATTTTCCCGCCAGCGTCGCCGGTTCGTTCTCGCCTTTCTTCAACCACACATTGCCGCTCTCATCAAACGCCACGCTGGAATCCTTCTGCACGGATAACGGATTCCCTGTCGAATCCAGCACCGGATTTCCGGTATTATCCACTAGGGCCATTTTGTCCGGATTGGCACTGTCCGGCGTAAAATGAAAATCGCCTTGCCGCGTATATGTCGTAACTCCATTCACCTGTACCGCGAACAGGCCGCCTCCCTGAATCGCCAGATCGCTGGGCTTGCCGGTCTCCAGCATCGCGCCCTGTTCCCAGCTTGTTGTAATTTGGGGAATCCGCACGCCGAAGCCCAGGTCATATCCGAGAGGCGTGCTGCGGCCTTCCAAATCGTAATCCTTGGACTGCTGCTGCACACGGGTCAGCACATCCTCGAAGGAGCCTTCCTTGCTCTTGTACCCCGCCGTGTTCATATTCGCGATGTTGTCCGCAATCAAATCCAGACGCTGCTGAAGGGTGGCCATTGTTACGGCTGCGCCGATTGTCGAGTTATTCATCGGTTAATCTTCCCCCTATACTCTGCCGACGCTGTTGACGGCCTTGTCCAGTGTGCTGTCGTAGAATTGAACCACCTTCTGATTCGCTTCATAGGCCCGATAGGCCGCATTCAGATCCACAGTAACCTGCGTGACATCGACATTCGAGCCCTCAATGTAGCCCTGGCGCACTTGAACATTGTCTCCAGCCGCCGCATAGCGGATGCCCGCCGTGGCCGGATCGTCTGCGTGGAACACTCCGTTGCCGTCACGCACCAGATTTTGCGGATTAGTTACGATGCTGACGCCCAGGCGGATGCCGGTATCGGTTCCCGTCGCTGCATTCACGACTCGTCCCGCGTCATCTACGCGAAGGTCGTCCACTGAACGGAGAGCGCCGACATTGACCGGCTGGCCGTTCGCGCCAAGTACCTTGTAGCCTGCCGAGCTTAAGAGGTTGCCAGTGGAATCAACCGTGAAGGAGCCATTGCGTGTGTACAACTCATTGCCGTCTGTATCCTGAACCGTAAAGAATGCCTGAGGCTGGTAAGTGACCTGGCCCTGCGCATTTATATATTTGCCTGATTGATCGAATACGATGTTCTGTCCGGTAGCGGGATCGGTGACACTAAGATCGCTGGACAATGCAAAATCCGTCGTCTTGGTCGTGTTGACCAGATCGCCCTGAAGAAACTTCGACATGGACTGCTCCGCAAAAACACCCGTGTTCAGCTTGCCGATCGACTTCGTCGTTCCGTTCTGCATTGCGGAGATAAGCACCTCCGGAAACGAATGGTTCAAACTTTCGACCTGCTTGTATCCGGTTGTGTTCATGTTGGCGATATTCTGGGTAGCCGTATCATGACGGCGCTGCTCTGTCACCATTCCGGCGGCTGCCGTGTATAAACCTCTGATCATAAAGGCGTGTCTCCTTCCTTAGGCCTAAAACGAACTTCCGATTTCAAACCTTTACCTTTATATCGGCGGTTTAGAACTTTTTCTTAACAACTCTATCCAAATGATCGAGCATAATTCCCGTGCCCTTCACCACACAGTGCATCGGATCTTCCGCCACCCATACCGGAACATGAAGCTCTTCGGCAAGCAGCTCGTCCAGTCCGGTCAGCAGTGCTCCGCCCCCGGTCAGCACAACGCCACGGTCAATAATATCTGCCGAAAGCTCCGGTGGCGTCCGTTCCAACACGGTCTTCGCGGCAACCACGATGGACGATACCGGATCCCACAGCGCCTCCTGCACCTCGGCCGAACTGATGGTCAGCGTCTGGGGCAGACCGCTTACCATATCGCGGCCGCGGATATCCATCTCGGCCTGCGTTCCGCCGGGACGGACATTGCCGATATTCAGCTTGATGTCTTCCGCCGTGCGCTCGCCGATCAGCAGCTTATATTTCGATTTGATATATTTTAAAATGGCCTCGTCAAACTTGTCCCCCGCGATTTTAATGGAGGAGGCGGTAACGACGTCGCCCATGGAGAGCACAGCAACATCCGTCGTTCCGCCGCCGATGTCGACGACCATATTTCCACTCGGCTGATAAATATCCATGCCCGCTCCGATTGCGGCGGCTTTCGGCTCCTCTTCCATGAAGACTTCCTTGGCTCCGCTGCGTTCGGCCGCTTCCCGGATGGACTTCTGCTCAACAGAGGTGATATTCGTAGGTGCGCAGATCAAAATGCGCGGACGCGAATACCAGCTCCGTCCCCCGACGCGGTCGATGAAGTACTTCAGCATCGTCTCCGTGATCTCAAAATCGGCGATAACGCCGTCCCGGAGCGGACGAATGGTTGAGATGTTGCCAGGGGTACGGCCGACCATGCGTCTGGCCTGCTCTCCTACTGCAAGGACCTTTTTCGTATCGCTTTCCAGCGTTACTACTGAAGGCTCATCGAGAACGACTCCCTTTCCTTTAACATGAATAAGCACATTGGCAGTGCCGAGATCGATTCCGATGTCCTTGCTAAGCATAATAAAAGAGCCCCCAAAGTATTATTTTAGATCAAATCAACGGTTTGATACCAACTTTAAAACTACCATACTTTAGGGGGTAAATACAATGCAATTTTGCCTTAAAATCACCTTAAAATCCGCATGATGTCAGGGTTTCGCCGCAACTGCTACCTCCCGTTTCTTTCCGGTGTTTTTTTTATATTTGATTTTTGTAGCCTCTCCCCCCCGAAGATGGCGAATCGATTTGTGATACTCCAAAATGTGTTTTACCTGATCGGCAAGATCAGGATTGATCTCCGGCAGCCGCTCGGTCAAATCTTTATGCACCGTGCTCTTGGAAACGCCGAATTCTTTGGCTATCGTCCGGACCGTATGCCTGGTTTCCACGATGCAGCGTCCGATCTTTATGGTACGTTCCTTGATGTAATCATGCACGCTCCCGCCTCCCAACTGTGGATAGTTTGGTACATTATATGAGGGGCGGGCCTATATATTCGCGGTTTACCGGGAGGACGGGCCGGGGAATCACCATTTTATTTCCGGGACAACCGTACCAGAACACTGTTAAAGGATGGGAAGGATGTCCTAAGTATGGATAAAAAAAGCGGAGGGACCGTAGGTCCCGCCGCTAGGCGGTTCATCGTTATTTTTGCGGAAGCAGATCAGATGGATTCACAAGCTTGCTGTCTTGGTATACTTCGAAATGAACGTGGTTGCCCAGATCCTTCTCCACCTCGTTGCGGCCAGCGCTTGCAAGTGTATCGCCCTGCTTCACCTGGTCGCCCTGCTTCACCTTGGCATCTCCAAGGCTTTGATAGACCGTCTTCAGATTGCCCTGATCGACTTCGATCACAGTGCCGAGCGTCGGAACATCTTCCACCCGGGTAACTTCACCGCTGACAGCAGCCTTCACGTCAAACGTCTTGTTGTCCTGGCGGGCCAGGTCGATGCCGGTATTGGGCGTGAACGTATCGCCGCTCTGCACCATGGCCTCGATGTGATTCTGCTCCGTGCCCTTCTCGTCATAGTACGGCTTCACAATCTCCACACTTGCGGGATCGGCTACCGGCCATGCCAGACTTTCGGCTGTTGCAGTTACCTCCAGCGCATTCGGATCCTTGGCGTCACCTTGAGCAGCCTTCTGAACTCCCCCGCTGACATCATCCGTAACAACGGCTGCAGTGTCTGTCGAAAGCGGCTTATGGCCGGCATCCTGATAGACCCACACCAACGTTAGTATGATTGCCGCTGCTGCCGTGTAGACTGCGGGAAATACCCAGCGTTTTCTGAACAGTCTGTTCCATGAAGAAGGCTTGTGGCTCGTTTCTCCCGAATTGGTTTTGAGAGAATCTTCATGGGATGGTTGATTTTTGTTTTGTTCATTCATTTGCTATCACCTCAGTAACCAGTGTTACCGGGGTATCTGCTTTTATACGTTTCTTTCACTTTATTTTTTCAAAAGAGTTGAGACTTGCGCGAACGAAATACCGCTGTAGTAGTGTTTGAGAATCCGGGTCGCCGTGGCGCCTTCTTTGGCCATGCCGTCAGCTCCCCACTGGCTCATTCCGACACCGTGGCCGCTGCCGTAAGTTGTAATGGCAATGTTCCCGTTCTTGATCGTCCAGGTGAACTGGCTGGAACGGAGCCCGAGCTTCTCCCGGATCTCCCGGCCGGTGAAGATCTTGCCGTCTATCGAAATCTCTTTCACCCGGTGTCCTGCGGTCACCGACAGAACCATTATAACGGGCATTCCGGAGTCTCCCTGCCCAGCCGCGAGCGGCACCGGTCTCAGCCCCGCGCCCTGTTCTACCATAGCGGCTTCGCTTGCACCTTGCAGTTGACCGTTCACACCCAGCTTCTCCCGCAGCTCCGCCGGGCTGAAGGTGGCGGTCGCCGCAAGCTGCGGGTTCACCTCGCGGTCCCAGGGGCTCGCTACGCTGCGCAAATACGGAACGGCATTCTTCCAGTAATCCTCGGAGTTCTCGGTGTACCCTCCGCTGGAAGAGAAGAAGGATGCCGTGATCGGCGCACCCTGATAGGTCATCACGACGCCGCGCGTCTCCACCGTCGCGCGGCGGAGCTTGGCCAGGTCGCCCGGCCGGCCAGCCTTCGTGAACCGGCGTTCCAGCTCGGCCGATGACAGGTAGGCCTGATGGGCGACCGTATCCATCACATCGGCGGCTCCTTCGGGAACGCCGCTATGGTCGCCGGCCAGCAGCCGGCGCACGATGAAGGTGCGGGCCGCGACGGCCTGCGCTTTGAGCGCTTCAAGCTCAAAGCTGGACGGCATTTCGGCCGCCACAACGCCGGTGACGTAGTCCTCCAGCGGCAGTCTCTCGATTTGTCCGGTGGCGGACAAATACACGGACACCATCGGCTGCGCGGCCTCAAGCGCAGCTGAAGGTCCCGCCGCGGCCGAGGCGGCGGGCTTCGGGCCGCCGGGCCCTGCGGGCGCCGTGCCGTGGTGCAAATGCACCACGGCGAGCGGCAGCAGCAGCCCGGCAAGCAGCGGCGCGGCCAGCCAGGCGGCGGCCGCAAGCCGGCTTCGGCGCCGCGTGCCCTGGCGGCGCCGGCCGAGGCGAAGCCTGCGCCGCCGGAGCTTCCGGGCGGCCCGAAGGGACCAGGACCGGAAATCTTTCATTTCTTCCGCCTCCCTTGTTCTCTGTGCTCAAGATAGGATATGAGCCCCGCCACATTGCTAGAACGGCAGATTGAAAGAAAGACGGAGTTTCCAGCCCCCGGCAGCGGAGTATTTCAGGGGATTTTAAGATGCCGGATCTATAATCTCTTTGAGAAACTAAGAACATGAAAAAGAAGCCCGGCCGAAGCCGGACTTCCGTAAATAGAATAATTTCGGTTACTAACGGTTAGTATATTAGACCGATTGAAGATCGGCCGAATGAGCTCTCATACGCCTGAATTGAATCAGCTCCAGCTTACACCCAGCTCGGCTGTATCTGGAAACGTCCCGGCGCTTCTTCCTTCAGCGATGCGGCCCGGGAAGGCTCGGCTTTGGCCGTCTCTTCCTTTGCGGCTTCCGGAAGGCTGTCTTCCAGCGATACGCGCCAGATGTCAGCGCCAAGACCCGACAGCTTCTCCGCCAGATGGACATAACCCCGGTCGATATGATGGGTTCCGCTTACCTCCGTCGTACCATCGGCCACGAGACCGGCAAGAATCAGGGCGGCACCGGCGCGCAGATCTGTTGCGCACACCTTGGCTCCGACGAGACGGGCGTTTCCGGTGACAATTGCCGTGCGGCCCTCGACTTTGATCTCGGCATTCATATGCTGGAACTCTTCGACATGCATGAAACGGTTCTCAAAGACCGTCTCCGTAACGACGCTCGTTCCCTCCGAGCGGAGCAGAAGCGCCATCATCTGCGACTGCATATCTGTCGGAAAGCCCGGGTATGGCAGAGTCTTCACATCTACAGCCTTCAGCGGCTTGTCGCTGATGACGCGGATGCCGTTATCGCTCGGGATAATGGTGACGCCCATTTCCTCCATTTTGGCAATGACAGGTCCGAGATGATCGGCGATTGCGCCCTCAACGAACACATCGCCGCCTGTAATGGCGGCTGCCGCCATATAGGTCCCGGCTTCGATCCGGTCCGGAATCACATGATGCTTAACTCCATGCAGACGCTCTACGCCTTCAATCCGGATCACTCCCGTTCCGGCACCGCGTACAACAGCTCCCATGCTATTCAGGTAATTGGCCAGATCCACGATCTCAGGCTCTTTGGCGGCATTCTCGATTGTCGTTACGCCTTCTGCCAGAGAAGCGGCCATCATAATATTCTCCGTTGCGCCCACGCTGGCGACGTCCAGGTAGATCTTCGCTCCGCGCAGACGCCCGTTGCTCTTGGCTTCAATGTAGCCCTGACCCAAATTTATCTCGGCTCCGAGCGCTTCAAAGCCCTTCAAATGCTGGTCGATTGGACGCGTACCGATCGCGCAGCCGCCGGGCAGAGAAATTCTCGTACGGCCCATACGGGACAGAAGAGGTCCCATGACAAGAAAAGAAGCACGCATCTTGCGCACCCACTCGTATGGCGCCTCGCAGGTAGAGATCGTTCGGGCATCTACCTGGATAATATCGTCATGATATGTAACTCCCGCCCCCAGAGATTCCAGTACTTTGCTGATCGTCATTACATCATCCAGCGGAGGTGCGTCGACAATGACGCTTTCTCCTTCTTCTGCCAACAGAGAGGCGGCTATGATCGGTAGTACGGAATTTTTAGCGCCGCTTACTTTAACGCTCCCGGTCAATCGGTTGCCACCGCGGACGATAAATTTGCTCATTTTTGGGTTCCCTCCGCGTCCATTATTTTCACTGACCTGCATGTCATTCTTCATATCCTTGCTTGTTTAATTTTTGAAGGTAAAAAGTTAAGGTAATAATCAATTCGGCTTTCTCGCATCGATTTCCGCTGTCTGATCCCGGATTTGACCTGAAAAATCCTTCTGTTTCACAATATACGCGATGCGCGACACATGTGCGATGCCATAAAGGACACCTTCAGGTGTTGATCCTTGGGACTTCTGTTAATTTAAGTTTTGTCTAAAAAAAATGTTATTATGCGGCAGTTCTTGGCGAATTCGGTCTACGACATTAATAACCGAACCGTCTTCCGTCAAAACATATGGCGGATTTGGGCGCTGTATCCCAGATAATCCAGCAGAAAGCCCGCTACAAAATGCCCCAGCACAATAGCTAGCAGCAGATGCAGCAGCCGTCCTTGCGGACTCTTGGGATATCTTATGAATAACTCCAGCTTAAAGTTCTGCAGAGCCCACCATGATATCGCAACACATATCAGCGAAACGGCCAGTGACAGCAGACCGCTGATTCCGATCGAGCCGGTTAAATCTGCATTTACGAGATTATCCATCCTAACCCCCCAGACGGTATCGCCCTTGGAAATCGACTCTTATATCATACTTGCGTAGTGGAAAAGAATCCAGTCCTTTTACAATTTTTTTCGTTAAAATCTCCAATAAAACGCTATCATATCCGCTGTCCTCCAGGAAGTTACAAAATGACACCGTTTGTTAGAGCTTTGACATTTGTTGAGGTCATATTGCGAACGAGAAATTTCTTATAACGAACACATTTGACATGTAAAAAAAAGAGCAGGCCGGACATAGTCCGATCTGCTCTTTACATTTATTGCTGTCCTTTACTGGTGGACACCTTAATCCGTGTAACCGCGCGCTGCAGCGCAAGTTCAGCCCGGCGGTGATCAATTTCGTCCTGCTTGCCTCGAACCTGCAGGCGGCGCTGGGCGCGCTCCTTGGCAGCCTCGGCGCGCTCGAGATCGATATCGCTGGGAAGCTCGGCGCTTTCCGCCAGTACGGTCACTTTATCCTTATGCACTTCAATGAACCCGCCGTGAACGGCGACCGTGGTCACGCCGGCATCCGATTTGATGGTCATCGGCGCTACCTGAAGCGGAGTCACAAGCGGAACATGCCCGGGCAGAATGCCCAGATCGCCTTCTGCTCCCCGTACGGTCAAGCTGTATACCTGCTTGGCGTATACGAGGTGATCCGGCGTGACAATTTCCAACATAAAAGTGTTCACTTCGAAATCCTCCTCAACCCTTCAGGTTACAGCGTTTTGGCCTTCTCCACCGCTTGCTCGATTGTACCTACGAACAGGAACGCGGCTTCCGGAAGATCGTCGTGCTTGCCTTCTAGAATTTCTTTGAAGCTGCGAACTGTTTCCTTGATCGGCACGTAAGCGCCCTTGAAGCCAGTAAACTGTTCGGCAACGTGGAAAGGCTGCGACAGGAAGCGTTCCACTTTGCGGGCACGGGCCACGATCAGCTTATCTTCCTCGCTCAGCTCATCCATACCGAGGATGGCGATAATATCCTGAAGCTCGGTGTAGCGCTGAAGCAGCTGCTTCACGCCCTGAGCTACATTGTAGTGCTCTTCTCCGACAATTTCCGGCGCCAGAATACGCGAGCTGGATGCCAGCGGGTCAACGGCCGGGAAAATGCCTTTTTCAGAGATTTTACGTTCCAGGTTGGTCGTCGCATCCAAGTGAGCGAACGCCGTCGCCGGAGCCGGGTCGGTATAGTCATCCGCCGGCACGTAAATCGCCTGGATCGAAGTTACCGAGCCTTTCTTGGTGGAAGTGATCCGTTCTTGCAGCTGACCCATTTCCGTTGCCAGCGTAGGCTGGTAACCTACCGCGGACGGCATGCGGCCGAGCAGAGCGGATACTTCGGAGCCCGCTTGCGTGAAGCGGAAGATGTTGTCGATGAAGAGCAGCGTATCGCGGCCTTCCACATCGCGGAAGTATTCCGCCATGGTCAGACCCGTCAGCGCTACGCGCAGACGCGCACCTGGCGGTTCGTTCATCTGTCCGAACACCATCGCCGTCTTCTTGATAACGCCGGATTCGGTCATTTCACCGTAAAGGTCATTCCCTTCACGGGTACGTTCGCCAACACCCGCGAATACGGAAATACCGCCATGTTCCTGGGCGATATTGTTGATCAATTCCTGGATCGTTACGGTCTTGCCTACGCCGGCACCGCCGAACAGGCCGATCTTACCGCCCTTGGCGTAAGGTGCGAGCAGGTCGATAACCTTGATGCCGGTCTCCAGGATTTCAGCTTGCGTCGACAGCTCGTCAAAGGTCGGAGCTGTGCGGTGGATTGGATTCTTCTGCGCTTCAACGATTGGTTCACCGTTATCAATCGCATCGCCCAGTACGTTAAATACCCGGCCGAGTGTAATATCGCCAACGGGAACGGAAATCGGAGCTCCTTGATCTATCGCATCCACACCGCGGACCAGTCCGTCCGTGGAGGACATGGCGATACAGCGAACCAGATTATCGCCCAGATGATTGGACACTTCCAGGGTCAGCTCTTTATCGCGTCCATGCTCTGCGCTGGCTCCGATTTTGACTGCATTGAAAATTTCAGGCAGCTGTCCGCGCTGAAACTCAATGTCGACAACCGGACCCATAATGCTTACTACGCGTCCTACGTTCATCTATGTTTCCCTCCTTGAAAACTGTTACCTCAATAAAAGAAACGGTTTCGTCTTCCTCTGAAAGAGGAGGGCTTCCGTCTGTGGAAAAAGTCATAACCCTTAAGCGGCAACGCCTTGCCGGTCTGTCTTAAGACTGCGCGTTCGCACCGGCAACGATTTCGGTTATTTCCTGGGTAATCGCTGCTTGGCGGGCACGGTTGTAGGTCAACGTCAGATTGCCGATCATCTTCGATGCATTCTTGGTCGCGCTGCCCATCGCGGTCATCTTCGCGCCAAGCTCACTCGCCTTGCCGTCCAGAATTGCGCTGTAGATCAGCGTCTCTGCATATTTCGGAAGCAGCACTTCCAGCACGCCTTCAGGCGAAGGCTCATATTCATAGCCTGCCTTCAGCTCGTGCGTCTGGCTGTCTTTCGCCGCCTCGCCTACGCTGTCCATAGGAAGCAGACGTTCCACTGTCGGAACTTGGCTGATCGGATTTACGAACACATTATAGCAGATGTAGATTTCGTCGAATTGCCCCTGCTCGAATTGGCCAACCGCCGAATAGGCGATCGACTTGATGTCGGCGAAGGAAGGCGTATCGGAAAGCTCGGTGACTTCCTCGACGATCGGATAGTTCCGGCGTTTGAGATGGTCGCGGCCCTTGCGTCCGATGACGAAAATCCCGTACTCATCAGCCGATTTATGGCGTTCCTGGATCAGAGTCGTCACTTTCCGCAAAATGTTGGCGTTGTAACCCCCTGCGAGACCGCGGTCCGAAGTGACTACAATATAGCCGGTCTTTTTAACAGGACGGCTCACCAGCATCGGATGCTTGACACCGTTCGTTCCAGCCGCGATATTCGACACGACTTCTTTCAGCTTCTGCGAATAGGGGCGGGCTGCTTCCGCTTTCTCCTGCGCTTTTCTCAGCTTGGAGGCGGCGACCATTTCCATCGCTTTGGTGATTTGTCTCGTATTCTGGACGCTTTTGATTTGACGCTTGATATCACGCATGCTTCTTGCCATGATTTTCACCACCTATAAGCTTTGGCGAAGCCAAAGCTGACTTCGTAAGCGTAATCTGTGCCTTTGGCGAAGCCAAATGGCATCGTAAGCATAATCTGTACTTTGGCGGGCCAAAGCTGACTTCGTAAGCATATGTTTGTAGCTTTTGGGCTGAGGCCGAAACGGTCGGCCTCGCCACACCACCGGACAGACGGTCAGTCGGCCCGGCTTCCAGCTTTTATGTCATTCGCACCAGACTTGAATCAGCTGGTGGCGAAGCTCTTTTTGAACTGTTCGATCGCGGCCTTGAGGGCATTCTCGTTATCAGCAGTCAGGTCCTTCGTTTCCGTAATGGAAGCGGCCACTTGCGGCACATTGCTGTCCATGTAGGAGAGGAATTCTCTTTCGAAGCGTTTAACGTCCTTAACCGGAATATCATCCAGGAAACCCTTAACTGCCGTGTACAAGCTGATAACCTGATGTTCGACGGACAGAGGCTGGTTGACACCCTGCTTCAGGATTTCCATCATCCGCGCGCCGCGGTTCAGACGGGCTTGGGTGGATTTATCCAGATCGGAACCGAACTGGGCAAAAGCCTGCAGCTCGCGGTACTGGGCAAGGTCCAGACGGAGCGAACCGGCAACCTTCTTCATGGCCTTGATCTGCGCGGAGCCGCCTACGCGGGATACGGAGATACCGACGTTGATAGCCGGACGCTGACCGGAGTAGAAGAGATCGGATTCCAGGAAGATCTGGCCGTCCGTGATGGAAATTACATTGGTCGGGATGTATGCCGATACGTCGGAAGCCTGGGTTTCGATGAACGGCAGAGCCGTCAGCGAACCGCCGCCGAGTGCGTCGCTCAGCTTGGCTGCGCGTTCCAGAAGGCGGGAATGCAGATAGAAGACGTCGCCTGGGAATGCTTCACGGCCCGGAGGACGGCGGAGCAGCAGGGACAGTTCGCGGTAAGCCGCAGCTTGCTTGGACAAGTCATCGTAGATAACGAGAACGTGCTCGCCCTTGTACATGAAGTACTCGCCCATTGCGCAGCCCGCATACGGAGCGATATAGAGCAACGGCGACGGCTCGGAAGCCGAAGCGGTAACGACGATCGTGTAATCAAGCGCGCCGTGGCGGCGCAGCGTTTCGACAACCTGTGCTACTGTGGATTGTTTTTGTCCGATGGCAACGTAGATACATTTCATGCCGTTGCCCTTTTGGTTGATGATCGCGTCGATCGCGATCGCGGTTTTACCGGTTTGACGGTCACCGATAATCAGCTCGCGCTGTCCGCGGCCGATCGGAACCATCGAGTCGATGGCTTTCAGACCAGTCTGCATTGGCTCATGTACCGACTTACGATCGATAACGCCAGGAGCGTTGTTCTCGACCGGACGGAATTCCGTCGTTTCAATCGGACCTTTGCCGTCCAGCGGCTGACCAAGCGGGTTCACGACGCGTCCCAGAAGAGCTTCGCCTACAGGAACCTGCATGATGCGTCCCGTACGCTTCACCTGGTCGCCTTCACGGATTTCAGTGTACTCGCCGAGGATTACAACACCGACGTTGCTTTCTTCCAAATTGAGCGCCATGCCTACGACTCCGTTGGAGAACTCCAGCAGCTCGCCGGCCATTGCATTTTCCAGACCGTATACACGGGCGATCCCGTCGCCGACTTGAATAACGGTTCCGATTTCGGCTACTTCTATATCGGATTTATACTGCTCGATCTGACTTTTAATCAAAGTGCTGATTTCTTCAGGTCTGATGCTCAAGTACGCTCACCCCTATCTTCTGTGCTTATCGTTAAAGGATTTTTCCAGACGTTCCAGCTTGCCGGAGAGGCTGCCGTCATACAGCGTGTCGCCGATAACAACCTTAAGCCCCCCGAGCAGGCTCTTGTCGATAACATTCGTTGCACGGATCTTGCGGCCGGACAAGGCGCCGAACTCTTCGGCAACAGCGTTAAGCTCCCGTTCGTCCAGTTCAAATGTGGAGTACACGGTAGCGTCGGCGAGGCCAAGGCTCTCGCCTTCGATCTTGATATAGCTGTCCAGAAGTTCGGCCAGGATGCTCATTCTGCCGCGCTCCACCAGGAGCTCAAGCGTATTGATCACAACACTCGACAGTTTGCCTTCCAGCGCCTTCTTGAGCACGGCCAGCTTGTCTTCCCCGGAGATTTTCGGGGTGCTGATGAACCGGCCGAGGTCGGAATCGGATGCCAGCGCGGATACGAGAGCCTTCAGCTCCTCTTCCACTTCCAGCGTCTTGTTCTCCTCCAAGGCTACCTCGAACAAAGCCTTCGCGTATCTCTTGGCAACTACCGCATCCTGACTCATGATCTGCCCCCAACCTCTTTGAGGTATTGATCAACGAGTTCCTCCTGCGCGGCGTCCGAGCTGACTTCCTTCTCAAGCAGCTTGGATGCGATTTTGACGGAAGCCGAACCGAGCTCGCTGCGCAGCGCCTCGACGGCTTTGTTCTTCTCGTTCTGAATATCGCGTACAGCTTCTTCCTTGATGCGGGCCGCTTCCGACTTGGCCTGCTCGAGGAGCTGTTCGGTTTGCTTCGTACTCGTCTGTCTGGATTGCTCGATGATGTCGTAAGCTTCCTTGCGCGCATCCTGGAGCGCCTGCTTCTGCTCTTCTACATAAGCGACCGCCTGCTCCCGAGTCTGCGAAGCTTCGTTAATCTGCTGCAGGACAAGCTCGCGGCGTTTCTCCATGACGGAGAACAAAGGTCCGAAAGCATACTTGTTGAGCAGGAAATACAAGATCAGGAAAGCGATCAGCGCCAGGACGAGAGATGTGAATGAAAAATGCACGTGGGTCACTCCTTTCCGGTAACTTCATTATCCACCCAGTGGACAGATCTTGAGCCAAAAAGAAAGCGCGGAGGGCCGTGGCCTTCCCCGCCATGTCTTTGGAATTTGGATTATGCTCCAGCGTTTGCGTAGAAAATGAAGGCAAGAACGACACCGATAATCGGCAGGGCTTCGACCAGACCTACACCGATAAACATTGTTGTCTGCAGCGTGGACTTAGCTTCAGGCTGACGGGCGATACCTTCTACCGTTTTACTTACGATCAGACCGTTACCGATACCGGCGCCAAGAGCGCCCAAACCTACCGCGATTGCAGCCGCGATGTATGCCATAACTCCCATTTGATAAATCCTCCTTAGAGATGTGTAATGTTGGTGTTTATTTCAAGACGGACGCCGAAGCGTTTCCGTCCGGAATTAGTGCTCTTCATGCGTATCAATCGCTTGCGAAATGTACACGAACGTCAGAATGGTGAAGACGAACGCCTGGATCGAACCGACAAATATACTGAAGCCCTGCCAGATCATCAATAGCGGTACTGAAGCAACTGCTCCAACAATACTGCTTGACCCCAGCGTAATAAGGACTGATATCAGTACCTCGCCGGCAAAGATATTGCCGAATAGACGCATGCCGTGCGTCAGCAGCTTAGAGAACTGCTCGATCAGATTGATGGGCAAGAAGAAGGCGAAAGGCTGTAGGTAATGCTTGAAATAGCCCTTCGTGTTGCGCGTTATGCCCAAGAAATGAACGAGTACGAAGATCATTCCCGCCAATCCCATGGATACGGACGCGTCAGCCGTCGGTGATTTCCACCAGGCGACTCCGACTTCAACCTCTTCTCCAGGGTTAGCCACTTGTTCATCATGAATCTTCTCGGTTACGGACACGATTTCATGGCCAAAAATATGGGCCTTGCTGGCATCCGTATACTCGGTCACGATCCCGAAGGGAAGTCCGAGCATATTGCCGACAAAAATAAACATGATGAGCGTCATTCCCAGTGAAAGAAATGGCTTGCCCTTTTTCAAATCCATAGTGCTTGAAATCAGGCCTTGAACGAATTCGACGACCCATTCCATAAAGTTCTGCATTTTGCCCGGATTCTCAACAGACAGATTGCGCGTTGCCAGACGGGCGATAACAAATACGATAGTGCAGGTTACAACTAGCATCAAGATGATGGACAGGTCGAATCTAAGCCCGCCCAGTTCAATGATCGGTGATTCATGTATCATGTTTCTCACCCCTTTCTCAGCAGCAAGGTTCAATCCTCATTTAACACCATAATAAATCCTACGATAAAGAGCATGAACTGTCCCGCCACCAGACTCGCACAAACGGCGAGTTCATTGAAATAGTGAGGGTATTCCAGTGCAAGCACAATCGCGAGAATGGAGGTAGCTACTCTGACGCCGAATCCGAGGGTCGCCCCTTTCTTGCTTCCTCCGGCGGCGGCGTTTGTAATTTTCCGAACCTTGTAAGCCATGTACAACACATTGAGACAACTAACAGAAGCACCGAGAACGATCCCGTGAAAGACCGTGCGCCTATGGGGCATGATCTCCGCAATAATGAAGCAGACGGCAATGATCCCCATGATTGTCATAAACATTAACTTGTTCAGCTTGGAAGTGTCATTCATTGTTGTCCCTCATCACCTTTTTGATTATGGAAACAATGCTCAACGCTCCCGACAACATGCCGAAGAGAACGCCTGCGCCAATCCAGAGTCCGGGATTGCCCCACTTGTCTCCAAGCCAGTTCCCAAGGTAATAGCCGCCCAGCGTACAGCCGGCAAGATCGACACCAATCGCTGTCACAAGTCCCATTGCCTGTAGAGATCTTCCCGTGTTTCGGTCTCCATTATTAGGTTGTTCCGGCTGTTTCATAGTATCCCACCCTTGGAATTCCAATTCATTTTACTGAATGTTACAAGAGTTTGTCAACGTAGCCAAAACCGGGTCAAACACAGTTGTAACTATGAAAATAATCACAGCAAAACGTTACAAATCCAGATAAACCGGACAGTTTTACTGTACGCTTTTTGAAAACCTTTTTACAGATTGGCTTCTGACACTTTTTTAGTATCTGTGAACATTCTGTGAAATTGCTCCGGACGCTCTTGATTAACTCCGAAGTGATGCAGAATCGCATCGACAATTCGTCCCGATGCTCGGCCATCTCCGTACGGGTTGGCGGCCCGGCTCATTGACTGATAGAGGTCCTGATCAGTCAACAACGCATGTGTCCGTTGATACACCTTCTCCTCGTCCGTACCAACCAGTTCCAACGTTCCGGCCTCGATGCCTTCCGGGCGCTCCGTGGTATCGCGCAGCACGAGAACAGGAACTCCGAATGAGGGAGCTTCTTCCTGCAAACCGCCGGAATCAGTCAAAATCAGGTGAGTATGCGGATAGAAATTATGCAAGTCCACGACATCCAGCGGATCGATCAGCTTGATTCGGGGATGATTGCCCAATATCTCGTATGCCGGTTCCTTCACGGCCGGACTCGGATGTACGGGATAACAGATGGCCACATCTTCGAACTCATCAGCAATGCGTTTCACGGCACGGAAAATATGACGGTGCGGTTCGCCTTGGGATTCCCTGCGGTGCGCCGTCATCAAAATTAGCCTTTTTCCTTGTGCCCAATCCAGTACAGGATGCCGGTAGCCCGGCTGTACGGTATATTGAAACACATCGGTCACGGTATTGCCTGTGATATAAACACTTGATTCTTTTTTGTTTTCATGTCTCAAATTGCCTGCTGACCAGTCGGTCGGAGCAAAGTGCAGATCGGCCAGAACACCGGTCAATTGACGGTTCATCTCCTCCGGATACGGGGACAGCTTGTTCCATGTCCGGAGTCCGGCTTCAACATGTCCAACCTGGATTTGCTGCAGGAAGGAAGCGTAGCTGGCGAGGAAGGTGGTCAGCGTATCACCGTGAACCAGAACCAGGTCAGGCTTCGCCTCTCGCAGAACCGGTTCCAGTCCTTCGAGCACGCGGATACTGATTTCATTCAGTGTCTGGCGGTTCTTCATGACATCCAGATCATAGTCCGGCACAATCTTGAACACTTCGAGCACCTGGTCCAATAGTTCGCGGTGCTGCGCCGTTACGCATACAATCGACTCGATATGCTCGGAATGCTTCTGAAGCTCAAGAACAAGCGGCGCCATCTTGATCGCCTCGGGTCTTACCCCGAATATCGTCATTACCTTAATCTTTGACATATCCCCTGTCCTTTCTTCTGCGTTGCCTTCTGTCTTCGAATTATTTGGTTCCGTACAGCCGGTCGCCGGCATCACCAAGCCCCGGTACGATATATCCGTGGTCATTGAGGTGCGAGTCAAGCGCCGCAACGTAAATATCGACATCGGGGTGAGCCTCCTGAACGGCGGCGACGCCCTCCGGAGCGGCGATCAGATTCATCATTTTAATCTGGGTACAGCCCCGGTTCTTCAGGGACGTGATGGCTGCGATAGCGGAGCCTCCGGTAGCCAGCATCGGATCAATGACAATCAGTTCACGCTCCTGCACATCCGTAGGCAGCTTGATATAGTACTCTACGGGCTGCAGGGTCTCCGGGTCGCGGAACAGGCCGACATGACCAACCTTCGCCGCAGGCAGCAGCTTCAGGACGCCTTCCAGCATGCCGAGTCCCGCCCGAAGAATCGGAATGAGCCCCAGCATTCTGCCGGAAATGACCTTGCTCTCCGTTTCGGCAACCGGGGTCTGAACGGTAATCGTCTCCAAAGGGATATCCCGCGTAATCTCGTACGCCATCAAAGTAGCCACTTCGTCTACATGCTCTCGAAATTCCTTCGTATTGGTCCGCTCATCGCGTATGAAAGTCAATTTGTGCTGGATCAAAGGATGATCGCATATTACCAGTTTTCCCATTCATTGTCCCTCCGAGTTGTAAGTCTTGTCCAGACCGCAGACGAATCTCTTCCTTCACGGCTAAATCCTGTCTATTATATCATCACCGTGAGCGCTTTTCACTAAGAACAAACGTGCAGAAATGGAGGCGAGACCAGTCCCGAAGTCCCGGACGTACTGGACTTTGCTCCGGATTATGAGGGGTTCCTTCCATTCCCGGAAGTTCATTCATGTTTTGTCTTCCCCGTTTTCATTTATTGCATACTTTTCACAATATTTTCACGCCTTTTCTTGAAAAATGCATGAACATTCGATACCTTTTCATACGCTTTCCAGCGTGACAGGTACCTCTTTTTTGTGAACATTCTGTTACATCCGATTCTGTGCATAAACATGCTAAAAAGGCCCCCATATGACCGAAAGCGGACATATGGGGGCCTTACAGCGAACAGCCGCTCGCCGCGATTCTTCTTAGTACTGAAGCTCCGGATAAATCGGAAAGCGTTCCGTCAGGGAAGCGACCCGAACGGCAGCGTCTTTCAGCGACGCTTCATCCTTCGGATTCTTCAGAACCAAAGCGATGATGCTGCCGATTTCGGTCATAGCTTGCTCGTCCATGCCGCGGGAAGTTACAGCAGGTGTACCGATACGGATACCGCTCGTGACGAACGGGCTCGTCGGATCAAACGGAATGGCATTCTTGTTGACGGTAATACCGATGGAGTCGAGTACCTTCTCGGCGTCTTTGCCCGTAATGTTCAGGTTGCGCGTATCCACGAGCATCATATGGTTGTCGGTGCCGCCCGACACAATGTTGATGCCTTCGCCGGACAGCGTCTCGGCCAGCACCTTGGCGTTCTTCACTACATTTTCCGCATATGTCTTGAAGGATGGTTGCAGCGCTTCACCGAATGAGACAGCCTTGGCTGCGATGACATGCATCAGCGGTCCGCCCTGGGAGCCCGGGAATACAGCCTTGTCGATGGCTGCGGCCCATGGCTGCTTGCACATGATCATGCCGCCGCGCGGTCCGCGAAGCGTCTTATGGGTTGTCGTCGTTACAAAATGCGCATGCGGCACAGGGCTCGGATGAGCGCCTGCGGCAACGAGGCCGGCGATATGCGCCATATCCACCATGAAAAGCGCGCCGATATCATTTGCTATGGAAGCCAGCGCTTCGAAGTCGATCGTACGCGGATAAGCGCTCGCTCCCGCAACAATCAGTCTCGGACGATGCTTGAAGGCAGCCTTGCGCACTTCGTCATAGTCAATCAGGAAGGTATCTTCTTGTACGCCGTAAGCGACGAAATTGTACAGGAGGCCGGAAGCGTTAACCGGGCTGCCGTGCGTCAGATGGCCGCCGTGGGCCAGGTTCATGCCGAGCACAGTATCGCCAGGATTGAGGGCGGCCAGATACACGGCCATATTCGCCTGCGCTCCGGAATGCGGCTGCACATTGACGTGGTCTGCTCCGAACAGCTGCTTCGCACGGTCACGGGCAAGATTCTCAACGATGTCAACATCCTCACAGCCGCCGTAGTAGCGCTTGCCAGGATAGCCTTCGGCATATTTATTCGTGAGGACGGAGCCCATAGCTTCCATAACGGCTTCACTGACGATATTCTCCGAAGCGATCAGCTCGATATTCGCCTTCTGGCGTTTCAGTTCCAGTCCCATTGCCTTTAGCACTTCAGGGTCGCTCTTGCGCAGTTGTTCCATTTTACTTGATTCCTCCCTAATTATAGTAGAAATTAATCACATAACCGAGAACCGCTTGTCTCCTTCTTCGCATAGACCGCCCGCTCGCCGCCGATCAGCGGCGGCCGGGTATAAGCCGCATTGACTCGGGCCTCTCCGATGTAGCGCAGCGAAGGACGGAATGGCACCGCCACACGGCGGAGGTGCATGCCAATCAGTGTTTCTCCGATGTCGATTCCGGCATGGGCTTGTACACTTTCGGCCAACACCGGATCGTCCATCGAGTTATAGGCCGCGGCCCCCAGCGAGCCTCCTGCTCCGGGAATCGGCACCGCTGACACCTCGCTTAGGCCATAACGTTCGAGCACCGCGCGCTCCATGACAATCGCCCGGTTGAGATGCTCGCAGCACTGATAGACGGGGGTGAATCCAAACTCTTCAGCCGCCTTCCGGACACCGGCCAGCAGCTGTTCGGCCACCTCCAGCGCGCCGCTCGTTCCGATGCGTGCACCCGCTACTTCGCTGGTGCTGCCTCCAATAACGAGCACTTTTCCCTGCCCGACCTTTCCTGCCTCAGCCAGCTCCTTAAGCACGAGGAAAGTCTGATCGGCAAGGGATTGCTCCGCGCCTGTTCCGTTATCTTTCACCGTGGTACCTCCTTAAAGTCCAGAATGCCAAAACCGGCAAGCCAAACGCGACACCCACCGTCAACAGAGAATCCGGAAGACGCATCCTTCAATAAAAAAGCGCCTTATTCAAACAAAAAAGAGCAGTCCGCAGGCAGCTGCGGATTTGCTCTTTCGCCCAGGCGACCGGCCGTTTATCCAGGTGCTCCATCGTGGTTGATCCACATTTGTCGCCAGTTACACCCGGACCGTTAGTTTTGTCTATATCTTAAATCATCATTAGGCGAAAATCAACCGTTTGGGGGTAAATACCTGACATTAAGGATAAATGCCTAGAGCATCTTCCAGACGCTGGGCGTTACCGAAAAATCGGAAATCCCTGTTGAACGCGCAGCTGGTCATGCTCAAATTATTTCCGAGCGAAACCCTGCCATACTACTGCAACTGCCTGCTTCCGGCTATACCTCCGGCGGGAACATCCCGCTTTTATTATTGTAAGCGAAGAGCTTCCAGCTTATCCAGCAGTCTGTGCAGCGAAGAGCGAATTTCGGCAGCGGCGTATTCATAGTCCTCCCGGCTTCCGCCGAAGGGGTCCATGATATCCGTGCTCGGAATGCGCTGGCGGATTTCGATAATCCGCTCCAGATCAGCCGCCTTAGGCTCTTGCCCCAGCGAGGCCGCAAGCTCCGTACCGGCATAGAGGCTGTCCAGCTCTTCCAGATCGCGCCGCACCGCGTCTTCATCCTGAACATACTCTTTAAGAGTATGGGTCTTCGTAACGGCAGAAGGATAATAGTGCAGTACATGCCGCTTGTGGCTCTGGGTGAGCGTCAGCACCAGATCCGCCCAGTTCAGCAGATCGGCCGACAGCTGGGAGGATGTAATGTTGTCCGTGATGCCTTCATCCCGCAGTATGCCCGCCGCGTGTCTGGACATCGACGTCCCGGCGATTGCGGACACCCCGGCGGACCGCACCTCCAGTTTGACTCCCCGCTCGGCCGCCAGCTTGCGCAGAAGTCCCTCGGCCATCGGACTGCGGCAGGTATTGCCTGTGCAGATGAACAAAATATGAAGCATGCAGATCACCTCCATGGGATTTATCGTTTGCCGCTATTGTATCAGAAGATGAACAGCAAGCCAAACCCCAGCAGAATGGCTCCGCCAATCGCCTCCCCATATTCACCCATCCCCCGGCCGACGCGTCTGCCGAGCAGCAGTCCGGAGATCGACATCATGCCGCCGCAGGCTCCAAAAGCCAGCACCGTCAGCAGCACATGGCTCACAAAGACGCCGAGCGACACGCCGACCGAGAACGAATCGATGCTGACGCTCAACGAAATCAGCAGCATACCCCATAGCGTGCGGTGATCAAAGCCTCTCATCTCCGTATTATCAGCCGTGCGGAAAGAGTTGATGACCATATGCACGCCCAGCGCGACGAGCAGCCCGCCTGCAGCGACTCCGGACACTCTTCCCAGCAGATGACCCACATAACTTCCGGTAACCAGACCAAGCAGAGGCATCAGGACATGAAAAAAAGCGACCATAAGACTCATCTGCAGCACATGCAAAAGGCGGATGCCCTTCATTCCGATTCCGACACCCAGCGAAAAAGCATCCAGCCCTAGCGCAAAGGCCATGATGGCAATCGTAAGAATCTGGCCTGCACCGGTCTGTACCTCCGCCACGCCCATGATGAACCCTCCCATGCTTCCCGTTATCTGTACAAGACACGATATGCGGGGGGGCGGACAATCATTCCAGGGTTTGGACAAAACAGAGGCGCGGCCCGGCGGATGTCGCATGGAAACGGCAAGTGGGGATTCACCTTCATCCCGATCAAAAAATGAGGTGGCGTGTGGCAGCCGGCGGCGGCTGATGCGTCCAGTCCGCGTCAATGAGCCGTCCGGCAGCGGCCGACGCGATCAGTCCGTGTCAATGAGCCGACTGGCGACGGCCTCAACGATCAGTCCGCGTCAATAACCCGACCGGCAGCGGCCTTCATCAGCCGGTTCATAATGGCGGAGCCGAGGCCGGTATCGGGGCAAGCCTCGGACAAAATATAGCCGGCCCCGGCCTCATCAAATTCCCGGAGAGCAGCGTACAGGGAATGCGCGGCCTGCTCTGGCGAGGCCAAGGGCCCCAGCGAGACGACGCAGGAAGCCGCGCCGTCCGGGTACAGGGACCGATGCTCCTCAAAGAGCATCAGTCCCGTGACTTCGCCGCGCGCCCGGGCTTCCGCGAGCAGCGCGGCCGCCCTCTTCGCCGCGCGCTCCGGCGAAGAACCCGTCACGACGCTAAGCGTGCCCCGCGGCGCGTAGTGCGCGTATTTCATGCCCGGCGCACGCGGCGCCGGGCCATTGCCCCCCGCCTCCGCCTGATCCGGAGGCGTGAAGTCGGCCGCCGCGTCGGCGCCAGTGACCGGCGCTCCCCCGGCCGCGGCCGACAGCTGCTGCGCCGTGACGCCGCCCGGCCGCAGCACGGTAATCCTCCCGCCTTGCTGCACCTGCACGACGGTCGATTCCAGACCGACGCCGGAAGCGCCGCCGTCGATCACGCCGCCGATCCGCCCCGCGAGATCGTCCAGCACATGGGCGGCCAGCGTCGGGCTCGGCCGGCCGGAGCGGTTGGCGCTGGGCGCAGCGACGGGGCAGCCGGCGGCCTTCAGCAGCGCCAGCGCCACGGGATGGTCGGGCATCCGGATGCCGACCGTATCAAGACCCGCCGTCACGCGGGGCGACACGGCGCCAGGACGAACGGGCAGCACAATGGTCAAGGGTCCCGGCCAATAGGCGTCCATCAGTGCCCGCGCTTCTTCCGGCACCTCCGCAACCAGTTCGGCCAGCAGCGCCCGGTCCGCGATGTGAACGATCAGGGGATTATCGGACGGCCTGCCCTTCGCCTCGAAAATCGCCTCGACCGCCTCCGTAAGGCGGGCGTCAGCTCCCAGCCCATACACCGTCTCTGTCGGGAAGGCGACAGTCCGCCCTTCCCTCAGCATCTCCGCAGCCTCCTCCAGCGCCGCGAGATCGGCAGCGTTCGCGCGCCACTGCTCCGCCTCATCGTCGGCGGAGTTCAGCTTCCACACCTTTGTCTCCATCTTGTCATGCCTCCGGTCACTTCATTTCGAATCTCGATTCAACAGCAGGCGGCCCCACCTTGTGGAGCCGCCCTGTCCAATATGAAAATAGTACCATACCCTAACGCAAAACCATAGATTTTAAGCGAACAGCGACCGGAACCATCCCAGGACGCTCTTCAGGAAATCCCAGACGAAGAAGCGAACCTTTGGCTGGGCGGAAGCTTCGCTTCCGCTTTGTCCCGAGCCGTTCGAGTCGTTTGTGACGGCGCTCCCGCTGTTTTGCGTACCTGCCGCCGAGTCCGAACCTTTGCTATCGGCGCCATTTTCACCTTTGCCCGATTTCGCTGAAGTCTGGACCACCTTCGATTCACCCGCCGGTTTGGCCGCCGCGTCACCCGATCCGGCATCTATGAAGCAGAGCGGCGGGAACAGCACGCACCACCAATTCTGTCCCTCCCCGGCACCCAGCGTAATCCGCAGCGCCTCATAATCGCCCGCCGGGTAGACGGTTCCGCCATACAGCTTGGTCGGAAATGGAACGACGCCCAGCTCCACTTTATACCCGTAAGCAAGCCCCCGCTTGTCGAGTTCTTGTCCCACCAGCTTCTCAAGCTCCGGCAGATGCTCCCGGATGACCGCTCTGGCCTGATCCAGGCTTTGCGGATTTTCCAGCTTCGCCACCCAGCCGTTCATCTCCTCTACCACCCGGTCCCGGATCTGGCGCTTCACCAGCTGGTCCCCGGCGCTGTCCGAGTTGGCCAGAATGCGCAGGCGTATCGACTGCTCGGGAATTGGCCCGCCCCCTACGGCGGCGTCGGTCTTTTGACTTTCCCAAGACATCATAATCATCATTAAAATACTAATCATAATAGCAGTATGCTTAACCAGTCTCCGCAGAGCATCTGCGGACTGCCGTTCATCGTGCTTCATTTCCCTCTCCCCCTCCGCGTCCTTCTGATTCCCAGTATGTCCGGGAAAGGGATTCTCCAAACCTATGAATCTATCGGATTATCAAAAAAAAGAAGCCGCAGTCTCCTCAAGGAAGTCCGCGGCTTCTCCAAATACACCCGAATTATCACCCGGTGCCGAAGATCCAAGCCCAGCTTAACGCTGACTCGCCGGCTTGCCGGTATAAGTAGCCGACGGGAGGTCCTCCTCGACTTCCTGGCCGTGCAGCTTGACGCTCATCGCGATGCCGATGCTGGCCATGTTGATCAGCAGCGACGTTCCGCCATAGCTGATAAAAGGAAGGGTAATCCCGGTCAGCGGCATCAGCCCGATAAAGGCTCCGATATTTTCAAAAATCTGATACAGCAGCATCGCCACAATACCGACGATAATGAACGGCCCGCCCCTGTCCTTGCATTCAATGGCAATCAGAATCATCCGGTGAATCAGAATGAAGTATAGCAGCAGCAGGATGGCGGAACCCATAAATCCGAATTCCTCCGCAATCTGCACGAAGATTGAGTCCGCATACGTGTAAGGAACAAGATTGTTCTGAACCGTGCTGCCCTTCAAATACCCCTCACCGCTCATGCCGCCCGAGGCGATTCCGAGCTTGGCGTTCCGCGTCTGATAGCTTGCATCGGAGGAGGCCAGGTCCGGAACAAGCCATGGATCGAACCGGCTGATCAGGTGATCGCGTCCCGGCAGCTTCTGCAGAAGCTCAACCGCTTTGTCATGATAATTAATATAGCTATAAATACCGGCGAACGTGACCCCTCCGACGAGAACGACCGTGATCAGAGCGTGGCTGAACTTGATATTGCCGATCCACAGCAGCCCCGCCAATATAATGACATAGCTGAGCGCGTTGCCGAGGTCATTCTGTGAAATGACGATAGCGAACGGCAGCAGCGTCAGCAGCCCGAGCGGAATGACATCCCGCCAGAACTTAAGCTTCTGCTTGTTCTTTCGGACGAGCAATGACGCCAGAAATAGAATCAGCATCAGTTTGAACATTTCCGCAGGCTGCAGGCTGAAGCCTCCGAATTTGATCCAGCCCTTAGCTCCGTTCTGCGTTGCGCCGACGAAGCTGACCAGCACCAGCACCCCGATGCCGGCTATATAAATATAGGTGGCATATTTAATCAGCAGACGGTAGTCTACCAGCAATAGTCCAAAGAAAGCGATGAACCCTAAAATATAAAACTTGAGCATCTTGAGATGAAACCCATCCGTCGATCTGCCATGCGTCACACTGTAAATAGCGAGCATGCAGATCGCCATCAGCATCAGAAGAACAATTACAATGACGCCGTCAACCTTTTTTAACTTCTGGAGCAATGCCCTGCCTCCCTATTATTGTACTAGCTTTCAATCGGCGGCTGTTATCATCCTAACCGCTGTCTTTATTGTAAGAGATAGGGCGGAAAAATACCAATCCAGAATCAGGCGGCGTCCATTTACCGGGCGATGCCCAGCACATGGCGCGGAATGCCCGCCAGATCGGGGACGGTGACGATCTCATCCCAGTGTCCGGCCTCTCTCAGCAGCCCGGCTACCGCTTCCGCCTGTCCGAGCCCGAGCTCGAAGCCGACGAGCCGGGGCGGCGCCGCGAGCAGCGCAAGCTGCTCCATCATGCGGCGGTACGGATCGAGCCCGTCCTCGCCGCCGTCCAGCGCGGTGAGCGGCTCATGCTCGCGCACCTCCCGCTGGAGCCCGGCGATATCGCCGCCGGGTATATAGGGCGGGTTGGAGACGAGAATATCCGTCTCCAAGCCCTTGAACGGCTCGAGCAGGTCGCCGAGCCGCAGCTCTACGGCCGCGCCGAGACGCTCCGCGTTGCGGCCGGCCACAGCCAGTGCCGCCGGCGAGATGTCGCCGGCCAGCACCCGCCACGCCGGCGCTTCCGCGGCCAGCGTGACGGAAATGGCGCCGCTGCCCGCGCCGATGTCTACCGCGGTCAAGCGGCGGGAGGCCCCGGCCTCCTCAGGCCGGGAGACCGGCATGTCGCTGGAGCCGGTTCTGATCTGTACGGGCGGGACTACCGCCCCGGACAGCGTGGCATCGCCTGCGACGGCCTGGCCCGACCCTGAACTAGCTTGCGTCGGGTCGCCCTCGGTATCCAGTTCCGCTCCGCCTTCACTTCCGGGTACGCCGTCTCTTCCGCCGCCTGCCGCCCCGGAGGAAGCCCCTTCGCCTTCGCTCCGGCTGTCCCCGGGATCTCCGGCATCGATCCCCGGCTTCCCGTCCGGCCACAGCTCGGCGGCGTACTTCAGCACCGCCTCCACCAGCAGCTCGGTCTCCGGCCGGGGGATCAGCACATCCGGCGTCACCTCGAAGCTTCGGCCGTAGAATTCCTGCTCCCCGGTAATATACTGCACCGGCTCGCCCGAAGCGCGGCGGCTGACGGCATGCTCCCATGCTTCCCGCTTATTCTGCGGGAACGGGTCGGCCAGCGCCATATAATAGGCCGCGCCGGACAAGCCCAGCACATGCTCCAGCAGAAGCTGGGCGCTGCGCTGTGGCTCGCTGACTCCGGCCTCGCCCAAAAAAGAAGAAGCCTTCGCAAAGGCTTCCCGGATGCTTTGCACCGGCGGCATGAAATATGCGCTCATTTCCAAAGCATTATTCTCCTTTTTCCAGCAGCTCGGCCTGTTCCGCGATGGAGAGCGCCGAAATAATCTCTTCGATTTCACCGTTCATGACGGAGTCGAGGCGGTGCAGCGTCAGACCGATCCGATGGTCTGTTACCCGGCTCTGCGGGAAATTGTACGTCCGGATGCGTTCGCTGCGGTCGCCGGTGCCGACCTTGCTCTTGCGCTCTCCGGCGTATTTGGCTTCCTCTTCCTGGCGCATCATGTCGGAGATGCGGGCGCGCAGCACTTGCAGCGCCTTCTCCTTGTTCGAGTTCTGCGACTTGCCGTCCTGGCAGGTCGCCACAATGCCGGTCGGAATATGCGTCACGCGCACGGCGGATTTCGTCGTGTTGACGGACTGTCCGCCCGCACCGCTGGAGCAGAACGTATCGACACGGATATCCTTGTCGAGAATTTCGATGTCGACTTCCTCAGCTTCCGGCATAACCGCCACCGTCGAAGTCGAAGTGTGGATGCGGCCGCCGGATTCCGTCGTCGGAATGCGCTGTACGCGGTGTGCGCCGCTTTCGTATTTCATTTTGCTGTAAGCGCCCCGGCCGTTGATCATGAAGATAACTTCCTTGAAGCCGCCCAGGTCGTTCGTATTGGCGTCCATCAGTTCAATGCGCCAGCCCTGCGTATCCGCATAGCGGGTGTACATCCGGTACAGATCGGACGCGAACAGAGCCGCTTCGTCGCCGCCGGCGGCGCCGCGGATTTCCACGATCACGTTCTTGTCATCATTCGGATCCTTGGGCAGCAGCAGAATGCGGATCTTCTCCTCCAGCTCGATCTGACGGCGTGACAGGTCGTCGATTTCCATCTTGACCATCTCACGCATTTCGTCGTCCAGCTTCTCGCCCTGCATCAGCTTGGCGGCATCCAGTTCTTCCATGACATTCTTATATTCGGTATAAGCCTCAAAAGCGGGCTGCAAGTCGGATTGTTCTTTGGAATAGTCCCTCAGTTTCTTACTATCGCTTGCAACATCCGGATCGCAAAGCAGTTCACTGAGTTTCTCATAGCGGTCCGCCAGAGATTGCAATCGGTCCAACAAGGGAGTTCACCTCTTTAGATCATTTTTAAAAGATAATACAGATTCACGACTTTATATTATATCACGAACCGGCCGATTTGGCTACATGCAGGTCGCCTGTAAGGAATGGATGAGGAGATCGTCGTGCTAGCACACGTTTCAGAGCCGTTCCTCCGCAGTTCGCGTTATGCCGGGGTCAAAAGCACCCTCGTTCTTCGCCGACTCGCACCTTTTTTATCATCGCCATATCGCATTGCCAAATCGCCGATTGCTCCCGACATCACCGCACAGCCGAAGATATGCAAGAACACCGCAGATACTCAAGAGTGCCACACCGCTACCGCCATATCGCCGCCTGCCAGTACCGAACTGCCGCAGATACGCAAAAAGCCACCCCGCAGCTTCTCTTACTCTGCGAAGTGGCCCGGCGTTTAAGCCCGGAGACGGGTGACATTATAACTCATGCATGAATGATATTTCTGAACGGGACGTTAACCAGCATAAGCATCCTTGCCAACCGAAGCTCCGGGACAAAAAATTACACGTTGAAGCGGAAATGCATAATGTCGCCGTCCTGTACGACGTAGTCCTTGCCTTCCAGACGCAGCTGGCCGCGTTCCTTGGCGCCGTTCATCGAACCGGCTGAGATCAGATCATCGTAAGCGACGACCTCGGCACGGATGAAGCCGCGCTCGAAATCGGAGTGGATGACACCCGCGGCTCCGGGAGCCTTCGTTCCTTTGCGGATCGTCCAGGCGCGAACTTCCTGCACACCCGCCGTGAAATACGTGTACAGCCCCAGCAGCTTGTAAGCTGCTTTGATCAGACGGTTCAGGCCGGATTCCTGCAGACCGAGCTCTTCCAGGAACATGGCTTTGTCTTCGCCTTCCAGCTCGGCAATTTCCGCTTCCACCTTGGCGCTGATCGGCACTACTTCCGCATTCTCAGCGGCGGCGAATTCACGGACCTGCTTCACATAAGGATTCTCCTCGGCAGTCGATACTTCATCCTCGCCTACATTGGCAGCGTACAGTACCGGCTTCATCGTCAAAAGATGCAGGTCGCGAACGATCACCTTCTCTTCATCAGACAGCTCTACGCTGCGGGCCGGCATATCCTCATAAAGAGCATCCTTGATGCGTTCCAGCACTTCGACTTCCTGGGTGTACTGCTTGTTGCCGCCCTTCATGTTTTTACGGGAACGGTCGATCCGCTTCTCCACGCTCTCCACGTCCGCCAGAATCAGCTCCAGGTTGATCGTCTGGATGTCGCTGATCGGGTTGACCTTGCCGTCCACATGCGTGACATTCTCGTCTTCAAAACACCGCACGACATGAACAATCGCGTCCACCTCGCGGATATGCGCCAGGAATTTGTTGCCGAGACCTTCGCCCTTGCTCGCGCCGCGCACCAGTCCCGCGATGTCCACGAATTCAAACGCCGTCGGCACCGTTTTGTTCGGTACAACCAGCTCCGTCAGCTTATCGAGACGCTCGTCCGGAACCTCAACCACGCCGACATTGGGGTCGATCGTGCAGAAAGGATAGTTCGCGGACTCCGCGCCCGCCTGCGTAATTGCGTTAAACAGCGTCGATTTGCCCACGTTAGGCAGACCCACGATACCCGCTTTCAAAGCCATTTATATGACAACTCCCATTTTTCATTAATTGACCAATTTAGCCCTGCGATCTAACCCATTATATATTAGAACAAAAAGTCCGGCAACAACGCCCTTAACCGCTCCCACAGCACAATCAAACCGCAGCGTCTCCGCCTGATAGAGCAGATTCCGCCGCAATGCACGCACTCCCGCGTTCGCTGCATTTTATCCGCTGCCCGACAGTTCACCTACAGTAACCTGACATCCCATCATCTGCAACACGACATTTCATCCACTGCATCCTGGCATTCCGTCATCTGCAACATTACATTTCATCCATTGCATCCCAACATATCAGCATCTACATCCCGACATTTTCCTTGCAAGCCGCAGCATCGTATTTCATCCACTGCATTCTGGCTGTTTGTCGTCATATTTCCCAGACCGCATATCAAAGCTGGTATCCCTGATCAGCTGTCTGCTAGAGCTCCACCTGTTGCATCAACGAACCAAATGTCCAATCTGTAAGGACAAATTCATGAAAAATGTCTTTCAAATAGTGGACACTTCTCCTCAGACGAGACATAGCTCCCACTTTGCCGAAATGCTTCAAATATCACAATATATAGAGGAACACCAGCCATCCGATCTATATATAGAGAACACCTTGGCAACCTCGCTTATTCCTCCCGTGTCCACCTTTTAAAAGACACTTATCGCCATTTGTCCTCATATCATGGACTCCACAGCAAACACGCCGGTCCTCCGCTTATTTCTTCTTATAAAATGTCCGGAAATGCCGATTCCTTAAATTCCTTAAATCTGCCTCACACATCCCGCACGACCCGCGCATCTCACATAACCTACAACCTACACATCCCGCACATCCCGCACATCACGCGCAGCGCAGCGCATCACATGGACAAATAATCTCCTCGTCCACACGTCAACCCTTTTTATCGCAAAAAAATAACGGCTGCGCCCTTCATCAACCGCATCCGTTATCGCATATATGCTGGACTATAGCTCTTTGGACATTGTAATGTCTGTGACGCCGTAGCCCATTTTGGTATACAGCTGAAAAGCGCGCTGATTCTGTCCGAACACATGCAGCCCGATCTTGCTTACATTCATGGAGCGCGCCTTCTCGTCCAGCGCCTGCATGGCCTGTTTGCCATAGCCTCTGCCCTGATAAGGCTCGAAAATATAAATATCGTATATAAAGGCTTCGCGTCCGCGGCGGCCCTCCGTCACATTGAACCAGATGTAGCCAACCGCCGTTTCGCTCTCCTCTTCCACAACGGAGTACAGATACGCGCCATCCGTCTGAAGCCCTGACGGCAGAAACCCAGTCATCGCTTCCTTGGATTGCTTCAGCGCGTTGTCCGGCTCCCAGTCGCCGGATTTGACCTTCTCTTCGGCAAAGTCATTTGTGGACTGTCTGAGGAAAAATTGGAATGTCGCTTCATCCATTTGAACCAGTTTTATCATTGTATTCCTTCCTTATTTTCGTGATCATACCTGCCTGCGGGAAAAATGCGGCCAATGCCGCTTCGCCAAATCCCCTCGCACAGCGGCCGTCTGATGGCTGTATGGCAGCCTAAATGCGAACCAGCCGTGGCGTTCCCCGCAGCTCATCAACGGAGGAGGCACCGATGCCGAACATCGCCGTCCGAAGCTCCAGCTCGGTCTGCGCAAGCTTCGCTTCCAGCGCCTCCTCCGATTCCACGGCCGGGCCCAGCAGCTTACGGCCGAATCCGGCCAAATCTGCGCCAAGCGCCAACGCCTTCGCTGCATCGACGCCGCTATGCAGCCCGCCGCTGCCGATCAGCGCACCGTTCGGCGAGGCGGCGCGGACGTCCGCAATGCACTCGGCCGTCGGAATGCCCCAGTCCGCGAATGCTTCGGCCGCGGCCCGCTTCACCGGATCAGGGCTGCGGAACTTCTCGACCTGGCTCCACGAGGTTCCCCCCGCTCCGGCCACGTCGATGAAGGCGGCGCCGGCATCATAGAGCCTCTGCGCCGTATCGCCGTCGATGCCCCAGCCGACTTCCTTGATGCCCACCGGCACGTCCAGACTGCGGCACACCTGCCCGATCCGGTCCAGCAGACCGCCGAACGCCGTATCGCCTTCCGGCTGGAACACCTCCTGAAGGCCGTTCAGGTGCAGCACAAGCCAATCGGCCCCGGCGATATCAACCGCCCGCCGGCACTCATCTACGCCGTATCCGAGCGAGAGCTGTACCGCGCCCAGATTGGCGATGACCGGAATATCCGGCGCATAGTCCCGGACACGGAAGGTCGCGGTCAGCTCAGGGCACTCCACGGCGGCCCGGACCGAGCCGACGCCGAGCGCCCAGCCGCGCCGCTGGGCCGACGCCGCCAGCCGGGCGTTAATCCCGCCGGTCGCGGGACTGCCGCCGGTCATCGAGCTGATGAGCAGCGGCGTGCGCAGGCTGCGCCCAAGAAAAGAGGTCCGCAGCGTGATGCTGCCGAAATCCACCTCAGGCAGCGCGTTATGGCGGAAGCGCCAGCGCTCGAAGCCTGCGGTCACGCCCCGGCCCGCCACGTCTTCGTTCAGACATAAGCGGACATGCTCGATTTTGCGCTCGCCCGTAACGGGAGCGTTCGTCTCGGCCTCGCCGCCGACGCCGTGCGGCAATTGATTCATGATGCTTCCTCCCGTCCTTGACTCTGTGCAGAGTACATTATAACACATCGCGCAAGCGGAATATGCAGGCCTTGTCATTCCAGGCACAGTCCCCCAGCGCCATGCCCCACAAAAGGAAACGCCGAACAAACGGCTGCGGCGCAGCGTTCCTTCGGCGTTCTTTATGGCTTCCGCTCGCCCTACAGCAGCGGAGACATGAGGCGGGCTCCCGATTCCAGGAGACGGACCAGAAATTTCTTGTTCATAAACTTCTCGTGAATGATGAGCGAGGTGGACTGCAGATCCCGTTCGAAGTCCGACACGATGCGCTGGACGCTCTCCGTCTTCAGCAGCAGTGCGTTGACTTCGAAATTAAGATGGAAGCTCCGCATATCCATGTTGGCTGTCCCGATCGTGGCGATTTCGCCGTCGATGATGAGCAGCTTGGAATGGATGAAGCCTTTTTCATACTCGTAAATCTGGACACCCGCTTCCAGCAGCATCGGGAAATAGGAGTGAGAAGCCAGGAACGGAATCCACTTGTCCGGCTTGCCCGGGAACAGCAGGCGCACATCGAGGCCGGAAAGGGCGGCAACCCGCAGCGCCGTGTAGATGTCCTCATCCGGGATAAAATACGGCGTCGCGATCCACACCGATTTCTCGGCTGCGGTGATCATGGCGAAGAAGATATTTTTGAGCGACCGGCGCTCGTTGTCCGGTCCGCTGGCGATAATCTGCACCGCCCCTTCTCCCGAGGTGTAGCGCAGCTGAGGCGACAGGTAATCCTGCTCCAGAATCCGCTCTCCCGTCGTGTGCATCCAGTCCTGCAGAAAAATAATTTGCATTGTCCGCACCGCTTCGCCTCGCACAAGCATATGAGTATCCCGCCAGAACCCGTACGTTTTGCTCCGGCTGAGGTACTCGTCCCCCACGTTCAGACCGCCCATGAAGCCGACGTCTCCGTCGATCACGACGATTTTGCGGTGATTCCGGTAGTTCACCCGGCTGGAGAAAAAAGTCCGCGACGTTCCGTACGCCGCCACCTTCACGCCCGCATTCGACAGCTCGTTCAGGAAACGTTTGGAGAGCTGCAGGCTGCCAACGGCGTCGTACATGAAACGCACCTTGACGCCCGACCGCGCTTTCTCGATCAGAATCTGCTGGATTCGCGTGCCAATCTCGTCGTCGCGGAAAATATAATACTCCATATGAATATGGTGCTGCGCTTGACGAAGCTCGAGCAAAAGCGTTCCGAAGGTCTCCTCTCCATTGGTGAGCACCCGCGTCTCCGACGTGAAGGAGATCGGCGTCCGCGCCAGCCTCTGCGACATGCCGAGCAGCTTCCGCTGGGAAGAATTGAAGCTTGACCAGTCCTGATGCATTCGCAGCGCGTCATTCTCGATCCGCTCGTAGGCCATAAGGTCGCGCTGGGCTTTTTTATCATACTTGCGCCGTTTGAATACATTTTGCCCAAACAGAAAGTAGAACACAAGGCCCACGACCGGGATCAGGGCCAAGAGCAGAATCCAGGCCATCGTCGTCGACGGGTTCCGGTTCTCCATAAAAATCGCCAGACTGATCGAAACCACCGTCAACGTCGAAAAAATACTGATGATCGTCCCCCCGGTGCTGCCGAAAATGCCAAAGCCGAAATAATAAAAAGCAAGCAGAGCAGCAATAATGACGATCGACTGAATTCCTCTTCTCATTAGGGCATCCTACCTTTTCTCCGACAAAAAACTCACTGAAATGTCAAAATATATTGTACATGAAAGCCTGTCCTCTTCCTACTCAAACCCTGTTCAAAATTGCAAATAAGTCAAAACTGTAACCTCTTCGGCTACGTTTGTATCCCCGGAGAAATTATACTATAATCACATTTGACTTGGCAGTCAATATGAGAACCGATAAGTCAATAATATTGAAAAGGAGTTCCTTATCCAGTGAAATCTGCCGATCGAAAAATTGAGATCATCAAGACGGCCATGGAACTGTTCGCCCAAAAAGGAGCTTCGTCCACGTCCATGCAGGAGATCGCCGAGCGATGCGGCATTTCTAAAGGAAGCCTGTATCTCTTGTTCAAATCGAAAGAGGAGCTGGAAGAGAGCGTCTATCTGCACTGTTTCCGCAAGATCCGCGATCCTTTGCTCGCCCTTGAGCAGGAGACCAGCCTGTCTCCGAAGGATAAGCTGCGCAGCCAGGTGGAGGCTCTGCTCACCCACATGTACGAACTGCGCGAATTCCTCCAGCGGGTCGTGCGGGATATCGCGGAGAGCGATCCTTCGGAACCGCCGGCCTGGCTATGCCGGGTATTCGTGCCGCTGATCCGCCAGTTCGAGCGCCGGCTGGAGTCGGTATACGGATCGGATATTCTTCCCTATACAGGAGAGCTGTGGATGCTCGCGCAGGGGATGATCGAATCGTATATCCGGGTGATTTTTCACCCGGGGTCCCCGCTTACGCCGGCGCAATCGGCCGATCATCTGATCCGGACGCTCGATATCGCCGCAGCGGGGCTGCTGGCATCCCGGCCCGATCCGCTTTTGTCCGCCGATATGCTGACCTCGCTGATCTCCACGGATGAGGACGATGCGCGAAGCAATCCGTTTCATCTGATCCGGCAAATCAAAGAGGCGGCAGCGGGCCTTCCCGACCTTACGCCGGAAGCTCGCGGCGACATCCGGGAGTCGCTGTCCATTCTGGAAAGCGAGCTGCTGAGCGTTCAGCCGCGAAGAGCGATCATCAAGGGCATGCTGCTCAATCTTCAGTCATGTCCCGGGCTGAGCACCCTTGCTTCGGAGCTTGAAATCCATATTACTCCATATGAAAGCCCCATTCTTTCGAAGCGGAGGTGAGACCAAACCGTCATCGTACACGTAGGTAGCAGTAGAGCTTTAGACAAAAAAAGATTAACTGGAAGGAGTGTTACCGTACCGCATGAAAAGCATTATTAATTTCTCGCTGCGGAACAAGTTCGCAATCTGGCTGCTGACCCTTATCGTTGTGTTCGCCGGCCTGTACAGCGGACTGACCATGAAGCAGGAGACGCTGCCCAATATCAGCATTCCCTATCTCAACATCACAACCATCTATCCGGGCGCGGCTCCGGAAGGTGTCGTGAACGACGTCACCAAGCCGCTGGAGCAGCGGCTGCGCAACGTGGACGGCATCAAGACGCTGAACTCGACGTCCATGGAGAACGCCTCGAACATCACCATTGAGTTCGAGTACGGCACCAATCTGGACAACGCCACAGCGGCCGTCCGCGAAGCACTGAATGAGGTAACGCTTCCGGACGATGTCCAGAAGCCGCAGATTACCCGGTTCAGCCTCAGCTCCCTGCCGGTCATCTCCCTCAGTCTGGCGAGCAGCAGCCAGCAGGATCTGGAGAGCCTGACCCGGATTGCGGAGAATGACATCAGCCCGGCGCTGGAGGATTTGGACGGCGTAGCCTCCGTATCTGTAGCCGGCCAATACGTCAAGGAAGTGACGCTGAAGTTCAATCCGGACAAGCTGAAACAGTACGGGCTGACTGAAGACACCGTTAAGGGCATTATCCAGGGTTCCTCGATCCATGTGCCGCTCGGCCTGTTCGAGATGGAACAGTCCGAGAAGGCCGTAGCGGTTGACGGCAACATTACGAATATCGACGATCTCAAGAACGTCGCCATCCCGTATACGCCGGTCGGAGCCGGTGCGGGCGCAGGCAATGCCGGGCAGGCCGCAGGTGCGGCGGGCCAAGGCATGAGTGGCGCAGGCGCGGCGGGAGCAGGTGCAGCTGCGAGCGGCGCTACGGGCGCGGCGGCAGGCGGTAACGCTGGAACGGCCGCCGGAGCCGGAACGGGAGCGGCCGCCAGCTTGGGCCTGCCAACCGTCAAGCTGTCCGAGCTGGCCACAATTGAAGTGACCGGACAGTCTGATTCCATTTCCCGCACCAACGGCAAGGATTCCATCGGCATCCAGATTATCAAGGCGAACGATGCCAACACCGTTGAAGTGGTGAACAAGGTCAAGGATGAAGTAGACAAGCTGAAAGAGCAGTATAAGGACGTGGATCTGACCGTGCTGCTCGACCAAGGCAAGCCGATTCAAGACTCCGTGCACACCATGCTGTCCAAGGCGGTCTTCGGCGCCCTGTTCGCCGTGCTGATTATTCTGCTCTTCCTGCGGAATATCCGCTCTACTATCATTTCCATCATTTCGATTCCGCTGTCGCTCCTGATCGCGGTTCTGTGCCTGCGGCAGATGGACATCACATTGAATATGATGACGCTCGGCGCGATGACCGTCGCAATCGGGCGCGTTGTCGACGACTCCATCGTCGTCATCGAGAATATTTACCGCCGGCTTACGTTAAGCGGCGAGAATCTGCGCGGCCGCGAGCTGATCAGCGCGGCGACGCGTGAAATGTTCGTGCCGATCATGTCCTCCACGATCGTCACAATCGCAGTATTCCTGCCGCTCGCTTTCGTAAGCGGCATGGTCGGCGAACTGTTCCTGCCGTTCGCGCTGACCATGGTCTTCTCCCTGCTCGCCTCCCTCGTCGTGGCGGTCACCCTCGTTCCGGCGCTTGCGCACTCGCTCTTCCGGAACGGGCTTAAATCCAAAAATGATCACGGCGAGAAGCCGGGCCGGATGGCGGCCGGATACCGCCGCATTCTGAACTGGTGCTTATCTCACAAGCTGATCACCTTCGGTACGGCGGTACTGCTGCTCGTAGGCAGCCTGTTCCTGATCAAGCCGATCGGCGTCAGCTTCCTGCCTTCACAGGAAGAGAAGAACGTTACGCTGACCTTCTCGCCGAAGGCCGGACAGACGCTGGAAGACGTGAAGGCGCTCGGCCTGAAGGCCGAGAAATACATCCTGAACCAGGAGCATGTCGATCAGATGCAATATTCGATCGGCGGCGGCGGAATGATGGGCATGGGCGGCGGAAGCAAGTCGGGCCTGTTCTACGTCACTTATGACAGTGACACTCCCGAATTCGACAAGGTCAAAGAGCAACTGATCAAAGGACTCCAGAAGGAAGTGCCGGATGGCACCTGGGGCGACATGTCCAGCATGGCAGGCGGCGGGCTCGGCGGCAGCTCTCTGACCGTCAATGTATTCGGCGACTCGCTCGAACAGATCAAGCCGGTGGCCGACCAGATTCTGGACACCGTCAAGCAGGATACGAAGAATTTCAAAGACGCGGAGACAAGCTTGAGCGAGTCTTACGGACAATATACCATCGTCGCCGATCAGCAGAAGCTGAGCTCACTCGGCCTTACGGCGGGGCAGATCGCCATGAAGCTGAGTTCTTCGGGCACTCGTCCCGTATTGACCGAGATACAGGTCGACGACAAGAACTATAACGTCTACATCGAATCCGATAAAGAGACGTACAGCAGCATCCAGCAGATGGAGGATGCCACACTGACTTCTCCGCTTGGCATTCCGGTCCGCATCGGCGATGTCGCTAAGATCGAGGAAGGCACCTCGCCGGATTCCATCACCCGCATGGACGGCAAAATGATGGTAAGCGTCACTGCGGAAATCACATCAAGCGATGTCGGCAGCGCCTCGAATGCCGTCAAGGACAAGGTGGACGCTATGAAGCTGCCGGACGGCGTCACGGTAACGTTCGGCGGCGTTACAGAGCAGATTAACGATACCTTCGGCCAGCTCGGCATCGCAATGGCTGCAGCGATCGCGATCGTCTACTTCGTGCTCGTGGTAACCTTCGGCGGCGGACTCGCGCCGTTCGCGATTCTGTTCTCGCTGCCGTTCACGATCATCGGCGGACTCGTCGCCCTGCTGATCGCGGGCGAGACGCTGAACGTGTCCGCGCTCATGGGCGCGCTCATGCTGATCGGCATTGTCGTCACCAACGCCATCGTGCTGATCGACCGCGTTATCCACAAGGAACGCGAGGGCCTGTCAACCCGCGAAGCGCTGCTTGAAGCGGGCGGCACCCGTCTGCGGCCGATCCTGATGACCGCGCTCGCCACGATCGGAGCTCTGCTCCCGCTCGTCGCAGGTCTTGAGAATAGTGCCGGCATCATCTCCAAGGGACTCGGCGTCACGGTTATCGGCGGCCTGATCAGCTCCACGCTGCTGACGCTCGTCGTCGTGCCTGTCGTATACGAGTTCCTGATGAAGTTCCGCCGCAAGCGGGTGGAAGACTAGGAACGCGAAGGCACGCTAGCAAACTGGTAAGACCCCTTTCGTGCAGGGAGGGCATTCATTCCGGACGGAACCGGCGTCCTCCCCACAAGATTACAGGCTTCGCAGCTAATGCTCCGGCCGGAGCTGCGGTTTACGGTCCGTTCTCTGTCGGAGCCTCAGTTCGCGCTTCTATAACAATAAGCCCATCTTCGCCAGCGGCGAAGATGGGCTTATTTGCGTTTTATCTGAAATCCGTGAGTCGATGCGCTTGCCTGGAGAACCCGTTAGCCGCGCACCTGCATGGAGGCCAGCTGCGGGAAGAGAGGCTCCAGCCGCCAGTACAGGTCCTTGAACAGCGGGTACAGCTTCTCGTACACCGCCCGGTTCGCCTCATTCGGAGCGTGGCTTCGGATGATTCCGATGTGTTCGTCGGCCTGCTCCAGCGAATCCACAGCCCCAAGCGCCTTCATCGCCACCAGCGCGGCTCCGTAGGCGGAAGCCTCGTAGCTGTCCGGCACATCAACTCGGACGCCCGCTATGTCAGCCAGCAGGCCGGTCCAGGCTGCCGAGGAGGCGAAGCCGCCCGAAGCAAGCAGCCGTTCAGGCGGTCCGGCCAGCTCCTTCAGCGTCTCAGTCACGCCTTTCACCGCAAGCAGCACGCCTTCGAGCACAGCGCGGGCGAAGTGGGCCCGCCCGTGATGCAGCCCCGCGCCGGCGAAGACGCCGCGCGCATCCGGGTCCCAATATGGCGCGCGTTCGCCGGTCAGATAAGGCAGGAACACCAGGCCGTCCGCGCCGGCCGGCACTGTCATTGCCATTCCGATCAGTTCATCGAATGTCTGAGGGCCGTCTTTGGCGTAGCCCTGCTTGCCGGGCCCGATCACGACATGGTTCCGGCCGCGCCGCTGCCTTCTCTCCGGCTGGCCCCGGAAGCGGGAGTCCGCCCCCGCGCCTGACGGAGCCCCGTCCAAGAACTGCTCCTTGAACCAGCGCAGCGCAATCCCGCCGTTGTTCGTCGGCCCCCCGATGAGCCAGCGCTTCTCGTCAAAAGCATAGCAGAACGTCCGGCCCTGCGGATCGATCAGCGGCTCGGACGCGAACCGCCGCACCGCGCCGCTGGTTCCGATCGTCACAGCGGTCCGGCCAAGGCCCGCCGCGCCGGAGCCAATGTTCGCCAGTGCGCCGTCGCTCGCCCCGACAACCCAGGGCGTATCCGGCGACAGCCCGCAGCTTTCCGCCATTTCCGGGTTCATCCCGCGCAGAACCTCGGTCACCGGAACGATTCGGCTGAGCCGTTCTCTGCCGATGCCGGCCAGTTTCAGGGCACGTTCCGACCAGTCTGTTCCGCTGACCTCCAGCAGTCCTGTAGCCGCAGCGAGAGACACATCGATGGCATACACCCCGAAGAGGTGGTGCAGCAAATACTCTTTGATCGAAATGAATTTAGCCGCCTTCTCAAACAGCCCTGGCTTGTTCTCCTTCCACCACAGCAGCTTGCAGAGCGGTGACATCGGATGAACCGGCGTACCGGTCAGTTTGTACAATTCCTCTGCTTCTCCGCTCTCCTTGAGCCTCTCCAGTTGGGGAGCGCTGCGGTTGTCCGCCCATGTAATCAGCTCGGTCAGAGGCTTGCCTTCCCCGTCCACCGCCATCAGGCTGTGCATCGCCGTGCTGACACCTACCGCCTCAATATCGCCCGGCTTGACGGATGCGTTCTTCATCGCCTGACGGAACGCCTCCGCAACAGCCGACATAATGTCTTCCGGACGCTGCTCCGCCCTTCCCGGCTCGGGTACGAGAAGCGAATAGCCGGCTTTGCCGGAGCCGCGTATTTTACCATTCCGTTCGTACATAAAAACTTTAGTACTGGTCGTTCCGATATCCAAGCCGACAAAAAGCCCCATATCCTTCCCCCTCACCAGTTCTGCCACCATTATACCCGCATCAGGCGCTCCCATGGAAACAGATATGGGAAACTTGTAGATCGAGCTTCTGCGACCGGGCAGCAAGAGTAAGCGACAGAGGGCATCTCTATCCCGCCTCAGTGACAGCAAAAAGCCCTTCTTCCCCGAGGAAGAAAGGCTTGCGGTTTCTATTGGATAACAATCAGACGCAGACGGTCATACCGCCGCAGCGGCGCTCTCCATGGACGATCTCCAGGCTTGAAGCATGTGCAGATCGTACGGCAGGAATTCCTTCAGCATCCGGGCAAGCCCCCGGTACAGCGGGCTGTCCGTCGCTTCGTCCAGATGCTTGCAGAACTCAGGCGTCCACTGAAGCAGATGCTCCTGCAGGAAGCTCTCCTGCACGTTCAGCAGCTCCAGCGCACTTCTCGCCGAGAAGCTGTTAAAAAGCATGCGCTCATGCAGTTCGTTCATGAATTCAAGTTCGATGGCAATATGGTCATCCGACTCGTCCCCGCATTTCTTGAATACGATGCCGGCCGAAGCGTACAGGCAGGACAACACATTGCTGAACGCCTCCGACTCGCCGATCAGGGCGGCCTCTCTCGGCTGAACGCCCATCAGGGTCCCATCCTTCATCAGACGGTCGTACTCTACGCCTTCCTTCTCGCACAGCTCAACAAGCTCCTGGGGCTTCCGTCCGCACAGATACGATTTCACTTCGCGCCCGGCATCCCAAATTTCGGCGCCCTTGGCGATCTGCCGGTTGCGGCTCCACTGGGCAATCAGGGACAGAGTCGGTCTTCTGCCGAGGAAATCGGCGAACAGCTGATATATGAAACCCCTGGTTTCCAGCCAGCGGCCAAAGGCGTCGGGAACATTCAGGGAAGGAATGGTCATCATGGTCATTGGGAAGTCCTCCTTCGGATTGTCGGCGCGCAGACTGGCTGCGGCCATCCTTATTGTACTCGTTGCAGGCGATAATTAAAAGTTATCAGCCTTTTGCGTTTTTATTATACCCCAAATTGTAAGCGCTTTTTTTGAGCATTTTATGAAGTTTCTCCCCAATTGTCGCATTACCGTCAAATTCTTCCCATCCCTTATCCTGCCTCATGTTAAGATAAGAGAATCGCTGTCTTGTCTAGCAATTGACGGCGAACCGCTAAAATCATAAAATTTTAAATAATCATAACAACAGTATGCCCAGCGAAAGGGGTGCCATCGCCATGGAACTGCTGACAGACCCTTTTGGACGCGTTCACGACTATATGCGGATATCGGTCACGGACCGCTGCAATTTGCGCTGTATTTATTGCATGCCGGCGGAAGGCATGCAATTCCAGCCTCATGACGAAATTCTGAGCTATGAAGAAATCGCCTCGATCGTGAAGGCGCTCGCTCCCGCCGGACTGCGCAAAATCCGGCTGACCGGCGGCGAGCCCCTGGTGCGCCGCGATCTGGAACGCCTTGTCGAGATGCTGGCCGGCATTCCGGGCATCGAGGATCTCTCCCTGACGACGAACGGACTGCTGCTCCCCGGCAAGGCGGCATCCCTTAAAGCCGCCGGGCTCTCCCGGGTGAATATCAGCATCGACTCGCTCCGCCAGGAACGGTTCGCCATGATTACCCGGGGCGGTGAGGTGGCGAAGGTGCTGAAGGGCATCGAAGCCGCCCAGGCGGCCGGTCTATCACCGATCAAGCTCAATGTTGTGTTGATGAAAGGCATCAACGACGACGAAATCAAAGACTTTGTCGCCCTGACCCTGAACAACCCGCTGAATGTGCGGTTCATTGAATATATGCCGATCGGCAGCGCGACCGACACCTGGCGGCAGACCTATCTGCCGCTTGAGCGGGTGCTGGAGGCATGCCGGGAAGCCGGCTGGGAGACCGAGCCGGCCCATTCGTCGGCAGGCGGAGGACCGTCCCAGGACCGCCGCGTGGCCGGGGCCCAGGGCACCTTCGGCCTGATCCATCCCGTCAGCGAGCATTTCTGCGACAACTGCAACCGGCTTCGCCTGACGGCGGACGGCCATATCAAGGCCTGTCTGTACTGGTCGGACGAATATAATGTCCGCCCCCTGGCGGACGACCCCGAAGCCGTCCGCGCGCTGTTCCGCAAGGCGCTCGCCGGCAAGCCCCATAATCACGAAATGGCTCTGGCGCTTGAGAAGAAAGCGCAGAGCCATACCCCGACCGCCCGCCGCATGTCGCAGATCGGCGGTTAACCCGCCGCCAGGCGCAGCAGGCGAAGCAGGCGAAGCAGCATCATAACCGCCATGCCCCACAGCAGCAGCGCGGAGATAACATTCATACAACGGAGCAGCCTGCCCGAAGGGTCGGCTGCTCCCAGCATCCGGCCCGCCGCGGCCAGAGCCGCGAACCAGGCCCAGGAGACGAGGGCAGCGGCCCCCGCGAAGGTCCAGCGCTCCCAGCCGGCGTACTGGAGCGAGCTCGTCCCGATGACGCCCACGGTGTCCATCAGGGCGTGGGGATTGAGCAGCGACACCGACAGCGCGTAGAGCGCCTGTCCCCTCGGCGGCAGCGCAGCGGCCTGGCTTCCGGAGAAGCCGCCCCGCCATATTTTCCAGCCCATGACCGTCAGGAAGACGGCACCAACTCCATACAGAATCGGCGTCAGCCCTTTCAGTGCCAGAACGGCCAGCGATATGCCCCCTACCGATGCCGTAATCAACAGCGTATCGCATACGGCTGCCGTCAGCACAGCTGGCAGCGCCCTGAGAACGGCGGGCTGGGCTGCTCCCTGGTTGAATACAAAAATATTCTGCGCGCCAAGCGGCAGAATGAGGCCGATGGCCAATATCATCCCGTGAATGATTGCTTCTGTCATTGCCTGCTGTTCCTCCTTGGCCCGCCGCTGCCGGAGCGGCGAAAGGCCTGCGAATATGATCTTTACCGATCATACCGCCTGCCGGCCCGAGCCGTGACCATCCAAAACTGAAGACGGCCGCCCAACCAAGCCGGGCGGCCGTCTTTTGCTATGCTATACTGAAGGCAATAATACGCAGAACTCAGCCGCGAAGGAGCAGTGATCCCATGTCCCCCAGATTTCCGCTTCCGGAGCTTCCGGATAATGAAAGCTCAAACGGTAGAGAATGTCCCGGCCCGTTGCCGGACTGGACTCCCGACCTCTCCGGGCCGGTTCCTCTCTATAGGCAGATCGCCGCCTATATCCGGGGCAAAATCGGCAGCGGCAGCTGGCCGCCGGGCACGAAGCTCCCGCCGCAGCGCACGCTGGCGAGAGAGCTTGGCGTCAACCGCAGCACGGTAGTCGCCGCGCTTGGCTTGCTCGCGGAGTCCGGCCTCATCGAGGGCAGACACGGCGGCGGAACGGCCGTGACCCGGCCCGGGAACGGCGAAGGAGGCCGGGGAAGCTGGCTCGCCTACGTGGAGGAAGGCCGGCATTACCCGAACCTGCCGGCCATCCAGGCGATCAACCGCCTGGAGTTCAGCCCCGGGCTGATCCGGCTCGGCACGGGAGAGCCGGGCCCGGACCTGCTGCCCGGAACGGAAATGGCCGCCGTGATGGCGGAACTGGCGCAAGGCCCGCTGCCGCTGCCGTATGAGGAGCCGCTCGGCAGCCTCCGGCTCCGCCGGGCGGTCAGCGCGGAGCTGGCGCGCAGCGGCATTAACGCTGGTCCGTCCTCCATCCTGATCCTGTCCGGAGCGCTTCAGGGCTTCCAGCTGATCTCGCTCGGCCTGCTCCCCAAGGGCTCGTCCATTGTACTGGAGAAGCCTTCATACCTGTACTCCATCCACGCCTTTCAATCGGCCGGCGTCCGGCTGCACGGCCTGGCGATGGACGACCGGGGCCTGATCCCGGAAGAACTGGAGCCGGCGGCAGCCCGCACCGGGGCGGCGCTGCTGTATACGATCCCATCCTTTCACAATCCCACCGGGATTGTGATGGATCTGGAACGCAGACAGCAGCTCATGGAGAAGACTGACGCTCTCGGGCTTCCCGTTCTGGAGGACGGAGCCTATCAAGAGCTGTGGCTGGATGCCCCGCCACCCCCGCCATTGAAAGCGATGGACCGGAGCGGACGCGTGCTCCATCTCGGCACGCTGTCCAAATCGGCCAGCCCCGGGCTGCGGATCGGCTGGATCGCCGGGCCCGAGCCCGTCATCCAGCGGCTGGCCGACATCAAGATGCAGACCGATTACGGGGCAAGCTCCCTGTCCCAGCAGGCTGCTGCCATTTGGCTGGAGAAGGGTCTCCACGACCGGCATACGGAAACGCTGCGCATGAAGCTGCGGGAGCGGCGCGATCTGCTGCTGGCTCTCTTGGAGAGGCATTTTGCCGGACTGGCTTCCTGGAACCGCCCTTCCGGCGGATTCTATGTATGGCTCCGGCTGAAGCATCCGCTGCCGCTGCCGAAGCTGTTTCACGCGGCGCTGGCCGAAGGGCTGCTGCTCAACACAGGCGATCTGTACGACCGCTCCGACAGCCGGCATCTGCGCCTGTCCTTCTCATACGCTTCCCCGGCCGAGCTCGAGCGTGGGATCGCCCGGCTGGCGGAGGTGATCCGCCAGTTCGGCGGTCAGGTATGACGCCTGCCGGTTGTAAGTAGGCGATTCCAACACAACCAGCCAGCCGGAGACAGGCACGCCGCTTCAATCCGCTCTGTATAGCAGGCCCAATACGGATTGCACAACGGCCTGCGGTTTATGAATTGGGATCGAATGCCAGCTATCCTCTATGATCCTCTGCCGGGTTTGGTCCGTTAATTGCAGAAGTTCCCTCTGCGACTCTTTCCATGCCTCATTTTGCCTCCCGGCGGTCAATACCATGACGGGCATGTCAGGCCTCAAAGGGCTCGATTCGATGATCTGATCGGCGCTTACAGAAGTATGCAGAAATTCCAAATAGGCAGCTTTGTATGCATGATTCCTATATCCTGAAGCGGTCACTTTGTTTTGAATAGCGGGAGGCAATTTTCCCGTCCCGATATGCTGCTTCATAATGCGGGTCAATCCTATGGGTGATAATAAAAATCCGAGCCTTAGTCTTTTTTGATATCGCAGCTGCTCCTGCCTTCTTGAATGATTGAAATGTGACTCTATATATCTCTTTTCATGAGTTGAATCTACAAGAACCAGCCCGGATACCTCCTCCGGATATTGGGAAGCGAACAGCCTCATGATCAGCCCGCCAAATGAATGACCGACGAGCAGGTATGGAGGTTCCAGCTTTTTTTGGGCAAGAAGCCTCCTTAAATCCTGAACATAATTGGCACAGGTTGGTTCCTCCATAGTCTGGGTGCTCCAACCGAATCCGGCCCGGTCATAGGCCACAACTCTCGTATATTTAGCCAGTGCAGGTTGAACCAATGACCAATCCAAGGCACTTCCGCCCATTCCCGATTCCAATATAATCGTCGGTAATATGCTATCGCCCCTTCCACTCACAATGGCATGAAGGCTGCGCCCGCCAATTGAAATGATCTCCCCCGGAGCTTTATGTTTATGCAGTGAACGCATGGATAAAACGGCTTGAATTACGGTCATCGGAAATCCAAGCACAGAGATCGTTGCACGAAGTACCTTCTCTGAAGGACGAATCAGGGTCATAGGTCACCTCTCTTCTTCACTCTCCCCACATGATAGGGAAAATATTTTCAACAAAAAAGAGAAAAACCCATGCCCTAATTTCCTATTTAGCGCACAACTTATTTACGGCTTTCGGATCTCGGCCCCCATGTAGATGAAGAGCGGGTAACCGCTCTCCCTTACCCCACCGGCTCGCCCGGCAGCGTGACCGTGACCCCCGTTCCTTCGCCGGGCCGGCTCTCGGCGGCGACTGTCCCTCCATGAAGCTCCACGATCTTCTTCACGAGGGAGAGTCCAAGACCGCTGCCTCCCCCGCCGGCGCTGCGCGCTTTGTCGGCTTTGTAGAACCGCTCGAAAATACGGGGCAGATCCTCTTCGGATATCCCGACCCCCGTATCGGCGACCTTCACCTCGATGTTCCGGCCGCTCTGCCGGGCCGTAACCGTGATCAATCCGTCCTTTGGCGTGAATTTAACGCTGTTATGCAGCAGATTGCTCCAAACCTGGCCGAGCAGATCCTCCGCTCCCGTCACCCACAGCTCTTCCAGCTCCGCCTCGACCTCGATTCCCTTTCCTATCCACTGCGGCTCGCACGCCAGAATCCGGCTGCGGAGCTGGCGGTCCAGCCTGTACAGCTTTCTCTCCGGCGGAGAACTGTCGCCCTCCAGCACCGACAGCTTCAACAGACTGTCGCTGAGACCGGACAGCCGCGCGCTCTCGGACTCGATAATGTCCAGGTAATGCTCCCGGTCCTCCGGGCTGATCCCTTCGCTGCGCAGCGCCTGGGCGAAGCCCCGGATCGACGTCAGCGGCGACTGGATTTCATGGGAGACGTTCGAAATGAAATCCTGCCGCATCGTCTCCATCCGGCTCAGCTCGCTGGCCATCTCATTGATTCCTTCCACCAGCTCGCCGAACTGGCCGTAACGCTCTGTGTTCTCCACAACTACGGAGAAATCGCCTTTGGCAATACGCCGAATCGCCTCCAGGACCGGGATGTAGAAGGCCCGTTCCCTGCCGCGGCCGATCAAGGAGAACACCCCGCCGATCAGAAGCACGATCAGGAATCCGAGCAGCACCGTCAGAAGCTGAGAGACGTATTTGGAGGACGGCGCCCCATAATGCCGATAAAGAGCATGCATGATGAAGTATCCCGCCGTCCATGTACCCGTTAATACCGTGAAGATAACCGCCATTCCCAGCACGGCCTTAAGAACCATAACCAGCTTCTTCATTCGGTTCCCTCCAGGCGGTAGCCCAGCCCTCTGACCGTGCGGATCACGAAGCCGTACCGTTCGCCCGGGAACCGCTCGCGCAGCCGGTTGATATGCACGTCCAGCGTGCGCTCATTGCCCTCAAAGTCATAGCCCCAAATCTCTTCGATCAATCTCTCGCGCGTCAGCGTCTGCCCCGGATAGCTCGCCAGCTTGAACAGCAGCTCGTATTCCTTGAGCGGCAGCGTCAGAACGCCTTCCTCGCTCTGAATTTCATACGTTTTGCGGTTCATCTTCAGCCTGCCTACAGTCACGCTCTGCGCCGAAGATATCTGGTATCGCTTGAGCAGCGCCTTCACCCGGGCGAGCAGCACCGGCGGCTCGAACGGCTTGACCAGATAATCGTCCGTGCCAAGCTCGAAGCCCTTGACGATCTGTGAGGTTTCGCCTTTCGCGGTCAGCATGAGCAGCGGCAGATCGGATTCGCGCCTCAGCTCCCGGGTCAGCTCCCATCCGTCCACATTCGGCATCATGATATCGAGGATGACCATATCAACCGTCTGGTCCATCAGGAAATCGAGGGCCTCCCTGCCGTCGGCCGCCTCGAATACCTCCATCCCCTCAGCCTTCAAAAAGACGGCCGCCAACTCGCGGATGTGCGGATCGTCGTCCACTACCAGAATTTTGGCCATGGCCGGTGTCCTCCTCTCTCTTGTCAAGCTCCGCCGCATCGGAACCGGCCGCATCGTCCGGTCCCGCCACCTGCAGCTGCTGGAGCGCGAATTCCCGGTACAGCTCATGTTCCCGCAGCAGCTCCTCATGCTTGCCTCTGCCCGTAATCTTGCCTTTCTCCATGAACAGAATCTGATCGGCATTCACGACCGTGGACAACCGGTGGGCGATCACCAGTGTCGTCCGTCCCCGCATCAGATTGGACAGAGCCTTCTGCACGACGGCCTCGGACTTGCTGTCCAGGCTTGAGGTCGCCTCATCCAGCATCAGAATCTTCGGATCGCGCAGCAGCGCCCGGGCGATGGCGATCCGCTGCCGCTGGCCGCCGGACAGCTTCACGCCCCGCTCCCCGACATCGGTATTGTAGCCGTTCGGCAGCTCTTCGATAAAAGCGTCGGCATACGCCATAGCGGCTGCCCGCTTCATTTCCTCCGGGCTGATCTCCCGGTCCAGGCCGTAGGTGAGATTCTCTGCGACTGTTCCGGCAAGCAGCGGACTCTCCTGGGAGACATACCCGATGCTCCCCCGCCAGGAGGACAGGGAGAAATCGTTGATCGACGTGCCGCCTAGCGCAATGCTTCCCGCAAGCGGCTCATAGAAACGCTCCAGCAATCCGAACAGGGTCGTCTTTCCTCCGCCGCTCGGCCCGACAATCGCGGTCACCTCGCCCGGACGAATTTCGCAGCTTACGTCGCGCAGGACGGGCTCCTCGCTTTTGTAGCCAAAGACGACGTTCGCAAGCGTGATCGGGAGATTTCCCCCGTCCTCTGCTTCCTTCCCTTCGTAGTGCTCTTCTTGATGATCCAGCGTCTCCATAATCCGTTCCGATGCGCCCATCGCCTTCTGAATCTGGGTGAAAAAGGTCGTCAGCTGCGTCAGCGGCATAACGATCTGGATCAGGTACAGAATGAACGCGACCAGTTCTCCGGCCGTCAAGGCTCCGCTTGACACCTGCATCCCGCCGTAGCCGATAATGACGACAAGCAGCATCATGAAGACGAGGGAGACGAGCGGGCTGATCCAGGCGCCGACCTTGCCCTCCCTGATGCCGAAGGCGAGCAGTCTGCCAATGCTGGCTCTGCCGGACTCATATTCCCGTTCCTCCGCCCCGGACGCCTTGACCAGCCGGATCTCCGACAGCACACCGCTCAGGTTGGCCGTGAATGACGCCGTCTCATCCTGCATGCCCTTCGAGATCCGGTACATCATCCGGCCGAGCGGCACAAGAATGAGCGCGGACAGCGGCAGCACGGTGAACAGGACGAGCGTCATTTTCCAATTGAGATAAAAGAGCACCGACACCGAGCCGACGATCGAAATCAGTCCGGTGAACAGGCTGGCGGCATGCTCCGAGACAAGCGTTTTGATAATTCCCGTATCGTTCGTCATCCGGCTGACGCTTTCGCCTGTACGGCTGTCGTTGTAATAGGAGACCGGCAGCAGCAGCAGCTTGCGCCACAGCCGCTCCCGAAGCCCCGCCACCATCTTCTGGCCGGCGTAATTCAGCAGGTAGACCGAGACGCCAGCTGCGATCGTCTGGGCGATAAAAGCGCCGGCTATGCCGGCAATCTGCAGTCCGCTGATCGAAGACAGCGCGAAGCCGTCGACCAGCCCCTTGGTGAACATCGGAATCACGAGAGAGACCAGCGTGGAGATCACGCTGAGCGTTATCGCAAGGACAAGCAGACCGTAGGGAGGCCTCGTCTCCTTGAGCAGCTTCAGAAAAGGACGAAGGGACTTAACGTCCCGGGATTTCGGATCGGCCTTGGCCATTGAAGTTCATTCCCTTCTTCACAAGTATAAGGACAACATACACCTTCCCTGTAAACTGGATTTAAACTCGAAAATCCCCCGCCTTCCGGTAGTCCTCCAGAGTGTTCATATTAAGCAGCGGTGAGGGGTGATCTCTCCGGGCGCCTGAACACAGGGACTCCGGCACCTGCCGGACGTCCAAATTCCGGAGCCAGTCCATGACCTTGAATCGGCCTGCGGCAAGCGCTTCTTCAAGGAACGGCAGCGCGTCCCGGCGATACAGCCCCAGGAGCGGCTGAAGCCGCCCTTCCGCCGACACCGGCAGAACAGCCTGCGGCCCGCCGCTTCCCGCTGCCGTGTCCGCTGCCGCGCGCGCTATCATGCAGCGCAGAAAATCCGCCGTAACAAACGGCAGATCGCATGCAACCGCTGCGTACCACTCCGCGGGCGAGTGCATCATCCCGGCATGAATGCCCGCCAGCGGGCCGCAGCCCGGGAAGCGATCCGGCGCCTGCGGAAGGTTCAGGAAGCGGTACTCCTCCCGCTCCTTCTCCCCGCAGGCGATGACGACCTGCGCTGCGACGCTCCGCAGCGCCCCGGCGGCCCGGGAAATCGACGGCATTCCGCCGATATCCAGCATCGCCTTGTCGGTCCCCATCCGCGACGACTGCCCCCCGGCCAGCACGATGCCCGCAATGAAGGGCGGCTGTTGTTTTTCACCTGTATGATGTCCGAGCAAGTCCCAATCCCCTCCAAAATTCCTATTTTACCGGAAAAATCCCATTTTGCTGGTTTGTATCCCTTTTCAACACATGATACAGTGAAGATAGCGGCGGCAACGCCGGTCCTGATTCAATGAAAGGCATTTGCAGGAGGAGAGCATCTCATTGCAGGCAAATAACCGAGTTCTATCTACCTTTGGATCGCTAAAATGGTTCAATTTTCTTGTGTACGGCACCATGGTGTTATTCACCAGTTACTTTCAGCTCTACCTTCAGGATGTCGGCATGAACAAAATGGAGATCGGGCTCTTGCTGTCCATCGGCCCGTTCGTCTCGATCGCCGCCAATCCGTTCTGGGGAATGTGGACGGAACGCTCTCAGAATATCAGGGTTATCGTGCTGCTGATGCTGGCCGGAACGCTGCTGTTCTCCCTGCTCATTTTCCGGGCTAATACATACGAAACAATCTATATCGCGATGATTCTGTTCTACTTCTGCCAGACCCCGCTGTTCGCCCAGAGCAACACGCTCGTGCTGAGCTACACGGAAGGAGACGCCCGGCGGTTCGGCTCCCTGCGGCTGTGGGGTTCGCTCGGATGGGCAATCACAGCCATCGCTGCAGGCCCGATCGTGCAGGCAGCCGGTGTGCCGGTCCTGTCGTACCTGTTCGCCGGCATGCTGGCCCTGGCCATGCTGTCGCTTGCCTTTCTGCCAAAGCTGCAGCAGCCCGCCCTGACGTCACCGAACCCGTTCCGGGGCTTCCGGCTCGTACTCGGAAATCCGTACTTTCTGGTGTTCATCCTGTTCGGTGTTCTCGTCTCGATTCCGAATACGATCAACACGACCTTCATGCCGTTGTATATCAATGACATGGGCGGATCGAAGACGATGGTCGGACTGGCCGTATTTCTCTCGTCGATTCTGGAGTTCGGCGTCTTCTGGCTGTGCAGCCGATACCTGCGCCGCAATATTGCGACCCTGCTCGGCTGGCTGGCCCTGGTCAGCGTCCTTTTCGTTCTCCGCTGGTGGCTGATGGCCCGGTCCACCACTCCGCTGGAGGTTGCATTCATTCAAATTCTGCATTCCGTTACGTTCGGCGGATTCTTCTTCGTTGGAACCCAGCTGACCATGCTGTTCGTGCCGGCCCCCGTCCGTTCTTCGGGCCAGATGCTGTTCACCTTATCCTGGGGCGGCATTTCGGGCATGATTGGCGGCATTCTCGGCGGCTGGCTGTTTCACTATCTCGGCGCCCAGAGCATGTACGAATTCTGCCTCTTTCTCGCCTTGATCGGCGCGCTGGGGTATGGCGCGATGTGGCTGTTCGTCAAGAGCGGCAGCTACCGGCCGGTCTCGGCCGGGAATGAAGAAGCGGAAGACGAAGAACCCTGAGTCAGCCCAAAGTCGTCTCACACGCGGCGCAGCCGTTTAAACCATAGCAGGGTGGACTGCCAGGCCAATTGGCCAGAGCGGTCCACCCTGTTTGATTTGACACCTAATCAGGGCTTCTCATGCGCCTTCATCGCCGCCTGACCGCCCGCATTTTCCTCACGCGGTTATCCCAATCTTAACATATTTCTACAGGTCCTTGCTCTGAAAACGCCATAGGCCGAGCCCTAGCATCACGCCCGTGTAAATCAGCGTATACGCCAGAAATGCCGGAGACGGTGCGTTCCCGACGCCGAACACGGACAGCATGCTGTCCATTCCGAATCCAGCCATTTCCTGGATGCCTGACAGGTTGAACAGCCGATCCAGCATCATCCGCTGCACCCCGTCTGTTGGCATAACGAGCATGAGCAGACCCGATATCTGGTTCAGCGTTGCGAACGCGCCTTCCTTAAGCGAAGCGAACTGGCTCGATACTTTCTCGATCATTCCGCCCAGCCAGCCTGCGCCGTACAGCATCGTCATCAGTACACCGTTGCCGATCGATGACAGGAATGTCGAACCCAGCATCGAGACGCTAACGAGCAGCGGAACGAGAAGCGCATACAGCAGATAAGCGAGCAGCAGCGACTGCGGATCACGCGGAACGGCGACGTGGAAGGATGATATCAGCAAAATCGAGGCGAACAGCAGCAGCGCATACAGCATGCAGAAGCTGACATATCCAAGCCAGCGGCCCAGATACCATTTCCAGCGCGGAAGCGGCCGGGGCAGGAGTGCCTGCATCACACCGATCTCCGCCTCCCCGGACACAGAGGAAGAGGAGCTGAAGATCGACAGAAACGCCACGACAAAGGTGCCGAAGAAGAAACCGAGTCCAAGCACGAACAGGCCGCCCCCATACCGCTCAATCAGCCTCCCTGGATCATCCGCCGGGAGGCCGGCGCCAAACTCTCTGCCGATCGTCGACGCGATGAACCAGAATGTGATCAGGAAGACGGCAGTCAGGATGAGCGTCAGAGTCAGCACTCTTTTGCGAAGCAGCTCCTTCCAGGTCATTTTCCAAATGATATTCATGCCCGTTCCCCCCTGTGGTTCTTGCCGGCCAGCTCAGTGACGAACCATTCCTCCAGCCGTGTCTGGGCCCGGGCGCTTTCGTACAGGATAACGCCTTGTTCGATCAGCAAATGATGCAGCCAGCCGGCCTGCTCTTCATCCACGATCTCCGCTTCCAGCACCGCCGCTCCGTCTGCCTGCGCCCCGGACATGACAATCTTCAGCCCGGTCTCCTCCCGCAGCCATTCCAGCAGGCGCGGTTCCCAGCCGCCGACACGAAGCCGCCATACCGGAGACTTCCGCAGCACCTCGTCCACCGTTCCCTGACTGAGAATCTTGCCGTCGTTCAGCAGCGCTACCCGGTCGCACAGCATTTCGACATCCTCCATGAGATGGGAATTCAGGAAGATCGTGATCCCCCGCTCCTTCAGTTCTCTCATCAACCGCCGAACGTCGCCCCGGCCGATCGGGTCCATGGCCGAAGACGGCTCATCAAGGAACAGAATGCGAGGATCGCCGACCAGCGCGCAGGCGAGGCCCAGCCGCTGCTGCATTCCCTTCGAATAATGCTTCACCCGGTCGCGCGAACGCAGGCCGATGCCGACTTTGTCCAGCATCTCCGGCACACGGCGGGTGATTTCCTCCCGGGACAGGCCGCACAACCTTGCATGCAGCTCGACCACCTCGCGTCCGGTCAGCCATTCCTGATACCGGTACAGCTCCGGCAGGTAGCCGATCATACGCCGGGCCGCCAGACTGCCGATCGGCTCTCCAAACAGCGAAGCCCGGCCTTCCGTAGGGAAGGTCAGGCCGACAAGCATTTTAACGCAGGTGCTCTTGCCTGCGCCGTTGGGACCGAGGAAGCCGAAGGCTTCCCCTTCCCTTACTTCAATATGGATGTCGCTGCAGCCGCGGCCATTCGGATACCGCTTCGTCAGCCCCTCCGTTTTGATCGCGATCACGGCTCGACCAGCTCCCCTAGTTTGTCGCGGAACGCCTGGCCGATTTGCTCAGCTTGACCGCCGGAGCCGTTGGATACCGTAGCTGTCGTCATGATGCCATCCTTAACCCAGATCGCATTCCAGGAATGATAATGGTCACCATACGAATTTTCGGTCAAAATGACGGGAACTCCATCAATCTCAAGCCGTGCCGATTGCCCCTCCGTCATGACGGGAAGCGGAAGCTCTCCGTTCTCCAGCAGGTTGCCGGCGCTAAGGCTGTTGCGCAGCGCTTCCGGCAGCAGCGGGAATTGCAGCACGGTGTCCAGCGCATCCTGGACATCAACGGAAGGATCGACCTTGACCTTCGGCGCTTTCATCTGCGATATTTGAACGCCTTCGCCAATGCCGTCCAGCTTGACCATATAGTTCACAGCCGGTTCGGTAACGAGCGTGACCTCCTTTCCGTCAACCGAGGACGGGAACAGCTTCGTGGCTCCAAGCTGCCTCATCGTCTTATTGATTTCCTTCACATTCAGCTTAAGGGAAATCTCCGAGTCCGCCGAGACATAGAACGTATCACCGTCACCCGCCTGCGACTCCGGCAGCAGCTTCACGCCGGTCAAGGCCTCCGCCTGATCGCGGCTGTATCCGCCGCTCTGGGTGCCGGTCTTCACCCGGAATTCCCCGTACCGGTTGATCTGCTCGTCCGTGACGCCCGACTGGAAGACACTGTTGAACAGCTGCTCCATATCGGCTTGGTTCACCTCGGTCACCTTCTCCATCCGGAAGGTGCCGAGAATCGATGCCAGCGCCTTGCTTCCGGCCGGGGTAACGGTTACGGCCAGCACAGTCGCCGCGACTACTGCGGCTGCCGTCCAGCGGCGCATCCGCCCCTTTCTTACGCGGCGCGCTGCGGCAGGCGCTTCTTCCTTCTTCATTACGGCGGCGGGTCCGCTCACGGCAGCCGCTTCGCCGGAAGCCAGGCGGCTGTCCGCTTGAAGCCGCAGGTCCCGCGGCATCTCTCCGGCAGCATCCGCCTTCACTAGTTCCTCCGCTGGAGCCGGATAAACGGCTTGCTCCGCCCGCAGCCCTTCCTGTCCAGCTTCCATGGCCCGCCGTTCCAGCGCTTCCCATGCTGCGGAAGCCGGCTCCCGCTCCAGTGTCTGTCTTATCCGCTCCCACGCCTTGTCGGTGACACCTGCGTCCGTCATTTCAAATTCACAATCTGATGTCGTCATCTGCGATAAGCCTCCTTATGCCTGATCTATGTGCGGCCGATACCGCTTGTCAGAAGTGCGATCCCGCACGCTCTGGTCCAGCATTTCCTTTTATGTCCCGCAGGGCCATCCCTGTCAGTGAAGTTCCACTCCCGCATCCGCAGCCTGGCGGCGCAGACGCTCCGTCGCCCGTGACAGCAATGTGCCCATGATCTGCGGCCGCACAGACAGCTCTTCGGCGATTTCGGCATAGCTGTAACCGGAATAACGAAGCAGCAGAGCCTTGCGGTCCCGCTCATCCAGTCCGTCCAGCCAATGCCGGACCTCCTCCTGGTCCAGCTGCCGCATCCATTCCTCCTCGCCCGACGGCGAGGAACCGCCTGCCGGCTGCTCCCGCTCACTCTGTTCGGCCAATTCGCGTTCTCTCGCCGCCCGTCCCATATAGTCATAAGCAAGACGAGTGCTTACCCGGTGCAGCCAGGCGCCGGGAGCCTCCAGATTGTCGGGCGGTTGTCTATACAGCCTCAGGAACGTCTCCTGTGCGAGATCCTCCGCGACCGCTTCGTCACGCAGCAGCGCGGCCAGCTTGCGGAGCACTCCAGGATAGTATTCGTAAAAGATTTGTTTGAACAGGGAAGATTCCGGAAATCCCAAGATTGTTCCTCCTCTCTAGCTGCAGCTGTTAATTAGACGGCCGGGAAGTGGGTTTTGTATCAGGCTGGAATAAAAAAACTGATCCTTCGCCCGGCTACCGGTTCACGGCAGCCGGGTAGATCATGGGGGAGCTTAGCGAGCATCGTTTCGGTAATGTGGCGGGGACGGAAGCGGCGGAATAAACAAACCGGCGCCGGCAAGGCGCCGGCGCCAGTAAGCTGGAGGGTTCTTCCTGCCGCACTGATGCAGGGATTCCTTTCCTTTATGAGAGAAGCTTGTTCAGCTGTGTCCTTCCGCAGCAGTCCGCGATTCTCAGCTTTCCTTGGGCGGCTGATAGGAGCTCTTAAGCTTGACGATCAGATTGAACACCGGCTTGCCTGGAGCCGAGTACCGGCTGTCGACATTGAAATAGCCGTGACGGAAGAACTGGAACTTGTCCTGCGGCTTGCTGTCTTTGAGCCCAGGCTCCACAAATCCCTGCAGAATCTCAATCGAATTCGGATTGAGCTGGTCGAGGAAGGTCGGCTCCGGCTTGCCTTCGCCTTCATTCTCCACGCCCTCGCCTTCCGGCTCATCGGCCAGAATGAGCGGCTCATACAGCCGGAATTCGGCTGGAACGGCATGCTGCGCGTCGATCCAGTGAAGCGTGCCCTTAACCTTCCGGGTGCTTGTCTTCGTCTCCGGATCGTAGGTACAGCGCAGCTCGACGACTTCGCCGTTCTCGTCTTTGATCACTTCGTTGCAGGTAATGAAGTAAGCATATTTCAGCCGCACCTCGTTGCCCGGGAACAGACGGAAGAACTTCTTCGGCGGGTTCTCCATGAAATCGTCCCGTTCAATGTAGATTTCACGGGAGAACGGAATCTGGCGGACGCCCATTTCCTCGTTCTCGATATTGTTCTCCGCCTCAAACCACTCGGTCTTGCCTTCCGGATAGTTCGTGATGACGACCTTGAGCGGACGAAGCACCGACATCGTGCGCGGCGCCTTCAGCTTCAGATCCTCGCGGATGAAATGCTCCAGCATGCCGAGGTCGACCAGACCCTGGCTCTTCGAAATGCCCGTCTCGAACACGAAATTGCGGATCGCTTCCGGCGTGTAGCCCCGGCGGCGCAGACCGGAAATGGTCGGCATCCGCGGATCGTCCCAGCCGTCCACATGGCCTTCGTCCACAAGCAGCTTCAGCTTGCGCTTGCTTGTCACCGTCTGGGCCAGGTTGAGGCGGCCGAATTCGTATTGATGCGGCACTGCCGGCATTTCGCATTCGGCGATTACCCAGTCATAGAAGGGGCGCTGATCCTCGAACTCCAGCGAACAGAGTGAATGCGTGATGCCTTCGATGGCATCCTCCAGCGGATGCGCATACGTGTACATCGGATAGATGCACCAGGCGTCGCCCGTGTTATGGTGATGGGCTCTGGCAATGCGATAGAGCACGGGATCGCGAAGGTTGATGTTCGGTGAAGCCATGTCGATCTTGGCGCGCAGCACCTTCTCGCCGTCCTTGAACTCGCCGGCCTTCATGCGCCGGAACAGATCCAGGTTCTCCTCCACGCTGCGTTCCCGGTACGGACTGTTCTTGCCCGGCTCCGTAAGCGTGCCGCGAAGCTCGCGGATTTCATCTGCGCTGAGGTCGTCCACGTACGCCTTGCCCTTCTTGATGAGCAGCTCCGCGCGTTCGTACATTTCGCCGAAATAGTCGGAGGCGAAGCGGAGATTTTCCCATTCATATCCGAGCCACTTGACATCTTCCTCAATCGATTTGACGTACTCCGTATCTTCCTTCAGCGGATTCGTGTCGTCGAACCGCAGATTCGTCTTGCCGCCGAACTCGGCCGCCAGCGTGAAGTTGATCCAGATCGCCTTGGCATGTCCGATATGCAGGTATCCGTTCGGCTCGGGAGGAAAGCGGGTGATAACCTCTTTTACCTTGCCGGAGCTGAGATCTTCGTTGATGATATTTTTAATGAAATTGGAGGGGGTGTTCGGTTTCTCCACAGCAATCAACCTTTCCTACTTTAAGTCTGGTCTTCTTAATATACCCGTTACGCAGTTAATGTTCAATAAAATGGGATTCCACCGTACTGGACAAGTGCTTTGACTTCCCGGCGGGGGATGGAGTAGCATGAATGCAGAAAGGGGAGGTTGGGATGAAACCGGTCAAAATGCCGCAGGATCAGCGCGAGGCAGTACTGGATCATATTCAGGAATATTTCGAGCTTGAGCGAGGAGAGAGTATCGGACGCCTTGCAGCCGACAACATGCTGGAATTCTTCATGGGAGAGCTTGGACCTGCCGTGTACAACCAGGCGCTCAGCGATTGCCGGACACTTGCGGTACAGCGGATGCAGGGCCTCGAAGAGGATATATACGCGCTGGAATGGAAAATCAAACGAAGATAGCGCACGGACACTTGCGGCGTTTGAAGAGATAAACATGATTTCAAGGGGGCGTCAGCTTGTTTCATTTTGTCATCGATGATGAGCTTGTATTGAAACCGCTGGCGTCGGAGCAGGCCGGACCTCTGTTTCAATTGGTGGAGCAGTCGAGAGCCCGGCTCCGGCGCTGGCTGCCCTGGGTGGATGGCGTAACGGAGCCCGCCCATATGGCCAGCTTCATCAAAAGCGCCCTCAAGCAGGGCAGCGAGAATGGCGGCTTTACCGCAGGGCTATGGATTCGCGAGCAGCTTGCGGGCATTATCGGCTTCCACGAGGTCGACTGGCATAACCGCTCGGTCGGCATCGGCTACTGGCTTGGACAGGGCTATGAGGGCAAGGGCTATATGACGAGCGCATGCCGGGTCTTCATCGATTATGCCATGCTGGAAATGGAGCTGAACCGTGTGGAGATTCGCTGCGCGACGGAGAATCTCTCCAGCCGGGCCATTCCGGAACGCCTTGGCTTTGTGCTCGAAGGTATTGTCCGGGAGGCGGAGAAGCTGCCGTCAGGGTATGTTCACCATGCCGTGTACGGCATGCTGCGCAGGGAGTGGAATATGCTGCGGTAGGAGGAATGTCAGGGAGAGCCGCCTGAAGCGAACCGGACTCGCCCTGTACGAAAGGGGAAGACGTGAAATGAGCGAAGCGAGGCGCTCAGGCGGCGGTCAGCCTACTGCGCCTCTTCTAGCCGTTTGCGGAACGAATCGCGGATGCCTGACGCCAAGGCCTCTACGTCAAGCATTTCACGAAGGCCCTCCTTGTCGCCGCGTCCCGCTCCCATAAGGTGCAGCACCCGCGCGATCGTTGCATTCGCCTCGCCGGACGCCACTTTGATCACCTCGGAGCCGGCGGCGATTTCGCCTTCCCGCAGCACGCGGAGATAGAAGCCGCTGTAGCCCGTCTTCAGCACCTCTGCCGGCATGTCGTCCGGCCCGTGCTTCTGCGAGAGCTTGAAGCATGGATAGCGGGGCTGGCTCACCTGCACAAGCGCGGTGCCGATTTCATAAATATCGCCGATGCATACCTCCGTCTCCCGAAGGCCGGAGGTAGTGGCGTTCTCCCCGAAGGCCGCAGGGTCCAGCTTCCGGCCGAGCCAGCTTTCCCAATAGGCGTAATGCTCCGAAGGATACACGCATACGGCCTTGTCCGGCCCGCCGTGGTTGACGAGATCGGCCTGTCCATCTCCTGCCAGCCCGGCGGCGGTCAGAGGCAGCGGTCCCGATACCGGAACTTTGTAGATGCCGGTTTGGAGCGGCTTATCCCGGTACGACACTTCAACAGGCATTCCTACATTCAAGGACTGAATATTCACGATTGATCTCCTCTCTGCTGTCCGTTCGTTTCTACACAAGCCTATAGCTCATGAATACCTCGTCCACATAGCGGCCCGCCAGGTAGAATTCCTCACGCAGCCGGCCCTCCTCGGTAAATCCGCATTTCCGGTAGAAGGCCAGCGCCTGCACATTACAGGACAGCGCGCGAAGTCTCAGCTTGCGCACATCTGCCTCCGCCGCCAGCTTCTTCATCGCTTCGATCAGGGAGCTGCCGACTCCCTGCCGCTGCCAGTCGGGATGAACGGCTATGTAGATCTCGTAGACATGCCGGTTGCATCGGTGGCTGGTAGGACATCCGAAGCCCAGATAACCGCATAGCGAGCCGCCTTTGAGCGCCACTAGCTGGGAGCCGGGCGGCGCATGCAGCAAATATTCCTCGCTGGAGCGCCAGGAGAGAGCCGCGGGAGCGGTATCCTCGTTCCAGATCAGATGGTCCAGCGTGATGAGCTCACGGACGTCGCGGAATTCGGACGGACGGATCAGCAGCGGTTCCGTGTCTGTTCGAAACATTGGTCAGTTCCCCCTTGCATTTGAACAGCTTCTGCGAACGATTGCGGAGAGGCGGGATCGCACTTGTCCCCCAGCCCCCGCTCATTTGCAAAAGCCTTTAAGACTTTTATGCAGCAGGCTCCTCGGCCGCCGGACGGCGGCGGATGCCGTATGCATTAATGACGAAGAATCCGACCGACAGCACCGCCATCGCGCAGGCCAGCCATGCGGTCGGAGCAAGACCGCCCTCATCGAACAGGCTGCCCATGAACAGAGGACCCAGCACCCGGCCGACGGCGCCGATGCCGCCGGACAGGCCCAGGTAGAAGGGCGCGTTCCGGCCGGCATGCTCGGAGATAAACGCCGGCTGCGCCGGCGAAATCAGCATCTCCCCAAGCGTTGTCAGGATCATGGCACACAGCATGCCCCCGTAGCTTGGAACGGTCAGGATGACCACATAACCGAGCAGGTAAAAAATCGCGCTGGCCGTCATCTGCGACGCGGGCTCCGCCGCGAAGCGGCGCCGGATAAGCGAGACCAGCGGCTGGGCGGCAAAGATCAGCACCCCGTTAAGCGTCCATAGAAAGCCATAATATTTCTTCGGCAGTCCTTCCGAAATAATGAATGGCGAAACTCCCGTGTTCCAGATCGAGTTGCCGATCAGCAGAAACAGCGAACCCAGCGCCATGAACAGATAAATGCGTGTATTCAGCATCAGCTTCCAGTTCGACTCCTGGCGTGATGGTCCCCTCCGGGCATCAGCCGGAATCGGACCCGACGAGCCGCCGACCCGTCTCAGATACACAAAGAAAAAAGCCGCAAAAACAGCGGAGGTCGCGCCGTTCAGCACAAAGCTCAGCATATAGGAAATATCGGCGAGGAAGCCGCTCAGCGCCGTACCGACCGCTACCCCGATATTGTTGGCCACATAAATAATATTGAACAGCTGGGCCCGCTGCGAGGCGAAGCGAAAGCCGACAAACGCCTGAATCGCAGGCATGGACAGCGCGTTGAACAGTCCCATAAGCCCCATTGTAACGATAAAAGCGGTCCAGTTCGCGCTTGCAGCCGGGAGTGCGAACAGCGTCAGAGCGTTGACCGCCAGCGAGCCGACAATCAGCCGGTTGACGCCAACCTTGTGATACAGCGACCCGCCCAGCAGCTGCCCCAGAATACCGCCGAGCGACTGAATCAGGATCACGAATCCCGCATCCGTCATGCTGCGTCCCAGCTCATCGAATACATACATTGTCACCAGCGGCCACATCAAGGAACTGCCGGTTGCGTTAATCAGACTTGCGATTAGAAATACTTTGACTTCTCTAGGATAGTTGTCCAAAAACCTCATCTGCCCATACATCCCCTGTAATCTATATGTCACTAATTCACTATAGTATTACGTTTAACCGATGTATCGGGCAAGCCTTTGCACTGCCGCATTAACGCGGCCTCACCTGCACCGTGGTGGAGAAAAAGGTCGCCCCTTTCCCCATATCGCTCAGCCTGTCCGGAGTGAGCACATTGCTCCGCTGCGGACGGTCCTTCCCTTCCCACCACAGCCCCTGGCTGATGACGGTTCCCGGAAGCATCCTGTCAGACACCGAAGCCCACACCTCAATGGAGCCCCGGTCATTGTATACCTTGACCTCATCGCCGTCCTCGATGCCGCGCGCCTCCGCATCCTCCGGATGAATTTGCAGCGTCGGCCGCTTCTCCAGAGCTTGATGCTTCCCGGTATTGGCGAAGGTGGAGTTCAGGAAGTTGTGATTGGGCGGTGAAATGAACATCAGCGGATACTTCTCCTCCGAAGAAGGCCGCCGCAGTCCGTCATAACCTTCGACAAGCGGCGAATAGGCCGGAAGCGGAGGCAGGCCCGCATTTTCCATCGCCCGTGAGAAGAGCTCGATTGTGCCGGAAGGCGTCGTTAAGCGCTCCAGGTAATTGGCTTTGGGGGACATATCCAGCTTCACGAACCGCTCTTCCTTCAACCGTTCCAGCGTCACACCGTGCAGATAGGGATTGCGCGGATAATTCAGCGCTTCCCGGATCATGTCTTCCTCCGTTGCGCGGAACGCCCCATCATCGAAGCCCATAGCTTGTCCAAGGAGAGCGAATACTTCAAAGTTGCTCTTGCAGTCTCCCGGCGGTTCCAGTACCGGCTCCTGAAGCTGGACATAATGATGCCAGTAAGAGCTGTACAGATCGGTATTCTCGAAGGTTGAGGTTGCCGGCAGCACCAGATCGGCGTATTTCGCCGTATCGGTCAGGAATAAATCATGCACGACCGTGAACAGGTCCTCCCGTTCAAAGCCGCGCTTCACCCGCTCCAGATCGGGTGCGACGACAAGCGGATTACTGCAGTAGACGAACAGAGCTTTTATCGGCTGCTCCGTCATTTCCAGCGCTTCTCCGATCCGGTTCATGTTGATGCTGCGCGCCCGCGGGTTCGGACGCAGGTCGGGACGCTCCAGAGCGCGAGCGTTCATTGCGGCATAGGCACCGTTGGACTTGTACGCGCCCCCTCCGGTCTTGAGCCATTGTCCGGTCAGCGCCGGCAGGCAGGAAATGGTGCGCACCGACATGCCGCCGTTATCGTGATGCTGCAGTCCGTTGCCGATATGAATGTAGGACACCGCTGCTTCCCCGTACATCCGGGCCAGACGCTCGATATCGGCAGCCGGAATGCCCGTTATCTCGGCTACTGCTTCCGGCGTGTATTCCTTCGCCTGCTCTCTCAGCTCTTCATGTCCGGTTGTGTAAGCGGCCAGGAAGCTATCGTCCGTCAGCCTGTCGCGGAACAGAATATGCATAATGCCAAGGGCAAGTGCCGCATCCGTTCCGGGATATAGCGGCAGGAACCAGTCTCCCCACTGGGCGGTCCGGTTCCGGTGAACGTCGATCACGACCACCTTGGCCCCTTTCTTCCGCGCCTGCTCGGCGAGTACAACCTGATGCATGTTGGTGCTGACGATATTGCCGCCCCATACGAGGATCAGATCGGCATTCACGATGTCCTCGGGACTCGTTCCGCCGCCGAAGCCCATCGTATATTTCCAGCCCGCACTTCCGGCGGAGTTGCAGATCGTCTGCTCCAGCCGGCTTGCTCCGAGCGCGTTGAAGAAACGCCGGTCCATGCCTTCAACACTGAGTATGCCCATATTGCCGTAGAAGCTGTAGGGCAGAATGCTCTCCGGCCCGTATTCCTCCGACAGCCGGGAGAAGGTTCCGGCGATTTCGGCGATCGCCTCATCCCAGGAGACCGGCTCGAAACGGCCTTCTCCCTTAGGACCTACCCGGCGCATAGGCGTTGTCAGCCGCTCCGGGTGATGGACGCGCTCCGCCATGTGCCGTACCTTGTTGCAGATGGCTCCCCGGGTTACCGGATGCTCCGGATTCCCTGTTACCTTTACGATTTTGCCGTCTTTCTTATGAACAAGAAGTCCGCAAGTGTCGGGACAATCCAGCGGGCACACCGCCGGGAATACGCCGTTCTTCACTTCTCTCATGCTTGCAGTCCTCCATATGCGGTCAGTCTGTGTTTGTTACTATTTTATAGTCGCATATTTTCAAAGAAAAGACCAAACCCTTTTAGAGACTCATGATTCGCAGGATAACGCGCAGGGTAATAACAAGCATGAAATACTCCCTATTTTCCCGCCGCACCTCTTGACGGTTTCGTTCCCCCGGGCCGCCAATGATGACGGCGTTTTTTTTGTCTCATCACGCTCTATCTGCATACTATCCATCCATTCAGTTCTACGAAGATGTATTTGATGCAAAGTTATTAGTAAAAGGTAGGAAGTTGGCTTATTTTGATTTGAACGGATTATGGCTTGCGTTAAATGTGGAAGAAGGTATTCCACGTAAAGCTCGAAGTATTAGGCGTAAATGTTCTCCCAGGTCGTATAAGGGATGAGAAGGATAAAAGGTCCATTTATTTCACTGATCCTGATGGGCATAAATTTGAATTTCATACGGGTACGCTTCAGGATAGGCTTTCATATGACAAAGACGATAAAGCACATATGATTTTTTATGACTATTAAATCAACTCATTTCCCCCGAGTGCTATAAGTTAGCTTAAGATCTATTTTCATAAAAAAAGAGTACCACTCCGTTTGGAGCCGTACCCTTCGTAATTGCTATTCGGAACATGCGGAGCAGATGACCTTAAGCGTGCTTCTTCACGCCGGCAGCCGCGCTGTCGATCGACTGAACTGCGGCAGGAGTCTTGCGCAGATAGGCGTTGAAGTAGGCGCCAGCCACGAACAGAGCGCCGCCCACCAGATTGCCGAGCCATACCGGAGCGAAATTGCCGAAGTATTCGCCCCAGCTGAAATGGCCTTCGAAGATGGCGGCCGGAATCAGGAACATATTAGCCACAACGTGCTGGAATCCGATGGCAACGAACGCCATGGTCGGGAACCAGATGCCGAGGATTTTGCCGCTGAAGTTGTCGGCGCCGTAGGACAGCCATACCGCCAAAGCTACGAGCCAGTTACAGCCGATACCCGATACGAACGCCTGCAGGAAGGTGGCATCCAGCTTGTGCTGCGCCAGGTCTACGAGTTTATCAAGATAGACGCCGTCGGCCGTCAGACCGACGACATGGCCGAAGAAGTAGGCGACGAACAAAGCCCCCACAAAGTTGCTGATCGTAATAAGCACGAGATTCTTGATCGTTTCGGCGAAGGTAATCTTCTTGGACATAAAAGCGAGCGGGACGGCCATCATATTGCCGGTCAGCAGCTCGCCGCCCGCCAGCAGCACGAGAATCAGGCCAACCGGGAACAAGGCCGCTCCGATAAAGGACGCGATCGAACCCCATTCCTTCGGCGCGCTGGCAATGACGCGAATATCAAGCAAATATCCGAGAGCGATGAACGCTCCTCCCAGAAAGCCGAGAATGAGCACGGCGAGCAGAGGGTTGTGAGCCTTCTTGATTCCGTTCTCCACCGTCACTTCGGCTATTTGCTGTGGTTTGTTATAAGCCATGGTTTCTGTCTCCTTCACAAAATACTTTAAATTTTTTCTATTAACCCTACTGCCTCATTTTATCGCGTTACTACGGACAATAACGTGACAAATATCACTCATGGAAAGAGGCTAGTGAATTTTTTCACCCAGTTTGCAAACTTTTCACCTCTTCCTTAAAATGTAAAATTATAATATTTAATACGCTGCGGCCTCCGCTAATTTTCCGGGTCTAGGCTGGATAGCATCACCAAAGAGCGGCAGTCCCTATAACGACAAAAAACCGGGGCCTTCCGGCCCCGGTTCTCCAGTCTTGCGTTGTATTCCGCTTCAATATATCCCTTCGAAACTCATGCCTCACCGGCAGGGAACGTTCTCCCGCAGTGACGCTGCGCTTGTACCGTCGTTACGCTTGTACCGTCTCTTTCACCGCCGTCTTCGGCAGCGCCTGAAGGCCTGCCGTATTCAGGAAGTTCCACGGCTTGTTGTAATGCGGCTGGAAGAAGAAATCGACGAATGCCAGCTGATCGACCGTCATTTGGTTCTGAATGCATACCGAAATCGTGTTGATCGACTGCGTCAGATCCGCCTTCGACATGATCTGGGCGCCGAGAATGCGGCGGGTTGCGCGCTCGTAGACGACTTTGAGCAGCACTTCTTCAAATGTAGGCATAAACTCCGGACGGTAGTTATCCTTCACCAGCACCGCTTCGGCATCAATGCCTTCGTGAAGCGCAGCAGCTTCGGTCAATCCGGTGCCGGCAATGTTGTCTTCATAAATCTTGATGCCCGAAGTGCCCTGCGTTCCCATATACGGGATACTCTGGCTGACCAGGTTGCGGGCGATCAGAGTTCCCATGCGGACCGCGTTGGTAGCGAGCGGAATGTAGGCTTTCTTGCCGGTCGGGTTGTAGTGGATGGCGCAGCTGTCGCCTGCCGCAAATACGTCCGCAGCGCTGGTGCGCATATAGTTGTCGACGATGATCGCTCCATTGGCCAGCATGTCGACCTGACCCTTCAGCAGCTCGGTGTTCGGACGGAAGCCGATGCAGAGAATGACGAGGTCGGCCTTGTATTCGCCTTTATCGGTCACTACGGTCGTCACTTTGCCGTCCTCTCCCTTGAAGGAGCTGACCTTTTCCCCAAGTGCCAGATCAATGCCGTGATCCTTCAGGGACTGTTCAATCGGTGCCGTAAACTCGGGATCCAGGTATTTGCTCAGAATCCGGTCTTCCGCATCAATCAGCGTCACTTCCTTGCCGTTCTGCTGGAACGCTTCAACCAGCTCGATTCCGATATAACCGGCGCCGACCACGGTGATGCGTTTGGCCTGCTCGGCTTTCTCGATGATCGTGTTCGAATGGCGATAGTTTTTGGACAATACGATATTTTCAAGCTCCATGCCCTCAAGCTTCGGAACGATCGGCCATGATCCCGTAGTGACAATCAGCTTGTCGTACGAATCGCCGAATTCCTCTCCGGTCTTCAGATTGCGGGCACGCAGCGTTTTGCTCTTGGTATCAACGGAGGTGACTTCATGCAGCATGTTCGTCTTGACTCCCAGTTCCGCCAGCTTCTCCGGCGAAGAATAGAACAGGCCTTGGGGGTCTTTTACCACTCCTCCCACATACAGCGCAATGCCGCAGGAGAGAAAAGAGATATTGTCGTTCCGTTCGTATACAGTAATTTCAGCATCCGGGTAGAGCTGGGCGGTATTCACGATGGCGGCGGTTCCTGCATGGGTGCAACCTATAACAACGACTTTCATGATTTCTTCCTCCTCCAAAATGGATATTTCAATATTTATGTGATTTATTTCACTTTATATAGTCATTATATTGTGATTTATATCACATTTCAACCCTTTTGCACCCGAGTTAACCCAATATTCACAATTTTAAATTTTAAGTGACATTCTTGGCAAAAGTGATTCATCGCTGCAAAACGGTGCGCACCGCTTCCTTTACCGGTTGTTTCGGCCGATTTATCCTTATCTTTCCCGCCAGAGAACGGCTTATGTCCGTCAGAATCAGGGAATAAAGGCCGGCCCGGAAACGCTAAAAACCCGATTCCAGAGGAACCGGGGGAAGTACTTGAGCGATATGAGTGCTGAGCAGCGCTATTTAAGCCAGGCCGGTCAGCACCCCGTCCTCATCGATCCGCAGCTCTTCGGCGGCCGGCTTGACGGGGAGACCCGGCATCGTCACGATGCTGCCGGTGATGACGACGGCGAATCCTGCGCCAAGGGACAGGGTGATGTCCCGAACCTGGACCGTGAAGCCTTCCGGAGCGCCCAGCAGCCTCGGCTGATCGGAGAACGAATACGGCGTCTTCGCCATGCAGACTTGAAGCTCGCCGAGTCCGAGCCGCTCAATCAGTGCAAGGCTGCGTTTGGCCGCAGGGCTGAAGGCGACCTCCGCGCCGCGGTAGATTTCCTTGACGATCTTGCCGATCTTCGATGGAATATCAAGCTGGTCCTCATACAGCGGAGCGAACTCCGCAGCGCTTTCGCGGTCAAGCAGCTTCTTCAGCTCTTCCGCAAGCTCCAGACCTCCGGCACCGCCTTCGGCCCAGGCTTTGGAGATCGCGGCCGACACGCCAAGACGCCGGCAGGCGTCGATAATCGCCTGGACTTCGGCTTCACTGTCTCCTTCAAAATGGTTCAGGGCGACCAGCACAGGAACCCCGAATTTGCGCAGGTTCTCGATATGCCGCTCCATATTCGCAAGTCCGGCCAGCAGCGCCGCGCGGTTAGGCGCGTACAGCTCTCCCTTCGGGATTCCACCGTTGTACTTGAGCGCCTTCACCGTTACCACCAGCACGGCTGCGCTTGGCGCAAGCCCCGCCTGGCGGCATTTAATGTCCATGAACTTCTCCGCTCCAAGATCGGCGCCGAAGCCCGCTTCCGTAACGACGACTTCACCGAGCTTCAGGGCGTACCGGGTACCGATCACACTGCTGCAGCCATGGGCGATGTTGGCGAATGGTCCGCCGTGAACGATAACCGGCGTGCCTTCCAGCGTCTGCACCAGATTCGGCTTCACCGCTTCCTTCAGCAGTGCGCTCATGGCCTCCACCGCATTCAGGCGGTCCGCCGTGACCGGCTTCCCTTCCCGATCGTAACCGACCAGCATCCGTCCTAGTCTCGCCTTCAGATCGGACAGATCGCTGCATAGACACAGCACGGCCATGATTTCCGAAGCCGTAGTAATCTGGAATCCGCTCTCCCGGACGACGCCGTTGCCGTCCCCAAGACCTGTGACGATATTCCGCAGGCTGCGGTCATTCATATCCAGCACCCTTTTCCAGACAATACGTTGAGGGTCCAGATTCAGCTCATTGCCCTGGAAAATATGATTGTCGATCATGGCGGACAGCAGATTATGCGCCGAGGTTACCGCATGAATATCCCCGGTAAAATGCAGATTGATATCATCCGCAGGCACGATCTGCGCCTTGCCGCTGCCCGTCGCTCCCCCCTTCATTCCGAGGCAAGGCCCCAGAGAAGGCTCCCGAAGAGCCGCTACCGTCTTCACTCCCGCCTTGTTCATCGCCTGGGCCAGTCCGATCGTCGTCAGTGTCTTGCCCTCGCCCGCCGGCGTCGGATTGACAGCCGTCACCAGCACCAGCTTCCCGTTAGGGCGGTCCTTCAATTCCTGCCAGAGCGACGGAGCCAGCTTCGCCTTGTATTTACCGTAGAGCTCCAGATGTTCCTCGCCGATTCCCGTCTCCGCCGCTATTTCCGTTATTAACCTCATGCCTGTAGAACTACCTCCTGCAAATTATCCTTGTATTCCGCATGCACCCGTGCGGGGTTCCCTACTTGTGACCGCGCCGTACATCAGACTCTATTTCAGGATACAAGGTCTTTGAAAAGCGTCAAGCCTTATTTTCAGACTTCGCCGCCGCTTTCATTCCATAACCTGCTCTAATCGTGAAAAAAATCACCTGCGAACGAAGAACAAAATCCCCATGTTCACAGGGGCTCCAGCCGAAGCTGTCTGCGCCGGATTAAGCGGTCCAGCGCAGGCATTCCCTCTCGGTTCGGTCTGAACAGCTTGCCGGCCATAGTCCACCCGGGTACCATGGCGCTGGCTGCGGTGAATCTGAACAGCAGCAGATGCAGCGGGGTGGGGAGGCGGTACGATTACAGCGGTTCGAAGCCGCTATCCGGACCGCCTGTTCCGGTAACCCCGCGTACACCGACAAGGCAGAAGTCGCTTCGGGCCATGTGCCGGTTCGCCCTGACCGGAACGCCGGTCGAGAATTCGCTGGAATACCCGCTGCTGCTTGCCTGCAGCAGCCGATCCAGCAATCCTTAATGCCTACCCAAAAGGGCGCTTCGTAAAATACCGTTAATTTCATCCGGTATTCCCCCTCTGCCAAGAAATACGAAACGACGGACATCCCGAGGGGGAAGGTTACTGACACGGCCTGATCTGAAATGGTGCGGAGACCATGTGGTGGTCGACCACTGTCATACAATGGCAGCGTGCGCCTGAAGCAGCGCGCGGTGCCGCCGCCCGCGATTCTGTCAGGCCGTGCGTCCAGACTACCGACCGGAACCGTGCTTTTACGTTTCACTTTGTATTTTATCCCGCTTGGCCGCTAATGTGAACCACGGCGAATTTTAAGACTGCGGGATAGACCGGGACTGAAGTCTGCAGGCTTCGGCAATCAGCCGGTATGACCTCAGCTTGTCCTCAAAAGAATGCGTCACCGTCGCAATCATAATTTCCTCGCAGCTGCAGGCGCTGCCGATCGCCTCCAGCCGTTCCCGGATTTCCGGCGGCGAACCGATCAGCAGATGCTCGCGGTTCTCCCGGATCAGCTGCCGGTCGAACGGCGTGTACGGATAGGACGCTGCGCGTTCCGGCGAAGGTGTAGGCGAAGAAGCATGATCCCGCGCCAGCAGCACAGCCGCCAGGTCCGAGCTTAAGGCCAGCCGCTCCGCCTCTTCCGCAGTCTCCGCGCAGACCGCGAACAGGGCCACCAGCACGGCAGGACGCGGTGCGGCGGAGGATGGCAGGTAGCGGGCCTGGTATTCGGCCATCGCTTCAGCCTCTCCGTGCGGAGCGATAAAGCGGGCATAGGCCAGCCCCATTCCCCGCTCGGCCGCCAGTCGTGCGCTTCCGGGGCTTGCGCCGAGCAGCCAGAGCTGCGGCGCGGAGTCTGCGTCCGGCGATGCCTCCAGCCCTGCGAACCGGTGGCCTCCAGGCGCCATCCCTTGCGTATATACAGCCAGGTCGTCTAGCTGCCTGGCGAAATCATCCGGCTCCTCGCGCCGGTGCTCCCGCAGCGCCCGCACGGCCAGGGCGCCGCCTCCGGCCGAGCGGCCAATGCCAAGGTCGATCCGCCCGGGATGAAGCGCCTCCAGCACGCGGAAGTTCTCGGCGACCTTGTAGGGGCTGTAATGCGGCAACAGAACGCCTCCGGCGCCGACTCTAATGGAGGAGGTTACGGCCGCCACATGCGCCGCAAGGATCTCCGGGCTCGATCCGGCAAGCCCGGAAGCTCCGTGATGTTCCGCGACCCAGAAGCGGGTGTAACCGAGGCGCTCTGCCTCCTTTGCCAGAGCCACCGTCTGGCGGAGCGCCTCCGCCGCCGAGCTTCCCTCCGAGACCGGAGATTGGTCCAGCACGCTGAGTTTTAACATCGTCAAGCCATCCTTCCGCCTTTTTCCTCAAGCGTACCAGTGTTCCGGCGCATTTTCCACAGAATATCCATTCTCCCTATAGTGCGCTTACTCAGCCGTTTTTTTGGGGTGGGCGGACCCGCCGGAAGTTTTTGGGGAACAGGCCTATCCGCCACAACGCAAAAAAGGGACTTTCGCTCACGAACAGCAAAAGTCCCCTTCCAGGCACCGCATGATAATGTGCTCCCAAAAAGCTCGAAAAAGCCTGTTAGCGGGAGCCTACTTCGATACCGGCACGGCGTTATAATATTCCTCCAGCGTAAGACCCTTCTCCGTAAGCGTACGGGCAAGCTCCTTGCCGACATAGCGGACATGCCAGGCCTCGTACATATAGCCGGTTATGGCCTCTTTGCCTTCCGGGTAGCGGATGATGAAGCCGTACTCCGGCGCATGCTGCGCCAGCCAGTCCGCCTCCTTCGTTCCGGCGAAGCAGCTCTCCGCCGCGCATTTGCCGTCCCGTCCGGACAGGTCGATCGCCAGCCCCGTCTGGTGCTCGCTATGACCCGGGACCGCGCTGTAAGTGCGCGCCTTCTCCTCGCCGTCCCGCTTCACGTAATTGTCGAAGAGCACCGTCTGCGTCGCTTCAGAACGGTAGCCGGAGACACCGGCCAGATAGACGCCGTCCTTCTCCGCTCCGGCGAACATCTCTTCCAGAGCCGCAGCGGCTTCCTTGCGGAGCATGCGCTTCTCGATTTTCTCCTTGAAAATAAACGGCACGTTCGGATATACGAGATCCTCCGGCTTATAGCCTTCCTCCAGTCCATACTGCTTGTTCACGATAACGCCGATGCTGTCGGGCTCCGTATCGGCTTGCCGGACTTCATTGCCACCGGGTGCTCCGGAAGGTGAAGGGGCCGGAGAGACTTCGGAACCGGGCGCAGCCGTAGACGTTCCGCCGTTCAATTCCTGCTGCTCCGTCGCCGCCGAACCACCGGCGGAAGGAGACGGCGCCGTATACCGGCCTATTGCCCAGCCTGCCGCGATTACAACCAGCAGCAGCAGGGGAACCCACCATTTGCCTCGCATTGCATTTCCTCCTCAACCCGTGCGCGTTCACGTCCAAAAGTATGGGATCAACTCTTGATGTTCCGTGAAAAAAAATTCGCTTGATTTCCATAATTTCGTATTGCAGACGCACTGACCCGGTACTGCTTGTACAGCATATAGACAGCATTAAGGCGGCAAAAGTTTCAGCCGCCCGTGAAATTCCTCAACTTTCCAGTAAGGACGGCCTCAAAACCGTCTTCCTGTAGCAGCGGAAGATACTGATGCAGCGTGCTATTGCTGCCACAGACTACCTGCCGCGTGAACCACGGGAGCCGCCTCCACGGCCCGCCGAACCGCTTCCCGCGCCGCGCCCTCCACTGCCGTACCCGCCGCCGCTGCGCCCGGCATCCTTCCCGCGTCCGCCTGCCTGCCGGCCGCTCTTGCCTGCACCGGCCCGCGGGCCGCCTTTGCCCGCCCCGCCCTGGGCGCGGGACGGCGCATTCTCCTGGCGCCCCTGCCACGCGGGCGCGCCGCTCCGGCCGGCGGCGTCCTTGACGCGCCCGCCGCCAGCTACCGCACCGCCACGGCCGCCTGCTTCCCGGCCGCGATCGTCCCTGCGGCCGGACTCCCTGCTCCCGCCGCCAGCTACCGCACTGCCGCGGCCTCCAGCTTCCCGGCCGCGATCGTCCCTGCGGCCGGACTCCCTGCTCCCGCCGCCAGCTACCGCACCGCCACGGCCTCCAGCTTCCCGGCCGCGATCGTCCCTGCGGCCGGATTCCCTGCTCCCGCCGCCAGCTACCGCACTGCCACGGCCGCCAGCTTCCCGGCCGCGATCGTCCCTGCGGCCGGATTCCCTGCCCCGGCCGCCCGCTGCCGCGCCGCCGCGCTGCGATCGGCCGCCGGCGGCAGCTCCGCCTGCGCGGGAACCGCGTCCGCCGCGCGCCGTCTCCGGCGCGGTCTTGGCGCGTGCCGCGCTGGGAGTGGCGAATGCGGCCTCGCCGAGTTCGCCCTTCTCGTAGCGGCGCCGTTCCAGGCGCTGCGAAATGCCCTTCTCGATCATCTCGAGTCCCGCGCGGTCGCGCGGCGAAGCGAAGGTGATCGCCAGCCCCTTGCCGCCCGCACGGCCCGTGCGGCCGATGCGGTGGATGTAGCTGTCGACGTCGAGCGGCATGTCGTAGTTGAACACATGCGTCACGCCCTCGACATCAAGGCCCCGGGCGGCGACATCTGTGGCGACCAGCAGCTGCAGCTTCGCCTCGCGGAACGTCTTCATGACAGCCTCCCGCTTGTTCTGCGACAGATCGCCATGCAGCTCGTCGCAGTCATAGCCCGCTTCCTGCAGCGCTTCGTTCAGCTTCGACACCCGCCGCTTCGTCCGGCAGAAAATAATCGCCAGGTACGGCCGATCCCGTTCAATCAGCGCTTTCAGCGCCTCTTCCTTGGCGCGGTCCGTACATTCGACGACCTGCTGGCGGATGTTGTCCAGCGGAATCGGCGAGCCGCTCTTGATCACGATGTCGATCGGCTGGCGCATATAGCTTGATGCCAGCCGCTTGATCGGATCAGGCATCGTCGCCGAGAACAGCATCGTCTGGCGCCGCGAAGGCACTGCCGTAATGATGCTCTCCACCTCGTCCAGGAAGCCCATGTGAAGCATCTGATCTGCTTCATCGAGCACAAGCATCGTGACGCCGCCCAAGCTTAGCGTCTCGCGGCGCATGTGATCGAGCAGTCTTCCCGGCGTTCCGATAATCAGATGCCGGCCGCCTTCCAGCTTGCGCAGCTGCTTCTCCACATCCTGTCCGCCGTATACGGCCAGGATCTTGATATCGCTCTTCTCGGTCAGCTTGCGCGCTTCCTCTGTAATCTGAAGCGCCAGCTCCCGCGTAGGAGCAAGGATCAACGCCTGCGGAAACGGCCGCTCCGGCCTGATTTTATCGAGAATCGGCAGCAGGAACGCCAATGTCTTTCCCGTTCCCGTCTTCGCTCTTGCAATCACGTCCAGTCCCTGGACCAGCGGCGGAATCGCCTCCGCCTGCACGGGAGTAGGCTGTGCAATGCCCTGCCCCCGAAGAATCCCGGTCAACTCTTCCGAAACCCCCAACTCTTTAAATCCTGGCATTCTTATCACCTTCTTCTTTCATGTGTAGTAACGTTTCGTCCGACATAAAAGCGGAACAACTCCTGCCGGAGTTCTTCCGCCCTAATCGGTTATGTTATATTGTTTGGCCCGCAGGGAGCTAGAACCTTCCCGATTTAAAAATCGAATACAGCAGCCACAAAAACATCAGCAGCGCGATAACCGAGCCGATCTCGACGGTCGGGAAATTCCAAATCATCGAAGGGTCCCGCCGCAGTGACGAGCCGATGATAAGACCGACCATGATAATGCTGAACGACAGCAGCACAATGCTGAACGACAGCCGATTCCCGATCCGGTCCAGCTTGCGGAGCAGGTTCTGGACTTCGGGAACGCCGACCTCCACCTTCAGCTTGCCTTTGCCGATCAGCTCCGACAGCTGGCGGGCCTGTCCCGGCAGCTCGATGAGGCTTTCTGCGATCTCCGCCACCCCGCCGACCAGCTTGCGCTGAAGCCGTCCGCCGCTGAAGCGCTGCTTCACCAGCTTCCGGCCGAAAGGCTCAGCCATCTGGATGATGCTGAAGCCGGGATCGAGGTCCGTGACCACGCCCTCCAGGGTCAGCATCGTCTTTCCGAGCAGCGTCAGCTCCGCCGGAACGACCAGATGGTGGCGCTGCGCTACCGCGAACAAATCGTTCAGAGCCCGTCCGATGCTGACCTGGCTGAACGGGACGTCGTAGTAATCCTCCCTCAGCCGGTCTACATCCTCATATATTTCCGAACGGTTCGCTTCCTCCGGGACTACCCCGAGGCGGAGAATCGCCCGGACCATTGCATCCGTATTCCGGCGCATCAGCGCGATGATGAGGCTCGACAAATGATCCTTCGTCTCCTCGTTGAGACGCCCCACCATTCCGAAATCAATCAGCGCGATTTTGCCTTCACGGGTAACCATCACATTCCCGGGATGGGGATCGGCATGAAAGAAGCCGTCGATAAAAATCTGCCGCAGCATCATATCCACCAGCCGTTCGGCCGTATCCTTCAGACTTATTCCCTGGCTAAGCAGCGCCTCCCGGCGGTTCAGCGTAATGCCCTGCACGTATTCCATGGTCAGCACCCGGGAGGAGGAGTACTCCCAATAGATTGCCGGAATATAGACCGATTTATTATCCGCCAGCTGCTGTGCGATCCGCTCTGCGTTCCGCCCCTCCTGGGTGTAATCCAGTTCGCTGAGAAGGGATCTGGAGAATTCCTCCGTCATCCGGTAAATGCCATACTGTCTTGCCCAGGCCATACGCCTCTCGGCAAGCGCCGCCAGATCACGGAGAATTTCCAGGTCCCGGGTCATGATTCGCGTCACTCCGGGCCGCTGAATTTTGATGGCCACAGCCTGGCCGCCGTGGAGCACGCCACGGTGTACCTGGCCGATGGAGGCCGCCGCAAGAGGGTCCGCTTCGAAGGATTCGAACACCTCTTCGAGAGTCAGACCAAGCTCCTGCTCCAGAATATGCCGGGCCGTATCCGGGGGGAAAGGCGGAACATGGTCCTGCAGCTTGACCAGTTCCTGAATGATCGGCTCCGGGAGCAGATCGGACCGGGTGCTGGCCAGTTGGCCGAGCTTGACGAAGGTCGGCCCCAAATCCTCCAGGACGAGGCGAATCCGTTCCCCGAGGCTTCGTCCCGAGTGCTCCTCCTGCGTCACAAGCCGGCGGGGGAGCGAGAGCACCCGGTACAGTCCCAATTCCTCTACCATATAGCCGAAGCCATGACGCATCAGCGCCATGGCGATCGTCCGGTAGCGTCCGGCATGTCTGATCCGAACCATTCCTCAATCCGCGCCGGAATCCGGCAGGCGGTCGTCGCTGGCGGAGTACGTGCCCTCCAGGCGCGAAATTCCCTCCAGCTCTGCCAGACGGCGTTCCAGTACGGCGATCCGTTCTTCCAGTGCGGCGACATCGCTCTTAACCGGAACATCCAGCTCCTTCAGCACGCGCTGCACCTGTTCCTGGACAGCCGTTTTGAAGGCGCTCCGTTCCTCTTCGCCCCGCTCGATCAGCCGGTCGACAAGCGCGCGCGATTCGGAGGGTGCAACCTCGCCCCGCTTCACAAGCTCGTCTACAGCCTTCTCTATCTTTTCCTTGCTGACAACGGTGAGACCTACGCCCAAAGAGATAGCTTTCTTAAACAAATCGCTCATCATCTTTTCCTCCTAGAGTATCCGTTAATAGCAGGCAACGGGTAAATTATACCCCAAGCTGTGGGGAACAACAAAAACAGGTGAACTTATTGAACGTGCGGAATCCGCGCCGCCCAGGTGGCGGCCTGAAGCAGGAGCTTGCGCACTTCCGGGTGACGGAACGAAGGCTCGTGATGACCCGGCATGAGATACACTACCCGTCCCAGCCCGTAGCTGTGACACCAGGCCGCAGGCCAGGTTTCGCCGTCCGCTTCGTACTCCATCAGAACCGTCTTCTCGGTGAAGGGATCGAACTCATACCGGTAAGGCTCTTCCTCCAGCGCAAAATCCTCAACGCCCTCCATAATGTCATGATCATGCGCCAGCACCCGGAATTGCAGGGGCGTGTACGGGGGATGGCCCGTAAATTTGGCTCCGATCAACTGGGCGAGCTCATAACGGTTCGCGAGCGAGAGACCGGTATGTACAACGATAAGTCCGCCGCCGCCCGACACATAACTCAGCAGGCCCGACGCCTGCTGCGGGGAGACAGACTCGTTCCACAGCTCATTGTAGGCGATGCACAGATCATAGCTGCCGAGATTCTCGGCCAGCATCATTTTTTTATTTTCCGTACACTGGACAGTCATTAATTCATTCAGAACATGGGTAATCTGCTTATCCACTCCCTGAAGCGGATGAAAGCGGGGATGTGTATACTCACCCAGCAGCAGACATTTTCTTTTATCCATAAAAGGAGTCCTCCTTGTGCGTCGAATCCAGTATTGCTGCCTTTATTGTAAGGAAAATGGTGCCGGATGTCCATGTAAGCCTGCATATTGGCCGCGCCTCCCGCCATGCCAAAGAGCATTCCCTCCCGAATACCCGGTCGGAAATGCTCCCTGTGTCTGCCTGAGAATCCGGCTGCTACTGCCGCGCCGCGAGATAGCGGCCAAGCTCCACAATCATGCTGCCCATCCGCTCCTGCTCCGGCACGACGATGCGGCTGATCCCCGCTTCCTTCAGTGAATCGGCGGTCACCTTGCCGACCGATACCGCAAGCACGGAAGTCTCAAATGCTTCAAGCATGGCGGGCAGCATGCCCCGGCTCTCCGCATATTCCGCCAGAAACCGGATTTGCGGCGCGCTCGTAAAGGTGACGGCATCCACTTTGCCCTGAATAATCTCTTCCAGAAGCAGCGCAAGGCTCTCCTCCTCGGGCGGGAGATGCTTGTAGGGAAGAATCTGCTGAACGGAGGCTCCCGCTTCCTGCAGCCAGGCGTTCAGCCTCGGCGCGGGATCGCCGTGAAGCTGCAGCACAGCTCTGGCGCCTCTGAGATCATAAGCCTCAAGGCCTCTGATGAGACCCGAGGTGCTTCCGTCATCGTCTCTCACTGCCGGAACAAGCCCACGTTTCTTCAGGGCGTTCACGGTCTTGTAACCCCTGGCGGCAATTCTCGATCCTGCCAGAACCTCCCGAAACTTCTCCTCAAGCCCCATCCCGGCCGCCGACTCGAACAGAGCGTCAAGCCCCATGCCGGTCGTCAGAATGCTCCAGTCCGGCGGATCGGCGATCCAGGCCGCAAGATCCCGGCGAAGCTCCTCCCCATCCAGAAAGACCGTTCCTTGAGCGGGCCGCAGCAGTGCCGTTCCACCCATATTGGTCACCAGCTTGGCCAGCTCTTCCGATTTTCTCGGACCGGCAAGAGCGATGATGACTCCTTGTAATTGATCTGCCATGTCGCGGCTCCTCCCTCTTCTCTTCGCTGTAGTTGATTCTCAGTATACTTGCAAGAGTGCCCGTAAGAAAAGACCGGCCCCGCCTTTTCGGGCAGGGCCGGGAGATATTTAGCTTGCGATTCCGGAAGACGATCCGTCTTCACCGGAATGGGCGTCATCTTCGGTCCGGACGGCTGGCTCACCAGGAGCTTCGAACTGTTCATCCGAATACAGCTTGAACCGGCTGACCAGCGCCTGAAGCTCGTCCGCCAGACGGCTGAGATCCGCGGATGACGAGGCAATCTCCTCGACCGAGGCCAACTGTTCCTCCGCCGCTGCCGAGATCATCTCCGTATTGGCGGCCGTCTCCCGGGAGACCAGACCGATCTCCTCCATCGCCGCCCCCATGCCGTCGGCTTCCGCCGACAGAGTGCGGACGCCTTGGCTCATGGCTTCGATCTTGTCCGCAGCTCCCTTGACCGCCTTGCGGATCCGAGAGAAAGAACGGCCGCTGGTGTCGACGGCTATAACGCCATCCGACACTTTCTCCTTGGCGTCGTCCATCAGTGCCGACGCTTCCTTCATTTCACTGTGGATGGCCTGGATCACATCAGCGATTTCACTGGCCGATTTCTCGGATTGCTCAGCCAGCTTGCGAACCTCTGCCGCGACGACTGCGAAGCCCCGGCCCTGTTCGCCGGCACGTGCGGCTTCAATAGAAGCGTTAAGAGCCAGCAGATTGGTCTGGCGGGCGATGCCCATGATCAGCTCGACAATCCCGCCGATGCGTTCACCCCGCTCGTTCAGGGTCCCGATCACCGTGCTTAGCTGCTCAACCGTTTCATGGATGCCGTTGATTTTATCGACAACCATTATTACAGCGTCGTTGCCTGACACCGCCGTGTCCGTGGTCTTCCCCATCACCAGGGACACCTCGTTCATGTAGTTCGACAGGTTCGCCACTTCCGCCGTGGTGGCCGAAGTGCCTTCCACGCCGCGCGCCGCACTCTTCAGCTGACGCTCGCCTCCGGCCGCCACTTCCTGAATCGCCACGGTGACATGCTCGATGGCTTTGGTCGTCTGTTCCGCGCCTGCAGTCAGCTCTGCTGCCGAGGAGGAAACATTGTCGGTCATTTCCCGAACGCCGATAATCATCTCTCTAAGACTCGTGACCATCGCCTTGAAGTTCGCGGCCAGCTCGCCGATTTCATCATTTCCAAATGAGCCGATATCCTGGGAGAGATCGCCACGGCTGATGACCTCGGTTGCCTGTCCGAGCCGGCGGATCGGTTTCAGAAGCGAGCGGATCATGAAGACGATCAGCACCAGCGCGAGCAGAACGGACAAAGTGAGCACGATGATAACTGTGTTCCGGACTTCCACCGAGGCTTCCGAGATTTCACTCTTGTCGATGGTGCCGGCGATTCTCCAGCCCGTCGCCTTATTGATCAGATAGGTCATCTCTTTGGGAACTCCGTTATATGTATAATCGAAGGTGGCGGAATCCTTGTCGAACATTTTCAGGAAAAAAGCCTGCTCCGCTTCCTTGCCGACCGTCTCTATCGGGTGTACGACGAACCTCTTGCTGCTGTCTATAATGAAAATGTATCCCCTCTTGCCAACGTTCATGTCGACCAGCTCCGCAAGCTGCTTCAGGTTGAGCTGCATGACAAATACACCGTCCCCATCCTTCAGAACGGAGGATATAGAGACGACCGTTTCTTTGTGTTCATTCTGGGATACCGGGGAAATGACGACGCCCTGTCCCTTCTTGACGGCGTTCACATAGGAGGCTTCGGTCCGCAGGTCAAAGCCCGCAGGCAGCGATTCGTCCGACGAAGTAACAACGTTGCCCTGCTTGGTCCCCACGTATACGTTCAGCACATCGGGATGCATGGCGGCATATTCCTTCAGCCTGCCTTTCAGCTCTTCATAGCCCGATCCGTTCGGATCGCTGTTGACTGTGGCGGATGAGAGTGCGTCGACGAAATATTTGACGTCATTGATTTTGGAGGCCATATTATTATCGACGATCTCATTGACCGTCTCCACGCTCTCACGGGCACTTCCAGCCAGTTGGGCGCCCAGGTTGGCGCTTGCAGACCTGAAGGTAAGACCCGCGACGACAAGGCTAGGGATGAGCAGCACAATCAGGTACGTCACCGCCAGCTTGGTACGCATATTCAGGCGCGCCTTCTTCTTTGGTTCAGGCATTTCCAATCCCCCATTTCTTTCTGTTACCCTTGTGTACACGCCTAAGAATATGGGAGTCAGACCTGCTGGATCGCGGGCAACGCTTCTTAAACTTACAGCATCAGTGCCGCAGGCGTACTAGGGAGATACGGTCGCATACATAAGGTATATCAGTATATCGGCACCTATCAGCCATTTTTTTACTTTATATTGTGCAAAACAGCATAAAGACGCCTCCTTCGTTCTTGCCTGTGAAGGAGACGCCTTTCGATTCAGCTATTCGTTTCGTTGTTCCAGATCGCTCTGTTCCGCCTTCGGGGCGGGACTTAGTTCACTACTTTGCTGCGGCAGGATGGGCATACGCCGCTGAAGACGACATGCGCATGGCCGATGCTGTACCCGGTCTCTTTCGCGACCGAATCCATCCAGGGCTCCGGCACATGCGTCATGACCTCGTCGACGGCTCCGCACACCTCACAGATGATATGCTGGTGCTCATCCATCCGGGCATCGTAACGGCTCGCTGCTTCGCCCAGCTTCAGTTCGCGGATCAGTTGCTTGTCAGTCAAATAGCGGAGGGAGTTGTACACGGTTCCATAAGCAAGGTTATGTCCTTTCTCGACGAGACGGTTCATCACATCGGAGGCGGTTGGATGGTCATGGGAATCACGGACAATATTATAGACAGCTTGACGCTGTGAAGTCAGGTTTATATGTCTCACATCAATCATCCTAACTATTTTATTTTTAGATCAAGTATAAATCGTTTGTGTGTTCCGGTCAATCCGGTCGAGTCATTCCTAATAAAAGGAACCCGAAAACAAGCGGCAATCCGAAAAATCGCCAATATTTCGATCCAATTCGACAAAAAACGTCAACACTTTTACTGTAAATTCCGATAAAATAGACTCGAACCGCAACTGATTACGTCCAAGCCATATTGGGCAGAGGAGCTCAAGATTTTCCTATGTTGATAATCGAACTACTGAACAGCCTTTTCGCTAATTTCTGCATCCTCGTTACGTTTCTGTTTCTTTCGGGGATGCTGTCCAAAAAATACAATATCGCCGGACATTCCGTCAGCAGGATTACCCGCGTCAGTGCGGGACTGCTCTTCGGATGCTTCGGCATCGTCTTGATGAGCTATTCGTTTCCGGTCGGCCCGGACACCTACGCGAATCTTAGACATCTGACCATCGTGCTGATTTCGTCGTATATCGGCTGGCTTCCCGGACTGATCTGCACCATGCTATTGTCCGTTAGCCGCATCCTAATATACGGGGCTTCCTATAATTCGATCTCAGCCGCGGTTTCCCTGCTGATTGGCGGCCTCTTATGCTGCTGGATCTCCCTGCTTCCGTGGTCGCGTCTTCGCAAGGTAACCGTCAGCAATTTGCTCTGTCTTGGCATTACCCTGGTGACGCTTGTGAACAACCTGGGGGATATCCGGCTTGTTATGGACTTTTACCCGCTGCAGTTCGCCGTCACGGTTGCCGCCGGTCTTGCCATCTACTATGTCGCCGAATATATTTACCGCTCGAACGACCTCTATACCCAGCTTGAGCTGAACGCTACGACCGACTACCTGACCAGCCTGAATAACCTCCGCCAGTTTCACCGGCATCTGGATACGGAGATTGCCCGCGCCGAACGCCGGGGAGAGTGCCTGTCGCTTCTCGCCATTGATATCGATCATTTCAAGCAGATCAACGACACCTACGGCCACCCTGCG